>JANPLC010000077.1:0-42089 GCA_031426335.1 Planctomycetota bacterium
CAGGCTGAAGAGTTGGCGACGGGCAACCGCGCTGATGCCATTTAGGTTGAGGACGCTCATGCCACCACTCCTTTGGTCAGTTCGCGGAATCGCTCTTCGATCGTGGACTTGCCCGCCAATTCAGCCGGCGTGCCAGTGAACTGCAGGCGGCCTTCGCTGATCAGCACGACGTTGTCGGCCATCGCCTCTACTTCCTGGAGGATGTGGGTCGACAACAGGATGGTCTTGTCCTTGGCCAGCGAGCGCACCAGGTCGCGCACCAGGGTGATCTGGTTGGGATCAAGGCCCGAGGTCGGTTCGTCGAGGATCAGCACCTGCGGATCATGCAGGATCGCCTGACCGAGGCACACGCGCTGACGGAAGCCCTTCGACAGTTTGCGGATGGTCTTGTGCCACACCTCTTCGATGCGGCAGCTCTCCGCAACCCGGTCGAGGGCGTTACGCAGATCGGTGCCACCCATGCCGCGGCTTTCACCGATGAAACGCAGGTAGCTGCCGGGAGTCATGTCCGGATAGAGCGGGCCGTTTTCCGGCAGGTAACCGAGCACGCGGCTGGCCTCGATGCGCTGCGTATCCATGTCGAAGCCGGCGATCATCGCGCGACCAGCGGAGGGCGCGAGGAAGCCGGTGAGGATCTTCATGGTGGTCGACTTGCCCGCGCCGTTCGGCCCGAGGAAGGCTGTCACCGAGCCGCGATGCACGTTGAACGTGACATCGGCGATGGCGGTGAAGTCACCGTAGTACTTGGACAACCCTTGCGCCTGGATCAGTGCCGCTGCTGGAGCGGGCGCTGGTGGCGTGGTGGTCGGCTCTGACATGTATCCTCCTGAAAATCTGACGGCCGCGTGAACTCGACGACGTGGGCTTGGTTACCCACCATGGATCAGTGCGCCGGGACGCAGGCGGCGGCGGAACCTTTCAGCGTCCCCCCGACAGCCCTATCCCAGGCATGAGGCGCGGGATTGTGTGGTGGTCATCGGCGAAGCAACGCGGTGCCGGCCCCGACGCCGAGCAACTGCGCGCACCGTGATGCACCGTCGGAACGCGGGATTGCCCCCCTCCACTCAGCCGTTAGCGTGCGCCCCGCAGCCGGCACGGGCCGCACAAAACCAAGGGATTTCCCATGCAATTCGACATCAGCCGCGACTTCCTCGACGGCATCATGATTCAGCAGCCCCCGTCCCGTGAGGGCCTGAACGAGATTCGTGCGGCTGGCCAGTTGCACTTCCTCCCGTCGAGCCCGGATGGCACCATGCACACCGCCGTATCGGCCTTCGCGCTGTTCATCGGCCAGGCCGAGCAGCCTTTCGCTCGCGGCGGCTGGCGTTTCCTCTTCACCACCGACGCCAAGTTCGATCCCAAGGCCGGTTCCAACGATCCATTCTTCCAGCACCTGATGGTGCTCGGCACCGGCAAGATCATGGCGCAGATCAACAACCTGTGCATGCACGCCAACCTGCCGCTGATCCCCTTCGAGCCGGGACGCATGGTTACGCAACCAGCGACGCAGCCAGCGCAACAGGCGCCAGAGCAACACCAGCAGGCCCAGCAGTAAGGACCTCAGGTCGCGCGGACCCGCATGTCGACCGCCGTCACCTACCACGAAGCGACCAAGTACCACCCCGAGACCATCGGTCAGGGTGCTGGGCTCGACTGGTCGTTGCAGCCCGTGCCCTACAAGGAATACGACTGCAGCGAGCCGGTTGAACTGGCGGATTTCCTGCCGTTCGATCCGAATCCGTTCACTGGGCGTCCGGCCGATGACGACGCGCATGCACACGTGCACGGCGTGCCGTCGCTCGCCGCGCTCAGCCGGCTGATTTTTTACACTTACGGTGTCACCGGGGTGGTGCCGAGCGAACCGCGTCACCTGCTCCTGCGCGCCTGCCCCTCCGCTGGCGGACTGTATCCCGCCGAGTGCTACGTGATCGTGCGCGATTGGCCGGACCTCGCTCCTGGGCTGTATGGTTTCGATCCGACGCGCCATCGCCTGATCCCGTTGTGGCCGGGCGCAGAGGTAGCGGATGCCGTGGCCGAGGCTTGTTACGGCAACGCGGCGGTGGTCGCCGCGCCAGCGCTGCTGGTGGTCACCGGGGTGTTCCGCCGGAGCTCCTGGCGTTATGGCGAGCGGGCTTACCGCCGCATCCTGCTCGATAGCGGCCACCTGTTGGCCAACGCGACCCTCGCCGCTCAGGCTCTGGGACTGCGCACCACCCTCACCGCCGCGTTCTGCGATGAACGGCTCAACACGCTCCTGCGCGTCGACCCCGATGAGGAAGGCTCGCTCGCCCTGGTGACCATCCACGGTCCTGGCGCAAACGAACGTCCGATCTGGTCCGCGCTGCCGAGTCCCACTAGCACGGTCGATAGTGAACCGCCGCTGCTCGACGCGCTGCATCAGGATAGCGTGTTGCCGGCTGAACGTCCGCGCCAGGTTCCGCATGGTGAAGACCAGGCGGACGATCTCGAAAACCGTTACGGACTGCGCGGCGGCGTGCCGCTGCCGATCCCAAATGAACCCAGCGCGCTCAGCCGCGCGCCGCTTGATGCCATCCTGCGCCGGCGCAGCACCAGACGTTATCGCCGCGGCACGATGAGCAGCCTGCAACTCGCGCGCATTCTCGCCTACGCTTACCATCCGGACCTCACCGGACTCGGTGAGCAACCAGCGTTCGACCGCAATCTGCTGATGACCTTTGTCGCGGTGTTGTCGGTCGAAGGCTTGGCCGCAGGCGTCTACTATTACGCGCCACACAGCAACGAACTGCGACTGCTCAAAGCGGACTGCCCCCGCGAGGCGGTACAGTTCCTCTGCCTGGGCCAGGAACTCGGCGGCGATGCGACCGCCGTGGTGTTCCACACCGCCGATCTGGCGCGGGCCGTGCGGCGGCAAGGCGAGCGCGCCTACCGCTACCTGCACCTGGACGCCGGCATGCTCGGCGAACGACTGGCTCTTGCCGCTCCGGCCGAAGGCCTGGGGGCCAGCGGCATCGGTGGTTTCTTCGATGACCGCGTCACTGATCTGCTGGGCATTCCGGTGGAGCAGGCGGTGGTTTACATCACTACCCTTGGCGTGCCGGCCACTGCGGCTCCGGCCACCGACGACTGACCTACCGGAGATCACATGGACATCACCGGTCACCGTTTCCTGCTGAGCGCCACGCTCGCTTGCGCCCTGGTGGTGCAGGTGGCCTGCGAACCGAAATATCGCCCAGGGCGAGAACCCCAACGGGTGGAGACCCGCTCCAATGCCATCCCGTCCTGGGTGCTGCAGCCACCGCTCGACCTGGAGTACACCTACGGCGTCGGCACCGATCTGCGCATGGACCGCAACACCGCGATCGCTGAAGGCCGCCGCGATATCGCACGCCAGCTGCGAATCGTCATCCGCGGCGACGGTCAGGAGGACGACGAGATCGAAGTCGAAGACGACCCGAATGGCCGCCCACGCGTGACCATCGATCACCTGGAACTGCCGGGCATCACCGTCACCAGACAGACTGAGACCGACCATTGCCTCTACGTGCAGGTCGCGCTCAACCGCGAAGCCTGGGCGACGTCGTTGATGAACCGCATCGCCGAACTAGATCGCGACATCGCCACCGTGCTCGCCAACCACGAACGCCAGCCCGAAGTCGATCCGCGCGCCCATCCGGTCGGAGCGGCGGCGCGACTGCACAAGCGGCTGATGCCGCTGGTGAGTGCGCGTGAGGAGAAGTTGTCCCACCTGCAGATCGCCAAGCCCGGCAGCATCGCTCCGGCGGCTCCGATGACGCTGGCAGAGATGCGTGAACGCCTGCGCCAAGTGCTCGATCGGGTGAGCGTCGACATCGTCGCGGCTCCCGATTTGGAACCGATTCTGCCGCAACTGACCGCTACCTGTGCCGGAATCGGTTTGCGCATCGTCCGTCCAGGAACGGCCAAACCGACGCTGCGCCTGAAGCTGACCCTCACCAGCATGCAGATGATGGTCGACGGCATGGAGCGCCTCGAAGGCACCTTTCAGAGCATGGTCGAGACCGGTGACGGCGCGAGCCTGGGCGGCATCACCATCAGCCTGCGCACCAGTTCACTGATCAACACCGTCGCGCACGATCGGTTGATGCGGAAGATCCAGGTGCGCTGGGCGGAATACATCGAGAAAGACTTCGTCGACTATTTGACGCGGCTCTAGCCCGACTGCGTCGGGCTTACACCGGCTGCGCCGGTGAGTCCTGCTGCGCAGGACAGAGCCTTGCCCTCGCTCGTGCGCGCAGGCGCACTCGGAGGGTTGTTGTTCGCGGACTCCGTCCGCTACGCCTGCCAGGGCCTCGGCCGGCCCTGGACCCGCACCTGGGTACGTTGCGTTTGATGGATTATCTGACTGATAGCCGACAACCACTTCGACTTGTCTGAATCCTGAATCTAAACTTAGAGAACGGTCTCGCTGGGAATCAGTTCCTTGAGGCGCTTGATGGCCTTGGCTTCGATCTGGCGCACGCGTTCGCGGGTCAGGTTGAAGATCTTGCCGATGTCTTCCAGGGTCAGGACGGGGAAGCCGTCCATGCCGTAGCGATAGCGCAGGATGTCGGCTTCGCGTTTGGTCAGCTGGCTGAGGCGGGCTTGGAGCATTTGCACGTCTTCGCGCATGCCGACGGCCATCTCCGGATTGCTCTCGATGTGTTCGTCTTCGAAGAAGCCGGACAATTCGGAGGCATCCTCGGTATCGAGGTTGGCGCCGTTGATCTGCGCCGTACGGATGACGCGCTGGATGAGCTTGATGTTCTCCTTGGGCAGCTTCAGCGCTTTGACGATCTCCTTGATGTCGGTGATGTGCGGCTGTTCGCGGACGAGGCGTTTCCAGCGCGCCACCAGTTCTGCCATGTAGGCCGGAACGCGGATGTTCTTGACCTTCTCCAGCAGCGAGCGGCGAATGCCCTGCTTAATCCAGTGCACCGCATAAGTGGAGAAACGGCACTCCATTTCCGGATCGAAGCGTTCCACGGCGCGCATCAGGCCGATGTTGCCCTCCTCGACGATATCGAGGATCTGCATGCCCTGGCCCTCGTATTGCCGAGCGACGCTGATGACCAGACGCAGGTTGCACTGGATGAGATCCTGCCGTGCAGAGCGATCCCCCTTGCGCAGACGACGCGCCAGAGCGCACTCCTGCTCGCGTGTCAGGACGGGAAATCCCGAGACATCCTTGAGGTACATATCGAGCAATGCATCACGCGCCATGCCGGCTCCAAGTCCGTGTCATTCAAGCAATCCCATGCGGGCATGCAACAGCCCCTGGCCCTGATTGTCTTCGCATGACTGATGCCGGTCAGTCATTCAGCGGGTCGGTAGGGCCAAGCCCTCGACCACCAAATGGGGATTCAGATGACGGTCGAGGTCCTGCTGCAGACGCAGGACGCGTTCGATGCGGTCGCCAACCGCTTCTGCGTCTGGACCGGCCAGGGCCAGACGTTCGCGTTGGACCAGTGCTTCCAGCCACCGACTCAGCACCCGTCGCTGTTCAGCGGCCAGGGTGCGATCACCGGCTTCCTCACCGACTTTTTTGGGCAATTGGCCGACCACTTCGCCGACCAGCGCCTCATCCAGTGGGCCGGCCAACAAGCGGGATAAAGCAGCGAATGGCACCTGCGCGGTCCGCTCATCAAGCCCACGCAGCGATCCTTGCGCTACCAGCGACTGCCGCTCCGCCACGTCGTGTGCCAACCCGCGACGCTCCAGTATGGCGGCGACTTCGGGTGCGGTGAGCGGCGACAGACGATACAGTTGGGACCGCGAGCGGATCGTGCGCAGCACGCCAGCCGCACTGGTGGTGGTCATGATCAGGTAGGTGCCGCGTGGCGGTTCTTCGAGTACCTTCAGCAGGGTATTCGCCGCCGCGGGCGCCAGACGTTCGATCCCAGGCAGGATGAAGACCTTGGCCGTGCCCATCAGCGGGCTGGTGAAGGCCGCATCGACCACTACCTCACGCACCAGATCGAGCGGCAAATCCGCACCAGTGCTCTCGTGCGGCAGTTCACTGCAATCGGGATGGGTGCCAGCCATCATCACCTGACAGGATGGGCAGATCCCACAGGCATCCCCATCGCGCGCCGCACTGCAAAGCAGGGCTTGCGCCATGGCTCTGGCAAAGGTCCGCCGTCCGCAGCCAGCGATGCCTTCCAAGATCATGGCGTGCGGCAGACGACCGCGGGCGATCAGACGAGCGATCAACCTGGGCAGACCGCCATGACCGACGATCTCGTGCAAGCGCATGGTCAGGGCTTGTAGAGTTCACCGGGTTTGACCGGCACTGCGCTCCACACCAGCGTCGCATTACCAAGGAACAGCCCGTAACGCGGCCCCTGATTGCTCGGCACGGGCTCCGAAGTCGCCACCAGCACGGTGCTCGGACTGGTGGTCGTGATGTTGCCTGGGAGTGCCTTGTAGAGGTACGGTTTGCCAGTCACCGGGCAGTAGAAGCGGTTCACGTAATTGCGGTCATGGATCACCTCACGCTCCCACAACATGCCTAGGGTGGTCGGCCATTGGTCATTGCGGAAGGTATAGTCGAGCACGGCCTTGCCGATCAGGTCGAGGATCAGCCGGCAATCCGCCTGGGTCGCGCCGGTGACCGGTTTCCACGCCGGGCTGATGTATTCCGAAGTTCCCAGACCATCAATGACGATCGCACTGAGCAGTTCCTTGTCTGGGCCTGAAATTGATCCTGGATGCACGACTCCGGCCTTGGTCAGGTTCTCTATCTGACGATCGGCGATCCACCCGATCTGCATCTCGTACGGCGCATCGGCCGACGGGACGCGACCCTGCGAGCGGGCTTCCTCACGCAGTTTGGGCTGGGATTCAGGCATTTTGGCGATGGCGAGGTACCAATCCATGGCACGCACGGCCGGCGCATCTCCTCCTGGCTGACCGATCGCTGCTTGGCGGCGCAGGCATTCGGCCACCACCAGCATGGTTTCTGGCAGCTTCGCACGCGGGAACTCCTCGTTGTTGATCGCCTCCATGAAATGCGTCGCGGCGCGCCCGACAAACACCAGGTACTCACGCTGCAGAGTCATGCGTGAACGCACGATGCCGCGCATGACCTCGCCGTCCTTCACTTCTTTCAAGCGCTCGTTCAATTTGGTGAGGATGGTTTGGCAGCGACCGTAGTTGCCGTCACGCATCTCCATGCCAAAGGTGGTCAGGCCGGCAACCAAGTAGCCCTCATTGGTGAGGCGCTCGTCTTCGAAGATCGAACGGTAGATGGGCAGCCATTTTGCCAGAGAGAACCGTTCGCCATCCTTGACCCGGCGAGTGACTTTGTCGTTCACCTCAGCGTAACCGCCGGCCAGCGTCTGGTGGGCAATCGGCAGGTTGGCGCGGCAGCGCAGCGCCCAGGCGCCCATCAACGCGACCTTGGCCAATGCCGTCGGACGGGCACCACGTCGGGCATAACAGCGGTAGGTGTAATCGTAACGCCGTTCGATCGGAATGTCGCCCTGCGACAAAATGAAGGAACGCCGATCAGGCGGAGGAACCCCACGCGCCTTGGCGATGGCAATGGCGGTCTGGTACGACTTGTTGAGGTCTACCTGAAGTTGCGAGTTAAACTCCTTGTCGACCCAGGCCTTCAAATCGTTGTTCAGTTGTCCATGAAAGGTGCCGTTCTTGTCGTCCCATTCTGCAATCAGCGCGCTGAAGTAGGAACGTGGATCCGTGGCGATGTAGTAGTCGTACTCCGCCGCACCCGAACTGTGGCGGCAGCCATCATCATCGGCGCCCATGTCGGCCAGGCTTTCACCGCCACGCTGGGTGGGCGGCACGCTCACCACCGGGAACCGCTGACCGTTGATCGGTGAGATCAGATCCAGGTTGCGCATGTCGAGAGCCGCCAACGGCTGCCACAGCAGCGCCAGCAGCGCGACGGGCATCAGCCGGGTCAAGCTCGGGAAGATGCGCGAGGGGAACATGATCATGGATGCCTCCGGTTAGGGCGCGATCCCCCATGACGGACGGCAGGTCGCGAACTGTCCCGATGTGTTGCGGCGAAGGTGGCTGTACGAAGCGTTACGAAAGCCAAACGGCGGAGCCGAGCTGGCGAGAAGATCGGGACTGGACGCGACGGCCCGAAACGACGACCGCCACAGCTTAGTTGGCTGTGGCGGTACTCCAGACACGTCAGACGAATCACCCTGCAGTGCGTCAGCCGCTGATGACACGTCGTCTGTTGACGGATTACGGTCAGCGCTGGTGCGACGAGCGCATCAACCGATCGACACGACCTCGACCACGGTCTGTTCCGACCGGAAGCCATGGCGGCGGAGGTTGTGCTTGCGGCGCTTGAACTTGCCGATGGTGATCTTCTCACCGCGCTTGTGCTCGACGACCTTGAGCACGGCCTTGACACCGGCGACGAACGGAGCGCCGACCTTCACACCGGCCTCGTTGGCGAGCAGCAGGATGGGCATTTCGACGGTGGCGCCGACCTCGACCTGATTACGGTCGATGGTCAGACGATCACCTTGGGTCGCACGATACTGGTGGCCACGGTCCTGGATGACAGCGTACATGGGAAGCTCCTGAAACGGTCTGCTGAATTTGGTATGCGGATGGCGCTCAATGACGACGGCGCCCGCGTGAGCGGCGCGGCACCCTAGCGGCCGAGTCGGAGCGCGCAAGGTCGCGTCCGCCATGATTCTGAGACGGCACCGGGACGCTGGCCGCTACCGGAGCGTTAGGGCTGAACAACAAGCGCCGCAGGGTCGCCGCCTCCTCCCAAAGGCTCGGCGCCGCGCGCACCACAGGTGCCTGGACAGCTGTGGGTTGCGCGGCTACCGGGGCCACGCTCGGGATACCGGCGTCGAGTTCGCGTTCGAGATCGTCTGGCTTCATCGCCGCGACCTCCTTGACCAACGCCAAGGCCTTGGCCTGTTCGACCATCAGCGGCGCGAGGAGGCTCGGACGAACCGGTTTCTCACGCTCGCGGCGTTCACCTTTGCGCGCGGTCGGCAGCAGGCGGAACTCGCGCGCCTTCATGAGTCCGTCGGCGGTGAAGAGGATGCGACAGTCGAAGCGCTCTTCGAGCTGGGCCAGCTCGCGGTGACGGGCATTGAGCACCGAGACCGCGAGATCCTGTGGCACCACCACTTCGAGCCGTGCGAGACCGCGAGCAGATAGCGCCTGACGGATCGCACGCACGCAATCGATCTCAAAGCTCTCGGCGGTCTTGATCGATCCCGTGCCGACGCAGTAGGGACATTCACTGGAGGCCACCAACTTGTGGCTTGGGCGGGTGCGCTGACGGGTCATCTCCACCAAGCCAAAGCGCGACATCGACGAAATCTGGATCTTGGCCTTGTCCGCGATCAGCGCACGGCGCAGCGCGAGCTGGACCAGCTTCTGGTGATCGCGGTCCTCCATGTCGATGAAGTCGATGATGATCAATCCACCAAGGTCACGCAGCACAAGCTGCTGGGAGATCACCTGCGCCGCTTCGAGGTTGGTCATCAACGCGGTGGTCTCAACGTCGCCAGCATCGCGATTGCGCGCGCTATTGACGTCGATGGAAACGAGCGCCTCGGTCTGCTCGATGACAATGGTGCCACCGGACGGCAGTTGGACTTTACGGTCGTAGATGGTGCCAACACGATCTTCCAAACCGTAGTAGGTGAAGAGGGGCAGTTCCTCGCGGTGGAACTGGATGCGATCGCAGATCTCCGGCATGAAGACCTGGGCGAAGGCACGCGCCTCGTCGTAGAGTTTTTCCTGGTCGATGATGATCGCTTGGGCGTCGGCGCTGGCCAGATCGCGCAGGGTGCGCACCACCACATCGGCTTCCTGATACAGGCAAAACGGCGCACGGACGCGGCCGCTGAGCGCCTGCACTTCCGACCACAGGCGCTTGAGGAATTCGTAGTCCAGACGGATGTCAGCCTCGCTGCGATCGGCCGACGCGGTGCGGACGATGAAGCCCATGCCCGCAGGTGGTTCGAAGCTGGCGAGGAGGTTCTTCAGGCGCTTACGCACCACCTGATCCTCAATGCGTTTCGACACGCCCTTGGCCTGATCGCTGTTCATCATCACCAGATAGCGGCCGGGCAACGAGAGGTACATGCTAACGCACGGTCCCTTGTCCTTGATCGACTCCTTGGTGATCTGGACCACGATCTCTTGGCCCGGTTGCAGTGCTTGCTCAATGCGGGCGTTGCGCCCCTTCTCGTGGATTACTTCATCGATGTGAATGAAACCGTTTTTTCCGGCCCCCAGATCAAGGAAGGCGGCATCTAGACTGGGTTCGACGTTCGCGACCCGTGCCTTGTAGATGTTGCCGAGATGCTGACCTTCGCCGACACGTTCGTGGATAAGGGCTTCAAGACGGCCATCGCGGATGACCCCGACGCGCATTTCCTGCTCGTCAAGGACATTCATCAGAATATGGGAACCCATAGTGGAAATCCGGTTCGTGGTGGCGCCGCTATTGCTGCGAAAGCAGTCGGGCTGCCGGTGGGACCGCGGGCGCACGGCCCTGACGGGCGGCACTCACGAGCGGTCAGGATGAAAGGGAGGACACTATGTTGATCCGGAGCAACACAACCCCAGACCACGATCGGGGTTGACGATTCAAGATCGGCTGCAGACGGGACGGTTAAATTAAACACTTCAGGCAGGCCTAGCGGCCTGCCTGAAGGGTTTTAAGCGGTGGTCCCGATTCTGACTCAGGGTTCGTTGATCGCGCGAGTCTGCTCAACGTCCTGCTTCGGACGCAGGTCGAGTCCCGACAAGCGCTCGCGCAGGCGCAGGCGCGCATCCTCATACTCGCTCTTGTCCGAGGTCGGAATGATACGCGGGGTTACGAAGATCGTCAAATTGCGCTGCTCGATGCTTTCTTCGCGCTTCTTGAACAGCCAACCCAATCCTGGCAACGAACCGAGCAACGGGATTTGCCGGGTCTCGTCCTGGCTACGGTTGGTTAAGATGCCACCGATGACACCCGTCTTGCCGTCTGCAATCATGATGGTGGTCTTGAGCTCGGTCGAATTCTTGGTCGGCAGTTCGATCGCCGCGAAGTCGGGCGAATTGGGCGCCTGACCGTTGGTAAACTGGACCAACGTGACCGCATCGTTCATCGCTGACAATTCGAGGGAGACGAAGCCATCACTGGTGATGTGCGGCGTCAATTCGATGGTGATGCCGTCCTTCACCGGGCTGGATGACGCTTCTTTCAACGTGATCAGCGAACCACTGCCGTTGGGATTCTGCGTGATGGTGGTTTCAGCGTAGTGGATCTCACGGCCGATGCGGATCAGCGCTTTGGTGTTGTCGAGCGTCAGCACTTGAGGCGCCTGCAGGACTTCTGAACTGCTCAAGGTCGTCAAGGCTTCGAAAGCGAAGGTGGCGCTGAAATCGCCCGAGTTTGCCGGCGATGGGTTGGTGGTGTTGAAATTCACACCGCCACCAAAGATGTCGCTGAACGGGGTGAAGCTCGGCGCTACCACGCCGATCCCCTTGAGATTGAACGAGGTATTGATCGGGTTGAAGCCGATCTTCTGTGCGTCGCTGTTGGAGAACTCGACGAACTTGAGCTCCAACTGCACTTGACGCGTGCGCCCATCCAAGGTGCTGATGATGCGGGTGATCGCATCGAGAGATACCGGGGTGTCGGTGATGATCAGGCTATTCGAGCGCAGATCGGTGATGACCTTGCCGTCCTTGCTCCTGGTACCATCCACCACTGCCGCCATGTCCTTGGCGTTGGTGTAGTTCAGGTGGAAGATCTTGGTCCGCAGATCCTTCTCTAATTTGTCCTGCGACACCACACGGATGATCTGGTACTCTTGCTCGATCCAGGCGTAACCGGTTGCACGCACGATGACGTCGAGGGCTTCGCGCCACGGAACGCCATTGAGAGTCATGGTCAAGCGCCGATTGGCGTTGATGTCGTCGCTGATCACGATGTTGACGTTGGCTTGGCGCGCGAGGGCTTCCAACACCACCGTCAGGCGCGCATCTTGGAACTCCATGCGCACTTTGGGGGGACGGGTGAGCTGCCAAACACGCTCACTCTTACGTTCAACCACCAAGTCATAGCGGGCAGCGATCTGCTCCACCGCTTCCTGCCAGGTGACGTTCACCAGACGCAGGGTGATGCGCGGCTGTTCGGCTTCGTTGCAGACGATGTTCACTCCGGAACGCCGGCTGATCCACTGTAAGACGGTTTCCAACGGTTTGTCGCTGGTCTCCAGAGTGATGAGTTGAGTAGTGTCGAGCGGTCCGCTGTTGAGAGCATCGCCGGCAAAGACGACTGCGCCTTGAGCCCCGATGGTCAAGGCCGCAAGACTAGAAATCACGAGGTGGCGCAGGTGCATATGCAAGCTCGCTATTTGGTTTGCCCAGGTTTCTTCGCCGTCACGTCCTCACCAACATAACGTTGGAACTCGAAGCGACGGCGGTTGTAATGAAAAAGAAAGTCGACGCGGTTGGTGTCGATGTTGATGATCACGCAATCTTTGACGCGCTCATTAATCGCGCGCGCGCGCGGCTCGCCGCTGATCACCGCCAGACTGCCGGCTGGTGACCAGAGGACGCCCTCAACCTGGAGGCCAAGAGCATCAAACTTGGCCTGGGCTTCTTCCAGAATCTTGGCTTCTTCCGCTTGGACCCGGTAACGTTTCAACTTCTCGACGATTTGGGCGATGGTCGAGTCTTCACCAACCCGCGGCTGGAGCTTTTTGAGATCGGCTTCGGTGGCCTTGAGCGCGTCATCCCACTTACGTTCAAAGATGAAGCTCTCGACCCGCGCCAATTCATCCTTGGCCCATTGGCGCAATCCGGCGATGTCATCGCCGATCGGCTTCACCCCAGTGGTGGTCTTCTGACCGCCCTGGTCGGTAACCGTCTGACTCATGAGCATAGCTTCAAGATCGTAGAAGATGTCCAGACGGTTGATCGGCGGCTCGAAGGTCCATTTCTCTTCCTCGGCGAGCTGGCTGAAGGGATCAGGGCCCTTTTTCTGGGCCTTAGGGTCGGCTTTTTCCGGTAGGTTCGTAGCCGCAGGGGCGGACTGTGGTTTGGGCGCCTCACCACCCACCAAATCAGCTACCAGGGCGGCCGCCAGCAACAGCGGGAGCAGCGATAAGCGCAACGGGCTCATGGCTTGACCCCAGTGGCAGCGGCGGCAGACCCACTGCCCGGATTATAGACGTAGGTGATGATGTTCATCTTCACCTCGTGTGGCAGCAGGACCGTGCGTTTTTCTGCGTCGGTGGCGATCTTGCCGGGCGTCAGCGAGAAAGAATTCACTAGCATGAAACGCGGGTTCTTCTCGATCATGTCGACGTACTTGATGATGCCGTTGATGTCGCCGGAGATTTCCGTCTGGTAGGTCACCTGTTCTGGCTTCGACGCGCCGGAGCGGTTGGTTGATGCTTGGCGCGAAGTCGCCCCGGCAGTGCTCTCCGTGATCTTCACCGACTTCACCAGTACAGTGCCGATGTCACTCGGAATGTCGCGCGCGAGCTTTTCGATCAGTAGGCGCATTTCCGCCTTTTCCGATTCCAAGGGCAGGCGCTCACGTCCAGCCTTGATATCGGATTCCAAGCTGGCGAGTTCTTCGACCACCTTCTGGCGGCGATCGATGATCACCTGCTTTTCGGCAATCTGCTTGTCGAGCTTGTTGATCTGCTCCCACTTGTTGCCAGGCAGGCTGCGGTGCATGAATCCGGGCAGGCTGTCATCGGGATCGGGGCCCAGGACACCCATCGAACGGTAGATCAGCACACCAAGGGTGATTGCGATCACTGCAGGGACGCCGATGAGGACGGCCAGTTGCTGATTCTTGTTCAGGTCATTGAAGCTGCGGATGGCCATGGTCACTTCCTCGCCGCTTCGACCAGCTTGACACGCTCCCAAGTCAGATTGCCCTCAATGATCACCCGGCTGATGTCCAGATTTGCACGCGGAGTGTCACCCGGGTAGGTATCCTCGGGGCGCCCAGTGAAACCCTGCTCGGACCAGAACTTGCTGGCTTTGATGGTATCGAAGAAGGATTTCATGTAGTCGCCGGCCAGCGGACGCTCCTTGCCCAGCAGCTTGTATTTCCAATTGATCTTGAAGGCGACCCTGGTGACTTCGCCAGAGCCGCTACGTGACGTCGTGGTGCGGCTTTTGCCAGGCACGGCCGACGACTCGCTGATGGAAATCTCTTGGCAGCGCACGTCAAAATTGGGGATGGTGAACGGGCCGTTCAACAAGGTCGAAAATTCGTCGAAAGTGCGGGCCCAGTAGACCTTCTTGGTCATCATGCCAACGATTTGATCGTGGCGATCCCTGGCATCGGTAATCTGCTTTTCGAGCTTGAGGACTTCTTCTGCCTGGGCAGTCTTGGTCTTCAACTCTGCGGTCTTGGCCGCGATCAAGCGATCGGCATTGGGAATGCGGATCCACGTCAGGTAGAGCCACAACAGCAACAGCAGGGCACACAAGCCTCCGCCAGCGACGGCACTGATGAACGTCGGGCTCACGCCACCCTGGCGCTTGCGCAGCTCCGGAGGCAAGAGGTTGATGAGGATCATGGAGCGGTTGCCTGAAGGAGGTCAGCGTCGAGGACGGCCGGGTCCGATGCCTGGATGCCCTCCGCCTGGAAAGATACTGAACTTACATACCCGACAAAGACCACGCAGTTTATTCCTCTGGCGATCTGGAGATTAGGCACAGTCAGCTCCTGGAGCAGGGAGTCCGGGGGGACCATATGTGCTCCGAGTTGGGCTGTCAAAGGCCAGATGCCGGTTCGTCAATTCTCCGCATCAAGGGGGCGCTGTTGGACTTCCGACGTTCCGGAAGTGCTCAGCCGGGCACGCATGCGTGTGAGCTTCTGTCGCTGTTCGCCGTCTGCCTGTCCTTCCAGTTCATCAATCACCTGTAAGGCCTGGGCTGACCGACCGAGGCGCTCATAGGCCTGCGCGAGCAGAAAACGGCAGCGGCGCTGGTCCTCGCTCAGCGGAGCCCCTCCCCGTTCGAGCAGCCGCATGGCGCGTTCCAGCCCACCGTCACCGACCATCAGCGGTCGAGCGGCACGCAGGATGGCGATCGGCTGCCAAGGGTGATCCGCGGGCAAGTCCTCGGCGGCGCGCTCCCAAGCAAGCCGCACCAACTCTGGATCCGCAGCCGCAGCCGGCTGTTCACGCCGCTGCGCTTCGAGCGCCCAGGCGATGCCATTTTCCACCGTATGGCTGTCGAGCGCCAACAGGGCCGCCATCAGGGTTGCGACCTGGTCCGGCGCCGCCCGCTGCGCCGACATCGCTGCCCAGTAGAGCAGACTGGCGGGAGCGACCCCTTCCACGCCTTGGGCAACGGGCGTGACCAAGGGCTTCAGCAAGTGCCAGGCGCGCGGATGATCTCCCAGGCGAGCGAGTGCGATCCCGACCATCGCACGCGCGCCAGCTGCGTTCATGGCAGGAGCATCCAACCAGCGTTCGAGCGGCACGCCGTCGATGGTGGCCAGCAGCATAAGTGCAGCCGGTTGGGTCGCCGCCAACGGTTCGAGCATCGCCCGTGCTGCCGGCAGGCGCCCGAGTTCGATCTCAGCGCGCGCCCGCTCAATGCGCAGCGTTACATTTTCCGACTGCACCACCGGCAAGGCGTTCAGCCGCGCGATGCTTGCCACCGCCGCTGGCTCGCCGCGCAAAGAGTCCGGCAATGCCAGCAGTGCCGCATGACCTTCGCGCGCATCCAGTGCTGCCAACGCCAAGGCACGGTAGAGCGGCAGACGACCATGCGCCGGCAGCCGCAGCAGGTCCTGCTCTGCCACAACCAGACAATTCCCAGGTCGCGTCGGCAGCAGCAGGTGGCACAGCAGTTCAGCGGCGGTCAGCCGCGTCGTCAGATCAACGTGGTCGAGTGCCCGCACACCAGCCAACACGCTCCGCGCCTGATCCGGCTGCTCGTTGGCGATCAGACGCGCCTCGATCACACCGGCACGACCACGATGCGGGCTGCGCGCCCAATCGCGCCACACCGCATGGGCGTAGCGCAAGGCCATGGCGGTGTCGCCCTGCCGTTCGCAACATTCCGCCAACAGCACCAGCGTCCGATCGATGGCGACCCCCTCACCATGCAGCCGCAAGGCGCGCTCCAGGTGCGCTCGTGCCGCGACGAAATTCCCGCCAGCCAAGGCGATCTCGCCGGCCAACGCACTTGCCGCCGCGCGTTGCGCTTCCGGCCAGGTGTTTGCTTGCTCGGCATCATCTAACTTCAGCAGCCCAGCCGCCTCCTGATGACGCCCGAGCGCCAGCAGTGCCCGCACCTGAATCAGCCGCACTTTCCCTGGTACACCGGCAGCGGGATGACCGCTCAGCACCTGGAGCGCCGCGACCGCCTGTCCGGTGTCGAGCGCCTTGAGCGCCGCTTGGATGACCGCATCGCGATCCTCCACTGCTGAGACCTGAGAGAACGCCGAGCAAAAGGCCAGGAGCAGCGCTCCACCCGGCAAGCGCATCACGGACTGCCCATCATTGCTCGATCAAGTACGATGAGCGCTTCCTCGAGCATGATCTCGATTCCCTCGCGCTGCAGGTGCATGCCGGCGGCCAGGACATCCAGGTCGACCTGACCACGAAAGTGCTGCTCCAACAGCATGCGCTGGGCATCCGGCAGCGTCCCGATTGCGGCATCCAGGCGCGTCATGCGCGCGGCCAGATCCGCGTCGTTGCCACAGCGCGCGGCAGGGAATGGCGCCGCCACTGGTTCAGCAGGATTTTTACGACTCCATTGCAGCGCCAGATTGCCGCCGGTCTTGCGCAACCACGCCGGGAATTCAGACGGCTGTTCGAGTTCAGGCAGGTGTTTCCAGGCGCCAGCCACCACGTCCGCAACCAGCCGTTCGACCACCTCAGGGCGCCGCAGCCGGCTGCCAATGTACGCCGCCAGCCGCGGCAGATGCCGGGCACAGAGCGTCGACCACGCGGCGAGGTCGCCGTGCTGCGCTGCCACCACCAAAGATTCGTCGTCAATCGCCATGGTCTTTCGGTCAGCGTGGCCGGCAGGGTACAGGCCGCAACCGTCGCCCCGAACAAACGACTACAAGCCGTCGTCCGCTGCGGTTCTGGCGATGTGATCGGCGGCATGCAGGGCGCCACGATTCATTCCAGGACATTCACGCGCGGAGTCCTCCCAGTCTTCGCGCGAGGCCACGATGCGACCCCAGAACGGCCACGTACCGCACTGCTTCGGCCGCTGCTCGTACACCGTGCAGCCGACGCCACGGCGGAAGAATACGCAGTCGCCGCCGGGTTTTTCGACCAGGGTGCGCTTCTGTTCACCGCCGCGCCAGACCAGCCGGGTGTAACGCGTGCGGAAAGCCTCGCCGTCGAGGCCCAACCGCTGACTGAGCGCGTCCGCCTCGTCTTCCGTCACCCAGGTGAAGCCGGCCGCACCGGTGCAGCAGTTCCCGCACTGGGTGCAGGTAAACTTCAGGCCGGCGGCATACCAGGACGATGGCGCATTCACGGAGGTCACTTCAGCCTCAGCCGGACCGTACAGGCCGACAGAAATTCCACTCCGACGAGCGCTCACTCACCGGATTCATCACGACGCCATCCGCCAAGATCACGCCCTAGGATCTGCTGCACGGTGGTGGCGAACAGTTCGCGGATCTGGCTGGTCGACGTGGTCTGCATTGCCTTGTTGGCGAGGTTGGTCGCGCCGCTCAGGTTGACGGAGCGGATGATCTTCTTCACCAGCGGCACCTGCGGTGCAGGCATCGAAAACTTGGTCACACCGATGCCGAGCAGGAACATGGTATAGAACGGATCGCCCGCCATTTCACCGCAGATGGTCAGGTCGCCGTTGTTGGCCTTCATCGTATCGACGATGAGCTTGAGCAGTGCCAGCATGCCGGGATTGTGGCTCTTGTACCACGGCGCCACGTCGGCGTTATTGCGGTCGGCGGCGCAGACGTACTGCGTCAGATCGTTGGTGCCGACGGAAAAAAACGCGGCATCGCGCACATATTTATCGAGCGACAACGCTGCCGCCGGAACTTCGACCATCATGCCGACCGGCATGTCGGCGTCGTATTTGCGTTTGGCCACATCCAGGTCGCGCCGCGCCTGGCGTACCAGCCGTTTGCCCAAACGCATGTCTTCCAGGCTGGTGATGAACGGCCACATCAGCCGCACCTTGCCGTGCACGCTGGCACGCAGGATCGCGCGCAGCTGGATGAGCTGGAACTCCTCGAGTTCCGGCACCAAACGGATGGAACGCCGGCCCAGACCGTGGGTTTCATCGTCCGGCAATTTGATGTACGGCAGTTTCTTGTCCGAGCCCAGATCCATGGTGCGGATGGTCACCGGCTTGCCGGCCATTTTCTCGACCGCCTCGCGGTAGATCCAATACTGCTCCTCCTCGTCGGGATAAGAGTTGCCGACCATCAGGTGGAACTCGCTGCGAAAGAGCCCGACGCCGTCGACGTTGTAGAGCTTGGCGAGGTCGATGTCGCTCTGCTTGCTGACGTTGGCCAACAGCTGGATGGGGAAGCCGTCGGTGGTCACCGCCGGTAGATCGACCTCGGATTTCAGCACGGTCTTGTAGTGCTCGAACTCAGCCTTGGTCTTGGCGAAACTGTCGACGATGTCCGGCTTGGGATTGACATAGACGATGCCGCTCGACGCATCGACGACGACGTAGTCCCCATCTTGAAGGTTCTCGGTCAGACCCTCCAGGCCCATGACCGTCGGCACGTTCATCGCCCGCAACATCACGCCGGCGTGACCGCGACCGCTGCCGGTCTCGCAGATCACGCCCTGGCAATGACGGTGTTCGATAGTGACCAGGTCCGACGGCAGTATCTCGCGGGCGAAAATGATCTCGTCCTGCGCCGGCGGCGGTTCCTCACCAGCGGGGTACTCATCGCCGGGATTCTTCAGTTTGGTGAGGTTGTCGAGCAAACGCCGACCGATGTCGCGGATGTCCGCCGCGCGTTCGCGCAGGTTCTCGGCCTCCTTCATCGACAGCAGACGGTAGTAACCCTCGACGATCTCGGCGACGACCACCTCGACCGGTTTGAGCAACGTCTGCACCTGCGCGCGGATCTTTTTCAGGAAACCCTGGTCTTCGAGAATCGCCAAGTGGGCGTCGAAGATCATCGCCTCCAGTTCACCGATCTCCTTCTTCACCTTGGCGCGCGCTTCGAGGAGCTGCTCCTTCGACTGGCGCACCGCCTCGTTCAGGCGTTCGTATTCGCGGGCGACCTCTTTGAAGGTGATGTTATGGTCGCTGAGCACCTGCGTCTGGCGGAACTTGAGCCGCACCGGACCCATGGCGATGCCTGGGACGACCGACACGCCCTTGAATACCGACTTGCGACGCGGGCGACCCTCGCCCTTGGCGATACGATCGCTGGAGCTGTCGCCGCGGCGGAAGCGGTCGCTTGATGATGATGAGGTGTCGGTCTTTTTGGGCACGGCGTCCTACCATCACCCGTTGGCGCCGCTGGCGCCAGCCCCGGCCACGGCTTCCTTCACCAGCGTCTGAACCGCCGCGATGGCATCGGGCAGCTTGGCCGCCTCGGTGCCGCCGGCCTGCGCCAAGTCCGGCTTGCCGCCGCCCCGGCCACCCACCAGCGGAGCCAGCTTGCCGATCAGGGCGCCAGCGCTGACGCCGCGTTTGACCAGGTCGGGGCTGACGCCGGCAACCAAGCCGACCTTGCCGTCGGCGACGGAGCCCAGAACCACGCACAAACTGGGGCGTTTCGCGCGGAGCGTGTCGAGCAGCGTGCGCAGCGCCTTGCCGTCCAGGCCAGGCATCACCGCCGCGACCAGCGGCACGCCGGCAACGTCGATTTGCTTGGCCAGGACTTCATCGGCGGCGCCGGCGGCGGCCTGGGCCTGCTTGGCTTCGTCAAGTTTGCGCAAGCGCTTCTGTTCGTTCTGCAACTGGTCGATGCGCTGGAGCAATTGTCCGCTGAACGCCAGAGCCGGCGCCGCGAGTTTGCGCGCGAGGTCATCGACCTCACGGGCGAGCTGGGCCACGCGACCCGGGACCTCGGCGATCGGCGCTTTGAAGATCCGCGCCAGTTCGTCGACCTGACGCTCGTCCTCGGCGCTGGGAGCGGTCAAGCCCACGTGGCTGCCACATTCCTTGGCCACGCGCGCTTCCGCGGCAGCAAGTTTGGCCGCTTCATCACCCGCAACCGCGACGATACGGCGGATACCTGCGGAGGATGCGCCTTCACTGATGATGCGGAACGCGCCGATGTCGCCGGTGTTGGCGACGTGGCAACCGCCACAAAACTCGCGGCTGACTTCGCCGGTGCCCATGGTCACCACGCGCACGGCGTCGCCGTATTTCTCGCCGAACTGGGCCTTGGCGCCCATGCTCTTAGCTTCGGCTATCGGCATCACGCGGATGTCGACGGGATGTTTGGCGGCGATGGCGTCGCCGACCCATTGCTCGATGGCGGTGATCTGCTCACGCGTCAGCGAGTTCGGGTGGTTGAAGTCGAAACGCAGCGCCGTCGGTTCGACCTTGGAGCCCTGCTGTTCGACGTGGTCGCCAAGTAGGCGCGTCAGCGCACTGTGCATCAGATGGGTGGCGCTGTGGTGGCGCGTGGTCGCGCTGCGGACCTCGGTGCTGACCTCGGCGGTGACCGCCCCGGGTTTGGCGACGCCCTCGATAACCTTGCCGTAGTGCACGACCAAGCCTTCATCCTTCTGCGTGTCGGTGACGGCGATGACGAAGCCGGAACCCGTCACCCGTCCACGATCGCCAACCTGCCCACCGGATTCAGCGTAGAACGGCGTGGTTTTCAGGGCGAAACGCACCTCGGTGCCGGTGGCTGCCTGATTCGCCTCTTTGCCCGCGACCTCCAGCAGAGTGATCTCGCTCGGCACCACTCTCTGATCGTAGCCGACGAAGGACGTCACTCCCAGACGCGGCTTGGCTTCCTGCAACGCCGTGGAGGTGAAGACCTCGATCTGCTTGGTGTTGCTGATGCGCGTGTGTTCATCCCAACGGATCTTGAACTGCGCGTCGTCGATGGCGAGATTTTCAGCACCCGCCAGTTCGGCGATGACTTCTTTCGGGAAGCCGTGGGTGGTGACCAGTTCGAACGCGTCGTCGCCGGAGAAAATCTTGCCGCCCTTGAACTTGTCGAGCGACCGCTGGAAGAGGTCGAGGCCCTTGCGCAGCGTGCGGCGGAAGAGTTGTTCCTCGGCCTTGAGCGTGTCGCGCGCCAGGTCCTGACGACGGAGCACTTCGGGATAGGCCTTGCCCATCGATTCGACCACGGCCGGCACGATCTCGTGCAGCCGCGCCTCGTCGACGCCGAGCTTGTCCATGTCGAGCGTCGCGCGCCGGATCAGGCGGCGAACGATGTAGCCGCGATCGCTGTTGCCGGGCAAGGCGCCGTCGGCGATGCAGAAGGTCACCGCACGCACGTGGTCGGCGACGCGCCTGATCAGCGCGTTGTCTTCAGCGATCTGCGACTTCGTACCAAGGGGCACGGTGGTGTCGTAGGTCTTGCCCGACACCACACACACGGACTTGATGATCGTTTGAAAGACGTCGATGTCGAAGTTGTTGTAGACCCCCTGCATCACCGCCGCGACACGCTCCAGGCCGGAACCGGTGTCGATGTTGCTGCGGCCAAGGTTCTCCAGGTTCGGCGAGCCATCGGCGTGCGGCTTGCGCACGTTGAACTCGGGGAACACCAGATTCCAGATCTCGACGAAACGCCCGGTCGACGACATCAGGTTGTCGTTCGGGTCGTTGTTGGTGCGGTGATCCCAGAAGATCTCCGAGCAACAGCCGCCGGGACCTTCTGGACCTTCCTTCGGCGCGTTGGCGGGCCAGAAGTTGTCGTTGTCGCCCATCTTGAAGATGCGCTCGGGTGGAATGCCGACCTCGTCGCGCCAGATGCGGTAGGCCTCGTCATCGATGGTGTGCACCGAGATCGACAACCGCGACTTGTCCAGACCGAGGCGTTCGGTGAGGAACTCCCAGGCCCACACGATCGCTTCGCGTTTGAAGTAGTCGTTGAACGAGAAGTTGCCCAACATCTCGAAGAACGTGTGATGCCGCGCGGTGCGTCCGACGTTCATGATGTCGTTGGTGCGGATGCACTTCTGCACGGTGGTCGCACGCGTAAACGGATGCGTGCCGCGACCCAGGAACATATCCTTGAATTGCGACATGCCGGCGACGGTGAAGAGCGTCGTCGGGTCGTTTTCCGGCACCAGGCTGGCGCTGGCGTAACGGACGCAGTTCTTCTCGGCAAAGAAGGCCAGGAAGGCCTCACGGATCTCAGCGACAGTGAACGGCTTGGGCATGGAAAATCCGGAGTCCTGGGCGGTTGAAGAGGGCGGCAGGGTAGGGTGGTGGAGTGTGGCCGCAAGCGAACCGGAGTACCGGATCCGCGGCCAAGCAACGGCCGGGATATAGAGGCTTTTTCGCGGCCAGAAGCCAGAAGCCTAAAGCCAATTGCTGCGGCTCCCGGCAAATTGCGCCGCCAGGTGGCCTCTGGCCCCTGGCCACCGGCCATCAATCAGCGCTCTCCCGCGGGGCACTGAACCGGCCTAGCATCCGGTCAACGCGGCAACTCTGATCAATCAGTCGCTTGCCGGTCGCCAACGCCAATCACTCGTCTTGTAGGCCCCCGATGGACCGTTCGCGCACAGTGGTCAACCACTCAGGGCACGTTGTCCGCCGAGACCATGAAGGGATGCCCGGGAAACTCCATCCACCCGGTGCAATCGATCGGCGCGCCGTTGGCGATGGGGATGGCCTTGCCATCGATGTAGGCGGGGCCGACGCGGTAGTTGATGACCTTGCGGCCCTTGAAGTCGCACACCGTGAAAATGTAGGCGTGGTCGCCACTGTTGACGCGCATCTGTTGGACGTGCACGGGATCGATGAGGCGCGAATCGCGGAAGCGGCGGTAACATTCGCCTCCAGTTGCCGTGACCTCAATGAAATCAATTTCCTGACTCCCGCGACAGCAGACCAAGAAAGTATAGTTGATCGCATCCCAACTGCCGACGCCCTCGCCCTGGGTCGACGTGCGCCAGGGATCGCCGATACGCTGGTATGCCATTGAGATGGGATTGTGGCCGACGGGAATGATGACGTGTGGCTGGACGTCGGCCGCAGTCGCCGCCTGTTCAGTAACCAAGGCACCAACCCGGTAAACGCGGACCTCACCCTTTTCACAGGCAATGGCGGCGATCGCCGGGCGGCCGTGGGCGGCTTTCATAGACGTACGCACTACGGTCGGTGCCGGAACACTGATGGTCGTGACCAGTATGGGCTTCATCGCGGGCGCGTGTTTGAAGGTGTAGGGCCACTGACCATCAGCCTCGCCAAAGTTGCGCGCCTTCGCGGCTAGTTCGGGCGTCGTGAAGCAGTTCTGGCGGATGCCGCTGAGCAAGGGCTGCAAGTCGACGAACGCCGCCTTGTTGCCGGGCTTGGAGATGATCACCGCGTAGCCTGACCTGGGGATTGCCGGATCTTGCAGGGAATTCTTCCGGTTCTCGGGAGTGGAATAATCGTAGTGCCACGCTTCCGCGGGCGCGGCCGCCCACGGATCACTGGCGGCCGTACACGCGATTCCGGTCGGCAGTTCGAGCCCAGGCAGATCAATGTAGCCGAGCAATTTGACCAGGTTGTGAATGCCCCAGTTAGGCAGACAGAAGCCGGTCTTGCCACCTTCGGTCAAGCCAAGCGCGAGGACCGCCAACTGCGCCTTTTGCTCCTTCGCATCCCACACGCTCACCAACAGCAGTTCGTTACGGTTGGTCAACGCCAGTGCCGTCGGCCACTTGTCCGCGGGGAAACGAAAACACGGATACTTCGGCACGTTGTTGACCGAACCCGCGCCGATCAGCCCGCTGGTGAAGATCATGAAACCGTTTTCGGAATAACTCGAATAGGCGCGCTCGATGAAAAACGGCCGACCAAGTTTTCCGCCGGTCAGATCGCTCCAGGACTTTTCCAGCACGCCGGGTTCGGGATGACTGCCGCCCCACCATGCCGGGATGGGCGTGAACTGCAGCGTGTGGTTGCCGTAACAACCGACGTGGATGCGGTCGACGCCGATGTCGCTGGGACTGTCCGGCACGTAGAGCACCTGGCCTTGGGTGGTCCAGTATCCGCCTGGATCCGCGTTTGGCGTGCCGAAATTATATGGGGTCTTAGCACCGATCGGGCTGGGGATGATCGGTGCCAGCGGCACGGTCTCGCGATCTTCTTTTTTGGTCTTGTTCGATTTTCCAGCACCGGTTGCCTTGTCGGCTTTGGCCGGTGCACGTGGGCCAAGCCGTGCATCCATGGCGGCAAGATCGCCCGGATGGGCAAGCATCCCATACCGTGCGCGTGAAGGCTTGACTGGTTTGCCCGCGGCGTCGAGTTCCGGCGCGGAACCAGCCTCAGTCGTTGGTTCGTTCTCGGCAGCACCTGCCGCACAGACGGCGAGGATCATGATCAGCAGCGCATTAATTCGCTGCGACGCCCTGATTTTTGGTCGGTTCATGGCGTGAACTCCAGCTCACCCCAATGCGCCGGTTCCATCGCCAGTTCGAACACCGCGTCATCGACGATGCCGGTGTGCTGGTTCGACCAGTAGGAGCGCAGGCGCGTGCGTTGGCCGGCTTGATCACCAAAGGTGACGCCGAGATCGCCGCGCAGGGTCGTTTTGGCGAGGCGCTCGATGCCGAGCTGCGCCAGCGGCAGCGCAGCCTGGACCAGATAACCATCGCCGCGCGGCGTGACCGTGATGCGTGCCTGGTCGAGTACGACCACCTGCTCCATGACATAGTCTTTGATCACCCCCGAGCTGAAGGACTTCGGTTGCTTCTGTTTGGCGATGCGGCGGAAGGCCACCGCGGTGGGCTTGCCTTTCAGCGCGCCGATCGACACGCGTACGTCACCGAGCCCGGCCTCGGTGCGTTTGGGATCGCCGCCGCCAGTGCCGAGCTGCAGATCGACCGTGTCACCACTCAGGTACATCGCCTCGGGAACACTGGCGCCGTTGGTCCACGGCGTGGCGTCGCGCACATCCCACGCGACATACAGCGTGGTGTCGTCGTAGCTGATGGCGGTGCGCGCCTTGGCGTCGTCGCCCTTACCGTAAGCGATCGGCTTCACGCCCGAAAAATCCTTATCGAGATTGCCGCTGAAGGTTGGCGTCGCACGTGCCACGGCGACGCGCTGCGTGCCGACGTTGGCTTGCAGGAGCTGTTCGCGGAAACCACGCGCGGTCGCGATTTCAGTCTCAGCGATGGTCACCGTACCCCCGCTCAGAGCGCGCACGCGCTCAAGGCCGGTGACTTCGACGTTCCAGAAACCGGTCTTGCCGGCCTGCACGTAGAGTTTGCCGTCTTTGCCAAGAGTCATCGAACCGCCGAAATCCTCGCCACCGAGTCCAGGCGGAACCTCATCAAGGATCGCCCCAGGTACGGCTTTTTCAGGCCACGCCGTCTTGGTCGGATCGCCCTGGAATAATTTGGTGAGGTAGAAACCGCCTTCCGTCAGCAGGTGCCATTCGCCGACGTTGGTGGTGATCGCCCACACCGTACCGATTGGCGCGGGCAAGGTCGCAACTCCGCATGGACCATACGAGCCACGGATGAGACCGACCTCGGGCGGAGGCGCGGCATGGGAACCATGCACGCCAACGAAGTTGTCGGGGTAACTCCAGCGCAGCGCACCACTGGCGACGTCGAAGCAACGATACCAGCCGTTCTCGACGCCATAGTCACCGTTCTGCAACACCAGCGCGCCTCCCGGCGAGGCGAGGCCGGCGGCCGGCATCTTGGTCGCCTTGGTCAGATTGTACGTCGGCGCACCACAGGCAGTCCAACCGCTGACGGCGAAACGTTTATCGCCGGTGTGCAGCGCCAGGTCTGGAGTCACACCCATGTACCAGCCGCTGAATTTCAACTCGCCTGGAGCGCGGCTGACGATTTCGCCCTCGTTGCGCTGTCCATCGCCGTCGGCATCCGCCCACACGATGGTCTCAGCGGGCGTCGCGTCGCCGACCACTGGTTTGCCCGTGGCGTCGACGTAGTCGATGACGCTGCGCAGCGCGTAACGCGCATCGCCCAGTCGCTCATAAATCCACAGCGGCGTACGCCCACCGATCCAGTGACCGACGACGAACAAGTACGTGCGGCCATCTTTTCCAGTGGCGAAACGGGAATTTTCCATGCCGTCGCGGGTGATGGTTCCCAAACAACGCGCCTTGCCGGTGATAGAATCAACGCGCCATTCACAGCCCTGGCCGACCATGATGTCGGGATCGCTCGGACAGATTGCACCGCCTAACGCGCCGTAGCTGGTCGGACCGAAATGCTCAGCAATGAAGGCGCCGGTTTTTGCATTCCACACGCTGATGCGTTTCGGCGCGTGGTCGTCCTCAGCCACCCACAACTGACCACCGCCATCGACTACCAAGCCTTTCGGCATCAGCACGCCATCGGGCGTCCACGCGCCGATACGGGCGCGTCCACCGACCTTGCCGATCGAACGAGTCTGTTTGCCGTCGGCGCTGAAGACCAGGATCTGCTGCGTTGTACCGCGCACGCTGACATACAACTCGCCTGCGGCATCTACCGTCAGTCCATGCGCGTCCGACAAGCCACTCAAAAACGGTGAGGCCTTGCCGCTGGCCAGATCGATCGCCACCACCGTGGTGTGCTGCGACAACACGTACAACTTACCATTGCCGATGGCGACCGCCGTCGGCGCGGGCACGTCATGGTGCGCCTTCAACGCGCCACTGACGCCATCGACCACCAGTACACGATTGCCGGCCGTGACGCTGAGGTAGAGCAGGCCATCACGCGCCGCAAGGCCATCGATGGCATCTACTTTCCCAGGGGCATCCAGCCACAGGTCGTGCACGAACAAGTCGGGCGTGTCGCGTCCGGGCCACGGGACGTAGCTGCCATCACTTGCCGCCACGCGGTAGAGGTACTTCTGCCCCTGATCACCCCAATTGACGGCATAAACCTTGTCGCCATCGACGGCGATCTGTTCGGCGCCGGCCATGCCCTGACGGCTGCCGCGCCATTTTACGGCACCGTCGCGGGTACAGGCGACCAGCGCTTTGCCGGCCTCCGCTCCACTCCAACCGAGATAAACCAAGTCACCGCTCGCCGCACACGCCGAGGGCTGACCATGATCACCGCCCCAGTTCTCGGTGCCGGTCGCGCCGTCCCACGGTGCGGATCCGGCGTTGCACGCCCAGCCGCGCAGCCGCAGGCCGATACCTGGGTGGACGAGCGCCTTCCAGGTATACGCGCCGGCCGGGACGGCTTCTCCGGGCTGACGGAAATTGGGCGTGCTCAAACCATCCCAACGCACCTGATGCGTGCCCTTGGTCAGGAACGCAGTGTTCAGAAGTTGACGCACCACCGTGCCGCGCGCATCGCTGAGGTTGAGCGAGCAATAGCCATCGAAGGGCATGTCGACGCTGAACGTCTTGTGACCGCTCATCTCCGCCTGCTTGATCAGTCCGGTCCAATCGATCTCTGGGCGACCACTCTGCATGCGCACCGGGAACTCGCGTTTGTCCGCCAAACGCAGTGGCTTCGGTACGGCGGTGGTCGCCGCATCGATGGTCGCCGAGCCCCAGCAGGACGCCGACATGAAGGTGAAGACGCGATTGGGAGTGACTCCAGGTTTGAAGATGTCCTTCACCGACCAGCGGCCTTTGGTGCCGATCGACCAGTTAGGTTCGACGGTGACGACCAGCGCTTCGCCGACGCGCGGGGCCTTGCCATCCTTGGTCAGCAACGCCCAGGGAAACGCCAGCTCCTGCACATAACCGCCGCGATCCGCATTGATCGCGAACGCCTGCTTGGCACCGGTGGTCTTGGCGTCTTTCACTTTTCCCTGGTCGAACGCGGTGCCATAGACGCCATCGACGATGTCGACTCCGTCACGTCCGCGCCAACACGTCCAATGCGAGGTGCGTTCCTCGGGCGTGCCGACCCGGCTCTGCAGGCGCATCTGCAAACAATCGCCATCCCAGCCGTAGTCGGCGATGATCTGCCCAGGATGATTGAGCGGCGTCTGGTCGCGAAAGCGCGCGAGCACGTAGAGATTGCGCTCGTCGTGCATGAGGTGGATCCACACCGCCAGTTTCTCGCGCTGATTCTCGACATTCGCGCAGGCAAAGATGCCGGCCCCCAGATCCCAATCGGCGGTCGCCCCGTCGATGGTCACCTCACCGCGTGTACGTAGCGCCGTGATGCCGAGATTTTCGGTCTCGGTTGCGTTCACGGCCGTCGTCGCCGATAGCAAGCAGCCGAGCATCAGGAGCCGGGACAACGGAAGGGCAGTGAGCATACAAACTCCAACGTGAGGCGTGGTGGCAGGGCGATGTGAGCAGTCAGCGCTGAACTGCTGCGCTGCGCTCGTGTTCAAAAATCGGTGCGATCATCACTGGATCGCCGACGGGGTCGTCGATGCGGCGAGCAGCCAGAATCGATAAACAACGCTCCAGCACGTCGCGCGCGTCGTAGCCCAGACGATGCGCGGGCACCATGCTTGGCGTCAACCACGGGAAGTTGCAGTGGGCAACCACGTCGAGGTCGTCGGGCACGCGCATGCCGGCTGCGATCAACCCGCTGGTGGCTTTTTCAACCAGGTTGTCATCGGCGATGATCAAGCCGTCTGGTCGTTCACGTTGATCGGTATTAAAAAGAAGGTGCATGAGGCCATGCGCCCACTGGCCCAGATCAGGACTGAGTCCCTGCAACCAGTAGGGCCGGAATTCGAGTCCACGTGCGTGCAGCGTGGCGCGAAAGTGGTCGTTGGCGTGTCCCGGCACACTCAGCAAGGCAATGCGTTTGCGTCCCTTGCTGATGAGGTGGTCGATGGCGCGTTCCATGAAGGCGCGCATGTCGGGAGCAACCCCAGGCACCCGCGGCAGGCTGATGGGCATGATCGCCACGTGGGGCACCGGCGACTCTTGGATCAGCGGACTTGAGGCCAACTCCCCAGGATTGGTTGCCCAGATGACGCCGGCCAAGCGACGCGCGCGCAACTCGCCGAGCAGTCGTTCCTGCGGCTTGCTCGCATGCGACGCATAGACATCGGTATGCACGACGATGGAACGCGCGGGCGTCGACAGGCGCTGTGCCTCGCGATCGAGCGCCGACCAGAAACGACTCTGGTCGAGGTCGGCCACCGGAAACACCAAGGCGAAACGCGCGAGGTGCGGCGGATGTTCAACCACCGAGGTCCCTCCCCGGCCGTTGGTCTGGACAAATCCATCGAGGGCGAGCTGGTCGAAAACCCGTTGGATGGTGACCCGGCTGACCTGGAACTCCTGTTCCAGGTCCACCCGGGTGGGAAGCCGGTCACCGGGCTGCAAAGACCCGCTGGTGATCCGATCGCGCAGACGGTTTTGAATGTAACCCTGCTTAGTCTCTTCGTTTGTGTTTATATCCATGGTTATAATCTACATCCTGATCTGTATAATACTCAACGTATGATGTAACGTTGCGTACCTCTCCTGTCATGAAATCTGCGCCCACCCAGGGGAACCACCATGCGCCTGCTTATCGTCACTGTTGCTGCCCTGACTCTCAGCATCACCGCCCTGGTGTCTGCGGCAGACGCTCAGGTGGCGATCGTCGCCACGCCAGCCAAGACCATCGATGGCGCCGACAGCGATTGGGCAGTGCCTACCGCCGCGATCATGATCGGCGACGACCCCGGCGACGGCGCGATCGGCAAGGTCGCCTACGACCGCGAGTACTTCTATGCCGTGATGACGGTGCGCGACAGCAGCCCGCGCAAGAACTCGGCGACCGTCATTCCGGAACTCCTCAAAGGTGGCGATGCGGTGGGCTTCGTGTTCGGTGCGCAGGGCGGCACGCCGGCGCAACGTATCCTGATCGCTGAGGTCCGCGGCAAACCAGTGGTGCTGGCGATGCGTCCGACCTGGAGCGGCGAGGCCAAGCCGCACGCCTACCACACGCTCGCCGCCGGCACCGAACGCATGGCCTGGGTCGCGCCACTCAGCGAGGCCAAGGCGGCATTTGCCGCGACGCCGGACGGCTACCGCGTCGAGCTAGCGATCCCGTGGGCGACCCTTGGGCTGACACCGAGCGACGGCGCCACGCTGCCCTTTGACGCGCAAGTGATCTGGTCCGATCCCGCCGGCACCATCAACACGCGCACCAAGTGGTGGCACAGTACCGGCACAGGGCCGACCTCGACCATGGACATCGTTACCGAGGCACGTTTCTACCCCGATGCCTGGGGCACGGCGCGCTTCACCGCGATCGATCCCGGACCCATCGCGCGCAGCAGCACGGGCGTGGTCACTGGCGGCCAGCAGGTCACCATCCCGTTCACGCTCAACAAGCCCGCCACCGTCAGCCTGGTGATCGTCCGCGACGACGGCTGGATCATCGCTGAGCCGGTGCGTGCGCAGCGCTTCGCTGCCGGCAGCCACACCGCATCGTGGAATGGTCGCGACCGCAGCGGCCTGCCGTTGCCGAGTGGAATCTACCGCTGGCGAATGGGCGCGTTCGACGGGATGACCGCGACCTTCCATGGCAGCGTCGGCAACAGCGGACGTCCGGTGTTCCGCAGCGAGGACGGCAACGGCTCGATCGGCGGGAGCCACGGAGGTCCCACCGCCGTGGGCGCCGATGCCGACGGCGTCTATCTGCTGCATTCGGGCGAGGAAGGTCAGCGCTGCATCCGCAAGATCGATCCCACCACGGGACGTGCGCGCTGGTGGGCGTCGACCGGCGTGTTCGGGCAAGGCTACGCCGCCGCTGCCGACGGTGGCTCGGTCTACTTCATGATCAGCCCGCATGATGGCGACGCGCGTCTGGTGCGCTTCGACACCGCCAATGGCCACCCTCAGCGTATTGCCGATCAGGATGGGATTGGTCTGGGCAAGCTGCGCCCCTCTGGATTAGCAGTCGCAGATGGTCACGCGGTGTTCAGCGATCGCGTGGGCAATCGCCTGGGCGTTATCGATCTGACGAAGGGCAGCGTGACCTGGATCGAGAAAGTCCCCGCGCCAAGCGCGCTGTGCGTGGCCAAGGGCCGCATCCTGGTGTGCTCCGGCGATCAGGTGCTGAGCGTCGATGCACCGGCGCGCACGGTGACACCGATCATCTCCAAGCTCGCGCAACCGTGCGCCATCACCGCCGACCGCGCGGGCGAGTTGTTCATCTTCGAGCAGGGCTCCCGTCAGATCCTGCGCTGCGACGCTGCGGGAAAAATCCGCGCACGCATCGGAAAGGCGGGCGGAGGCAGTGAAGCCCAGGTGGTCTACGATCCGCTCGCCTTTCACACCATCACCGGGATGGCGATCGGGCCTGATGATCATATCTGGCTGGTCGAGCCAGGAACTCCGCGCCGCCACGTGCGTCTGACCAAGGACGGCGTGTGGAAGGAGGATTTTTACGGATCAACCGGCTTCGCCACCGTCGGCGTCGATCTCGACGATCCCACTTCGCTGACCTACCAGGTGTCGCAGGGCGAGCCGACCTACGTGCGCGCGAGCTACGATCCTGCGGCATATGCCAAGCGCCCTGGCGATCCCATCGGCACCTGGAAGGTGGAATCGCTGGTGCTGCTCACCCAGAACGGCATCGATCGCTCGGCGACGCCCGACCTCATGCAGCCGACCATCAATGCCGGCTACGGCCGGATGGTCATCTTCACCGCGACGAACAAACAGCGCTACCTCTTCAAACCGCACGATGGGTTCGCGCTCTTCCGTTGGGATCAGGGACGCTGGGTCTCCGCCGCCGCGGTCTGCAGGCGCCGCATCGGTGAGCGCGAGGTGTGGCAGCAATGGAGCGATCGCGATGGCGACGGTCTGTCCGACGCTGACGAGATCGTCGAGGGTGCCATTCCGACCGGCAGCACCTCGTGGATCGACCGCGACCTGACCATCCATGGCATGTGGGGCGCGTGGAAGCCGCAGTCCATCGATGCGCGCGGGGTGCCGACCTATGGCGCGTTCACGCCGGTGTTCGCCAGGGATGCGAAGCCGCTCGATGTGCTGTTCGAGCAGGAGAATTACGGCATTTCCGCCGCCCAGCCCGCAGCCGACGGCGCGCGGTATTACTGCTCGAACGTCGGACCCGAACAAGGCGCCGACTTCTGGGATCGCGCCAGCGAGACGCGTCTGGCGCGGGTGGTCGACGGCCGCGTGCAGTGGGTGATCGGCCATCATGACGGCCGTCTCGCTCGCGATGGCGACAACGTGATGTTGATGAATCTGGCGGGTGAGGTCGATGGCGTGCTCATCGCCGCCGAGGTCGCGAGCGGCTTCACCGCCTACACCAGCGACGGTCTGACCCTGGGCTGGGTCGGTGGCCGACCCGAGATCGGTCCGCTCGCCTGGTATGTCGAGAACGTCCAGCCTGGATCGTTCATCAAGGATCCCACGAGCGGTAAGCGCCTGCTGATTGGCAGCACCACCGAAGACGTGCGCGTGCTCGCCATCGACGGCGTGTTCGGCGATCAGATCCGCCGCACCACCGGCGAGGTCACGCTGCCGGCGGCACCTGGTGACGATGGTTTCGTCGACATCGCTTCCCGCAGCTGGAGTCACATCCACGGCAGCCGTTACTGCGGCGTCGATGCCTACGATTGGGAGTGGGCGCGCGATGTCGCGCCGCTCCGCGTGTTCGATGGCGGCAAGCTGCTGGCCGAGGTCCGTCTGCGGCGCGATGCTGGACGGCTGTGCGTATTCGCCGACGTGCTCGACGCCGGTGCCGCCACACTTCCCAACGGCGAGCCGTTGTCATCTCCGGCGATCGAAATCGATCTCGGTCCGCTCGGCGAGCGCGCCGCGGCTGGTCCTGGCGACACCCGCATCGTGCTGCTGCCACGCCGCGACGGCGTCGCGCTGGTCTGCCGGCCCGCGAGCCCACCGCTCACTGCGATCTCTGAGCTGCGTCCACTCGGCAACAACGGTGATTGCGATGGTGCTGCGCCAAGCGCTCCGCTCGACCTGCGTACCCTGACCGCGATCCCTGGCGCAAAGGTGGTAGCCAGACCGCGACTCGATGGCCTCGGCTACCGCTTGGAGGCAGAGATTCCGCTCGCGCTGCTGCCAGAACTGACCACCAGCACCGCCGTGCGCATCCGTCGCCAAAACGGCATCGACCGCAGCGACACGCGCAGCGATCTCACCCAGCCACTGCGCCTCAACGTTGCCGTGTGGCAGGCCGCGTCTGGCGGCGTCCGTCGAATCGCCTGGCGCGACGACGGCCTGACCAAGCCCGATGCCACCGCCATGCGTCCATCATCCTGGGGTCACGCCAATTCCCGCGTCACCCTGCGTTGGCCGAGCGAGACATGGGCAACTAAGGGTTTCATGATCTACCGCGCGACGGTCGATGATCCCACGCAGGCCACGCCGCTCGAGGCCGTCGTCAGCCGAACCACCACCCGCGATGGAGCGCCGCCGGCCGGCGCGCGCTACTGGATCGCCGGCATCGATGCCGCCGGTGAAGGCCAGTGGGCGGGTCCGGTCATCGCCCATGAAGGTGTCGCCGACTTCGCCGCGGCCGTCTTCGCACCAGCGCACGCCGCAGCCGCCGTCCCAGCGGTCGAGGTGTTCCCAGGCAGCACCGCCACCCTCTCCCTCGTGGTACGTGGCCAGGTCCAGGTCACGTGTAGCGATACCTCCATCCAGACCCAGGCGCTGGTGCGCAAGGCCGGCAACGTCGCCATCACCATCGCCGCTGGTCGGGGCAGCCGTCCCGGCACCAACGCCGAGATCACGGTGCGGGTGGGCGGCAAAGAGTGGACCACGCTGAAAGTCGCGGTGACGCCGGTGCCGATCCGCGACGGCCGCGTTGAGGTCAGCGTGCTGCGCCGCACCGATGGCCGGGTCCTTGACGTACAGCCCGACAAACAACCCGTGACGCATCTCGGCTGGAGCGGAATCGGCGCGCTGCCTCAGCGCGATCTCGGCAAAGGCGGCTTCGCGCTCATGCACTGCGACGGCAAACGCGCGCTGGTTCAGGTTCGTCCCCCATTCGCCGACACCTTCGCCGGAGGAGGCGACGGCTTTGACGGCAGTCCACTCAGCTACAGCCCGATCAAGGTGTTCCTCGCCGGCCGCGAGCTCCGAGCGGAGTCATGGAAGGTTCCCAGCCAGGGCGCCACCGGTTCGCTGACCTTGCGTGCCGACGACGATCAGGCGCATGTGGCAACCATCGTCTGTGGCTCGCGTTTCGAGAACGGCCCGCCACCCAGCGAGTGGCACGTCACCGATCCTGCCACCAAGAAATCGTGGCCACTGACCGCCATCACCGCGAAGGACGGCGTCGTGGTCATCCAGTTCCGCTTCATCGGCACGGTCGTGGTGTCGGTGCAGCAGACCGGTAAGGGACCGGTGGACACGTACGACAGCGCGTCGATCGCAGCGGTTTTTCTTGATTGAAAACGCCACGCCTGACTCTCCGAGCTGACTCGGGCTCAGTCTCTTTGGATGCGCAGCAATCCCGCCAGAACAAAATAGGCTCTGCGGTGTTTCGTGTGCTTCCTTTCGCTGACCGTGGTCAAACCAACCGAAAGGAATCTAACAGGAGACGCGGAGGTGCGGAGTTCAGAAGAGACGAAAAACGAATTTTCACATCATTCCTGCTCCTCTCCTCCGATCTTCGCGCCTCCGCGCCTCCTTACGTGCGGGGGGCGTCGTCTAGTCGGACCGATAAGATTCGAACTTGCGCCATCTCGTCAGCCTCCTCGCTGCGCTGCGGGGACTTTCTCGCGGTCGGCGGGCCGGACATGCTCCCCCCAATTCGGCCAAGAGGTCCCAAGTTCGAATCTTGTTGGTCCGTCGTTCGATCGCGGCGGTCCATCGTTCGATCGCGTCTGCTGCCCCAAACAAAGCGCCCCGTGGGGTTGCCACGGGGCGCGCTGTTTTTGGTCGGACCGACAAGATTCGAACTTGCGACCTCTACCACCCCAAGGTAGCGCTCTAATCCAGGCTGAGCTACGGTCCGATGTGCGGGTGCGGGGTATAGGTTTCCCCGCCGCGCTAGTCAACGAGCAAGGAGCTGAGGTGATGGCGCTGGGCCAACTACTGCAGCAGCCGGCCACTTGGCCGTGGCGTTGTTCCTACTCCGCCTCTTCCTTCTGCCGGTAGTCGATGCCCACGATCTGCCGGTTGATTGAATCGCCCAGGTACAGCGTCTTGTTGTCGCTGTGGAAGACCACCGAGGTGGTCGGCAGCGGCAGTTCGCCGATGATGGTGAAATCCGCGGTGTTGTAGAGGTGGGTGCCGGATACCGCCACCGTGCCGTCGGGGGAGACCGCGCGGATCTGGTTGAGGTAGGGGAACTTCTCGAAGAAGGCTTTGATCTGGTCGCTGTCCTTCAACGAGTGTTCTGGGCTCTTGAACACGCCGATGATCTTGCCGGGTTCCTTGAGGTCCATGACGCAGCGGTTGAAGTAGATGCGTTTGCGTGGTTCGTCGATGAACAGGCTCTGCTGCTTCTGGGAGAAATCGACGTCGGTGCCGGCCGGCTGGTTGTAGATCTTGATCGCCTTGTCGAGGATCTTGTCGGTTTCGGCGAGTTCCTTGATCAGCGCATCACGTCGCCCTTCACTGGCCTTGCCGGCCTTGGCGTCAGCATTGAAGTCGTCGATGGCCTTTTTCTGTGTACGGCGGCGGCTGATGACGGTCTGGACCTTGTCGGGATCAAACTCGCAGAGCCACGACTTGGCCGAGCCACACAGGATGTCGCCGCCAGAGCCATAGATCGCCAGCGAGCGGATGAAGAGATCGGCTTCGCTCTCGTCCTTGCCGCTGGTCTTGACCACGATCGCTTGGCCGGTGGCGTCCATGAACCAGATCGAGTTGCGCCCGACGGTGAACGCCAGCGGTTCGTGCGTCAGCGACAGGGTCTTGTTGATCTTGCCGCTGACGAGGTCAAGGGCGACCAGGTTCTTTGACGTGCGGTTGGCGACCCAGATCTCGCCCTTCGCGCCGAACTGGAGTGAAACCGGATCGGTGCCGGTGAAGACCTCGCGCACCACTTTGCGCTCCTTGAGGTCGATGAAGATCACCTTGTTGGTGTCGGGCGAGATCGCCACCAGCTGGTCGCGTTCAGCATCGAGCACCATCTCGGTCGGGTAGGTATTGAGCGGGATCGCGCCGGCGTGGCGACGCAGGCGTTCGAACGGCTGTTTGCCCTCCCATTTGACGAAGTCGCCTTCGACGCGGTGTTTGCCCTCGCGTTCACGGTAGAAGTCCAGCACCAGCGAGGCCGGCACGGCGAAGCCGATGTTCTCTTGGCGGGTGGCCTTGGCGGTGACCACGCCGACCACCTTGCCGTCGAGATCGAACAACGGCCCACCGCTGTTGCCTGGGTTGATGGCGGTGTTGGTCTGCAGGAAGCGTTTCTTCCCGAGGATGCGCTCGGTGTTGCTGATGATGCCGTTGGATACCGTCTGGCTGAGGATGGTGCTGCCCATGCCTGGGCTGCCGATGGCGAAGACCTCTGAGCCGGAACGTACCGCGCTGCTGTCGGCGAACTCCAGCACCGTGGCCTTGCTCGGTTGGCTGAGCTTCAACAGGGCGAGGTCGTTTTCGACATCAACCGCCGCCACCGTGACATTCTGGCTGACCGTACGTTTGCCCTCGATGAAGATCGCCTGAAAGCTGCGCGCGCCGCTGATTACGTGGTAATTAGTGATGATCAGATCCGGCGCGAAGGCGACGAAACCAGCACCGTTGCCGGTGTTGGTCTTCACTACCACCACGCTCGGGCCATATAGTTCCACCAGGTCGGCGATCGAGGACTTGGCCTTGGGGCCCTCTGGCGCCACCGTGGCGGCCACGGTCGGCAACTTCGCCGCATTCGTCGTATTCGTCGCGCCGGTCTTGGTCGCATCCGGTTTTGCCGCGTCGGTCTTGGCGGTGAGCGAGGTGGTTCCAGGCGCAGCCCCAGGCGCACTGACCGGCTTGGGTTGACCGACTTCCAACGCCGCCTTGGCCATGGACTCACGGTATTTTTTGTCGACCTCCTGGTCCTTGCGCTCCTGCTCCGCTTTCAGGCGCGCGACCTCGGCCACGGCGGCAGCTTCAGCGGCCGCTGCGGCGGTGGCCGCGTTGGTGGTGGTTTCGCTGGTTGCCTGGGGCTCATCCGCTGCGCTGTCATCGCCGGAGAGGAACCACCACGCTCCGCCACCAAGCACCGCTACGGCGATGAACGGCAGGGCCAGCAAGCTGGCGATGTGGGTGACCTGCTCGGTGATTTTTTTCGCCGACGATGGCTGGGGCTTGGCCTTTGGTTCCGGTTTGACGAACACCGGTCCGGTGGCGGGGCGAGTGATCGCGGTGGTTGCCGGTTTCGTACCTGGACCAGGTTTCGCTCCCGGGCCAGTTCCCGCGGCCGCCCTGGGGGCGGGCTTGGGCGCTGGTTTGGCTGGTTCTGGCGCGTCGAACTCGAACTGTGCCGGCACGATGAAACGCTTGCCGCACTTGTTGCACGTCACGTCGCGACCGATCGCGTCGTATGGCGCCTGCAGACCGACCTTGCAGTGCGGACAATTGAAGGACATCTGGTCAGTCATAGGTCACCCAGGATTGAAGGAACAGGTCAACGCTGGCAGCCAGCAACGGGTCGGTGGGAAACGTGACCCGCAGCCCACAGAGTGTCAAGCAATGTGACGAGGCACTGTGCGAGGCCATCCCCCATCGCCGTCTGTGTCCAACAGCTCACTCAGCGATTGGTGCCCGCTTTTCCCCCTCCTGAGCCTTCTGACAGCAGCCAGCGAACCAGCCACCATGGCCCTGGTTCCCGCCGCCCGCCACACCCGGACTTGGATACCTGCGTTGCAGCACCGCTGAGGCCGATGCCGATTCGTAGAATCGTCCAGTCGCTGCCGGATGGATCACCCGCCATTCCTGGAATCGCAGTTGTGACCACGGGGGCGGGCGGATGAAGTGACGGGCAGAGAACCGCTCTCGGGTTTGTCCGCCGTACCCCTCGGGATGGCGCGGTACCTGATCGCCAGCCGACGGAGCCCAACTTGCAAACGTCAGAAACCATCCCGATCAGCCTCGGCGAAAAAACCTTCCTCGGCCATCCGCGCGGTTTGTTCCTGTTGTTCCTGGTCGAGATGTGGGAGCGCTTCAGCTATTACGGCATGCGCGCGTTGCTCATCCTCTACCTGATTCACGAAACCACGGGCGACAACCCAGGGCGTGGCTGGTCCAAAGCCGACGCCAGCAATCTGTACGGCTGGTACACCGGCTTCGCCTACTTGATGCCACTCTTCGGCGGCATGATCGCCGATCGGCTGATCGGCACCCACCGTTCGATGGTGGTCGGCAGTATCATCATCGCGCTCGGACACGTGGTGCTGGCGATATCCGGTATGGGCAGCTTGGCCCACAACGAACTGGGCATGACGGTGTTCGTGATGGGCTTGGTGCTCATCGTCATCGGTACGGGGCACTTCAAACCGACGGTCTCGGTCATGGTCGGACAACTCTATCCCCCAGGCGATCCGCGCCGCGATGGCGCGTTCACGATTTTTTACATGGGCATCAACCTGGGCGCGTTCATCTGCCCCTTCGTCTGCGGTACGCTCGGGGTGAAAGTTGGCTGGCATTGGGGCTTCGGTTCGGCTGCGGTCGGCATGATCATCGGACTGGTGATCTATCTCTGGGGCCGGCCGGCCCTGCTCGGCCAGATTGGCGCGCCGCCACGCGCGGGCCCGAATCAAGCGACCTGGTTCATCGCCGGTGCGGTGCTGATCGCAGGAATCTTCGGGATGTTGTTCCATACCGGCATCTTCAACTGGCTGGGGCGCATGACAGATGCCGCGATGGGTACGGGAGCAACCGGAATGGTCACCACCATCCTGCTGACCGTGGTAGTGATCGCCTGGTCGGTGTGGTTCGTTCGCCAGCAACAACCGATCGATCGCGGCCCAACCGCCTGCATCCTGATCTTCATCATCTTCAATGCGGTGTTCTGGTTGGCGTTCGAACAGGCGGGCAGCTCGCTCAACATTTTCGCTTCAGAGAACACCGATCGCATGATCGGCTCCTTTGAGGTTCCTGCGCCCTGGTTCCAGTCGATCAATCCGCTGATAATCATCCTGTGTGGAATCCCGTTCGCAGCGATGTGGTTATGGCTCGGAAAGCGCAAACTGAATCCCAGCCAACCGATGAAGATCGCCATGGCACTGTTTCTGGTTGGCGCGGGCTACATCTTCATGGTCATCGGCAGCATGCAGACCGCTGACGGTGGCAAGGCCGGAATGATCTGGCTCATCGCCACCTTCGTTCTGCATACGTGGGGTGAACTTTGCCTCTCGCCCACCGGCTTGGCCTTTGTCTCGCGGGCCGCGCCAGTGAAATACGCTTCGTTCTTAATGGGCCTCTATTTCCTCTCGAGCGTGGTCGCCAACAAGGTCGGTGGCATGATGGCGGCGCAAGTCGAAGGTATCGAAAAAGGCACCACCGAACTGTTCTGGTATCCCTGGTTCAAACTCGGCGGACAGGCCGATTTCTTTCTGCTCTTCGTCATCTCCTCCTGCGGCGCAGGTCTGATCATTCTGCTGCTCACGCCCCTGCTCAAACGTCTGCTCAAGGATGTCGCCTGATGCTGCGCCTGACTCGTCTCCTCGCCGCCCTCGCGGTCGCGATCACCCTCCCCGCCGAAGAAGGCATGTGGGCGCCGCAGCAGCTTCCCGACATCGCCGCCTCGTTGAAACAGGCCGGTCTGAAGCTGGATCCCCAGCAGTTCGCTGACCTCAACAGCCAGCCGCTCGGGGCCGTGGTTTCACTCGGCGGCTGTAGTGCATCGTTCGTGTCATCACAGGGTTTGGTCGCCACCAACCACCACTGCGCTTTCGGCGCGATCCAGCTCAATTCAACGCCCCAGCGCAACCTGATGCGCGATGGCTTCAACGCGGCGACGTTGGCAGATGAACTGTCGTCGGGCCCCAATGCACGCGTCTTGGTGCTGGAGCGCATCACCGATGTCACCACGCAGGTGCTGGCGCAGGTCACGCCGGACATGGACGGATTGGCGCGACAGAAAGTCATCGAAGCGGCGCAGAAGGCGATCATCGCCGCCGGCGAAGCCGAAGCCGGACGCTTCTGCCGCGTCTACAGTTTTTTCGGCGGCCTGCAGTACCGCTTATTCACTCAGATCGAAATCAAGGATGTGCGCTTGGTGTTCGCACCGCCGAACAGCGTCGGCGCCTACGGCGGCGAAATCGACAATTGGATGTGGCCGCGCCACTCCGGCGATTTCACCCTCATCCGCGCGTATGTCGGCAAAGATGGCAAACCCGCCGCCTACTCGCCGGATAACGTTCCCTACCAGCCCAAGCATTGGCTGAGCATGCCCAGCACACCGCTGCAGGCTGGTGATTACGTGATGGTCGCCGGTTATCCCGGCAGCACCAATCGCTACGCGCTCGCCGCCGAGTTCGACCACACCGCGTCGTGGACCTTCCCGACGATCGGTACGCATTACCGCAACCTCACCACGCTGGTGCAGGAACACGGAGCCAAGCATCCCGCCGTCGCCATCGCCTATGCCAACAGCGTGCGTGGCTGGGAGAACACCCTCAAAAACTTCGCCGGTCAGCTGGATGGCTTCTCCCGCAGCAATGCCGCCGAGCGCAAACATCGCGACGAACAAGAAGTCCTCGACTGGTTGAAAGCCCGTGGCCCCGCGGGTACAGCAGCACTCGACGCGCACGCCAAGCTGCTCGCCCTGATCGCCAAGAATCAAACCACGCGCGAACGTGATCTGGCGCTCACCAGTCTGAGCGGCCTCGGCGTGCTTGGCTCGGCCCGCACGTTGTACCGCTTGGCGATCGAGCGCGAGAAACCCGACGCCGAACGCGCCGCTGGTTACCAACAGCGCGATGTCGAGCGCATCGCTGGCGGCCTGGGCGAATTACAGAAGCGCTACGAAGCGAGCATGGATCGTCAGTTGATGGCCTATTGGCTGCGGCTTTACCGCGCGCTGCCGACCGGCCAGCGTGTTCCCGCGCTCGACGCGTGGCTCAGCGGCAACGATGACGCCGCCCAGGAGCGCGCGCTCGATGGCTTGTACGCCGGAACCAAACTGGGCGTGTTGGAGGAACGCCAACGCTGGCTCGCCGCCGACAAAGCTGCCTTCGCCGCCAGCAGCGACAGCATGATCCGCTTGGCCGTCGCGCTGATGCCGACGTTGCTCGCATTGGAAGACGAAGGCCGCGCCTCTTCCGGTGACTTCGCACGTTACCGTCCAGCATTCCTCGCCGGCGTGCAGGAGTTCCGTCGTAGCCGTGGTGAACACGTCTATCCCGACGCCAACGCCAGCCTGCGCCTGACCTATGGCCACGTCATGGGTTATCAGCAGCGAGACGGCCTGCTCGCACTGCCCTTCACCACCGGATCCGGGGTGTTGGCCAAGGACACCGGCGTAGAACCGTTCGACTCCCCTAAGCCGGTGCTCGACGCCCTGCGCGCCAAACGCTACGGCAACTACGCCGATAAAGCGCTCGGCGACCTGCCGGTCAACTTCCTCGCCGACCTCGACACCACCGGCGGCAACTCCGGCTCCCCCGCGATGAACGCCAAGGGCGAACTCGTCGGCCTGCTGTTCGACGGCACCTGGGAAAGCGTGAGTTCCAACTGGGTCTTCGACAAGACCATCAAGCGCTCGATCCTGGTCGACATCCGCTACGCCTTGTGGCTGATGCAGGTGGTCTATCCGGCGCCACGGGTGTTGGCCGAGCTCGGCGTGAGCCCCCGCCATTGACGCTCCGTAGTCCCAAGCTCATGACAGGATAACAGTTGGAAGAGCGTTCGAAGTAATCGGCCGGCCGCGGATGAACCATCTTCGCCCGTCCCCGTTTACCCCCCTGCCATGAGTCTAGCCGTTCCTATCGTGCCCGCCCATGACGAGACGCGGCGAGTGAGCGATTCCGACCAGCTGATCATGGAGCGCATCCGCGACGGCGACCAACACGCGGTGGTCGAGCTGGTGCAGCGATTCCAACACGAACTGCTCGGCTTCTTCTACCACCTGAGTTGGGATCAGTTGATCGCAGAAGAGATGGTCCAGGACGTGTTCGTGAACGTCTACCGTTCCCGC
>JANPLC010000078.1:0-12144 GCA_031426335.1 Planctomycetota bacterium
ATGCGATGCGCGCGGAAGTCACAGGTGATGGCGCTGCCTTGCCAAGCAGCGGGGAACAACGGGCTCTTGATCAATTCCAGGCCGCAGAACTTGGGATAGCCGCCCTTGCTGATGCTCGGAGAAATGTATTTGGCGCCTTCACTGTGGACGAACACGCCACCTGGGAAACCCCAGGTGATGCCGGTGCTGCCGCAGCCGTCGGAGAAAAACGACTGGCCTTCGTCATTCATCACATGACCCCAGGTATTACACAGGCCCTTGATCAGGACCTCCACGCGTTCGCTCTGCGTATCGTAGGCGAACGCGCCGCCAGAATTCAGACGCACCACGCCCCACGGCGTTTCGAGGTGCGTGTGGATGTAAATACTCTGGTTGAAGTACAGGCGACCATCATGGCCCCAGTACAGCGTGTGCACGGTGTGGTGCGTGTCTTCCGTACCGAAACCGGACAGCACCGCGCGTCTGGTGTCGGCCTTGCCATCGCCATTGGTGTCAGCCAACAACAGCAGATCGGTGGAGGCACCGACGTAGGCTTCGAGTTTGCCATCCAAGCGCTCAACCGGCGCGACCGTACTGGGAATCAGCAACTCATCAGAGAACACCACGGACTTGTCGGCCTTGCCGTCGTGATCGGTATCTTCGACGACAAAGATGCGGTCGCTGGCAATCGCCCCTGGTTCGATCTGCGGATAGATCGGCGTCGACGCCACCCACAGGCGACCACGCGCGTCCCAATTCAGGTGCAGCGGTTTGGAAATCAGAGGATTCGCCGCCCACAGTTGCGCGCTGATGTTGTCACCCAGTTTGAAGCCGGGATCGGGAGCCGCGGTATCTACCGGCGCTTCAGCTGTTTTCACCGGCAACGGCGGCGCTTCGCCACCGGCAGCGAGCGTCGCGATTGCGGCATCAGCCGTTGCCAACAACGCATCGAACTGCGACATTTCTGCGGCGTTCTTGCCCTGTTCGTGTTTACGGAAGCCGAAGATGTACGTGTGGTTTGCCGGGCGCCAGCGGTGGAAGAACAGGTCGTTCTTCCGCGCGAGGATCGTGCGCAGCGCGGTCGCCTGGGCCGCGGTCCACTTCCGTTCACCACCGGACGCCCAACCAAGATCACCCGCCACCAAGTCGGCCCACCGTTCAAGTCCGGCCGGTGTGGGATGAATGCTGTTAAAGGTCAGCGTCTCTGCCGCCGGAGTCAGTGCCGGCGTATCAACAAAACGTCCGCCGCGCTCCTTCGCCACGGCGGCGATGGCCGCGTGGTAACTCGTCAGGATATCCGTCAGCGCTTTCGGGCTCGGCAACAGCGGACGTTGCGCGCGCAGATCCTCTGGGCGAATCGGCGCGACGAACACTAGGCGCACGGGGCCACCGTTGGCGGTGGTGATCGCGTCGATCAACTGGTTCAGGTCCTTCTGGAAACGTGCGGCCGTGAAATCGTTGCCATAACGCGCGACATCCGGATTGAGCGTCCAGTCATTGGTCTTGTAGGTCAGCTCTTCGAGCGCCGCAGCCATGCCGTAGCCAATGATGGCGACGTTCGGCTTCACCAACGCGATCTGTTCCTGCATGCGCTTGAACCCCGCGCCCGGCGGATCGAATGACGCGCGCGACACACCATCCGGACGATCAGCGGCGAACGACAGATTGCGTACGCTGAACGCACGCGGCGCCCATCGTTGGTAGAGGCGCGACTCCAGCGCCGCGGCAACGCCTTCGCGTTCGAACCACGTGTCACCGATCAGGACGACCCGATCACCGGCCTTGATTTCGAATGGCTCGTTCGCGGCGTGCGCGATACCACAGGCGACGATCAGGCAGGTGAGTTGACGGAGCAAGGTCGACGACATGGCAGAATCCTTCATACGGGCAGGAGCGGCAATTCACCGCGTGCACTGAGTTTACCAACCACGTGGCTGGGCGTTGGCGGTTGGCGCCACTGACACGGCAGCGGGCGACGAATGTCCAGGTTGGGAGAAACCTGAGATAGGCTTCAGGCTACGGGCTACAGACCACAGGTCAGGCAGCTCGCGCACGGATCACGCCAGACGCGATTTTCAGTACCTGTAGCCCGTAGCCTGTCGCCTACTTCTTCTTCTTCGGCTGCGCGGCCTTCCACGCCGCTTCATCGACGGTCTTGGCCATCGAGCGGAACACCGAAGTGCCCTTCTTGTTGCCGACCAGGATATCCGGTTTGCCGTCGCCCGTGATGTCGCCGACGGTCACTTGGCAACCAACGCCCGAATCATCGTCGACCATGTGCGGCACGAACAGCACGCCGTTAGCTGACTTCTCGCGGCGGAACCAGTAGAGCACCGCCGGATCGCCCGGATTGGGGTCGCCCTTCGGACCATGCGCCCAATAGCGTTTGCCGGTGATGATGTCTTTCATGCCATCGCCGTCGATGTCGGCGAGTGCGAGCGCATGCAGCTGCGAGAACGCCACGCCGTAGGGGCTGTCTTCGGTCTTCGCACCGATGATCAGGTTGCGTTTGAAACTGCCGTCAGCTTGTTGCTGGAACCACGCGAGGCCCCACTCGTGCGCCTTGAGGCTGGTGATGACGTCGGCGCGTTTGTCGCCATCGACATCCTCGACCAGCATCTGAGCGCCGCCTTCGCCGAAGTCCTGCGCATGGAACTTCCACACCGGATCGCCAGCCAGCGACGCCGGTTGCTCCCACCAGCCTTCACGCAGCAGAATGTCGACGCGGCCATCGCCGTTCAGATCGCCCTGGCCGATGCCGTGCGTGTACTTGTGCCACGCGCCTTTTTCGCTGATCGACTTCCAGGTCCACGGCTTCTTCGCGTCGCTCCAATCGGCGGCGTAGTAACCGACGAAACCGCCGCGATTGCACAACATCTCCGGTTTGCCGTCACCGGTCAGATCGGCGAACATCGCGGATTCATTATCGACGACATCCATCACCACATGGCGTTGCCACGGCATGTCGTTGCCGGGATTCTGGAACCACACGCCTTCCTTGCCCGGCCATCCGACCACCACCACGTCATCGAACCCATCCCCATTCAGATCGTGGGCGAAGGTCAGAAAGTTGTCGCTGTAGGTATTCGGATCGATGGCCTTGGGCGGATAGATGGTATGTTTGGCGGTCAGATCCGGACCCGCGTACCAATACGGCCCCGAGGCCGCGTCCTTCACGCCGTCCTTGTTGAAGTCGCCGATGGCGGAGCCTTCGCAAAAGAACTGATCGCTCAACCGCTGCTTGGTGAAGGTGTGCAGCACAAGGTTGTCAGCAGCAGAGGCGATGCCGGCCGCAGCGATGAGAGAGCAAGAGAGCAGATGACGCATCGGTAGTATTCCTGACGGTGGGGCGCAAATGGTCTGACCACTTGTACCCGCCGTCCAGTGTCGTGTTTACCCCATCCAGGGATCAGCCGAACGGATGGTGATATGCCGCCACGAGCTCTCCGCAAACCGGGCAGACCTTGATGTCATTCGATCGCAGGAGCGGGCTGGCAGATCCGGTACAAGCGGGGCGGAGGGACGAGACGCCCCCAATACAGGTCATGGACGAGTGACCGCATGAGCACGGTCCTGTACCGCGTTACGACGGTACAGGATGCTGACTCAGGCGTCTGTGACGGAACCATTTCTCGAACTCCACCGCGATGAACGCCACCAACGCCACACAAGCGATGCGTCCCCAGGATTCGAGCCCGATCGGCGCGGTGTGGAAGAGCGTGTTCATCACCGGCACGTAGGTAAACGCGAACTGCGCTGCCAACATGCCAAGTGCACCGACGATGGCCCAGGGATTGGTGAACCAGCCGATCGTAAACAGCGAATGCGTTAGCGAGCGGCAACTGAAGAGGTAGGCGATCTCCACCAGCACGATGACATTGATCACCGCCGTGCGGGCAGCGGCCTCGGTTTCACCCACAGAGTTCAATTCATAGAAGAACAACCAGAACGCGCCCATCAGCATGGCCAGCGACACCAGGCCGGTGCGCATGATCAAGGCAAAGGTCAGCAGCGGGCGCTTGGGATCTCGCGGCGGCCGCGTCATGAGGTCCGCCTCCTTCGGCTCGAACACCAGCATCAAGCCAAGGAAGATCGACGTCGTCAGGTTGACCCACAACAACTGCACTGGCAACGCTGGCAGCACCGTGCCGAACAGGATGGCGATGATCAGGACCGTGGCTCCTCCCACGTTGGTTGGGATGGTCCAGACGATGAACTTGGTTAGATTGTCGAATACTCCACGACCTTCCTCGACTGCGGCTTCGATCGAGGCGAAATTGTCGTCGAGCAGGATCATCGACGCGGCGCCTTTGGCGACATCCGTACCCGTGACGCCCATCGCTACGCCAATGTCCGCCTGCTTGAGCGCGGGGGCGTCGTTGACGCCATCACCGGTCATGGCCACGACGTGGCCGTGGGCCTGGAGTGCGCGCACCAGGCGTAGTTTTTGCTCGGGGGCGACACGCGCGAACACCGCCGTGCGGTCGGCGAGTTCTGGTAGATCCTGGTCTGAGACCTGCTCCAAATCGCGCCCGGAAATCGCCACCAACAGGCCGTTTTCCTCGCGTCCGTGCAGGCCGATCTGGGCGGCAATGACGCGGGCCGTGGCCAGATGATCGCCGGTGATCATTTTCACCGCGATACCAGCACGCTGGCATTGACGCACTGCCGCGATCGCAGCCGGGCGCGGTGGATCCATCATTCCTTGCAGACCAAGAAAAGTGAAGCCGTTCGCCACATTCGTGAGGTCGAGTTTGCCGTGCTGCGCGTCGACCAAACGCCGGGCCAACGCCAGCACGCGTAAGCCTCGTCCAGCGATGCCTTCTGCCGCCCGCAGGATGCCCTCGCGGTCGAGCGCGGTTGGTGCATCGCCCTGACCACGCGCATCAACGCAGGTATCGAGCAACCGCTCCAGTGCGCCGACCTTGTAGATGACCTTTCCGGTTGGTGCAGCGTGCATGGTCGCGCGAAACATGTGTTCCGACGCGAAGGGGATGCTGTCGAGCACCTGCGCCTCACGGCGCACATCCGTCGGCACCAGTCCGCCTTTCTGCGCGGCGACCAGCAACGCGGCCTCGGTCGGATCACCATGCACCACGATCTTGCCGCCCTCGTCCCGGAGTTCGGATTCATTACACAGCACGCCTGCGCGTAGGCATTCCGCCAGCGCCGTGTGTTCAGAGGTGTTGACCACCAAGGCGGCCAAACGCAGCTCACCAGTCGGACCGTATCCCGTGCCCGACACCATATACGCGCGTCCATCGGCATGGACTTCCCGCACGGTCATCTGGTTCTCAGTCAGCGTCCCCGTCTTGTCCGTGCAGATCACCGTGGTGCTGCCGAGCGTTTCGACTGCGGGCAGACGGCGAATAATGGCTTGGCGCTTGGCCATACGCACCACGCCGATGGCGAGCACGATGGTCACCGCCGCGGGTAGACCTTCGGGAATCGCACCCACCGCCAGCGCCACCGCTGCCATGAACATCTGCGATGGCGGGTTTCCCCGCAGGACACCGACGGCGAACGCCAGCACCGCCACCGCCAGGATCGCCCACAATAACCAGCGGCTCAGATGCGCGATCTTCTTAGTCTGCGGCGTGCTCAGATCATCGGCATCCGCAATGAGTTTGCCGATGCGTCCGGTCTCAGTCCCGTCACCGTTAGCGCACACCACGCCCTCAGCCTGCCCCTTGGTGACCAATGCTCCGGCAAAGGCGAGGTTCTTGCGCTCCGCCAGGATGGTGTCGTGGGCCACGGGATCCGACTGTTTCCCCACCGGCAATGACTCGCCCGTCAGCGCGGACTCATCGACATGGAAATCACGCGCATGGTACAGGCGCACGTCTGCTGGCACCCGATCACCAGCTTCTAGCAGCGTCAGATCGCCGGGCACGAGTTGGTGTGACGGAACGCGCAGCTTCTGCCGCTCACGCCGCACTGAGGTGTCGGTGGCAACCATCTTGGCCAACGCCTCCACTGCTTTTTCCGCCTTGGATTCCTGGAGGAACCCGATGACCGCATTGATCACCACGACGCTCAAGATGACTGCCGAATCCACCCATTCGCCCAGGAACGCCGTGACCACCACCGCCACCAACAGGATGTAGACCAGCGGTTGATTGAACTGCAGGAGGAACGTCACCCACAGCAGCGTACCTCGGTGCGCGCTGACGCGGTTGGGGCCATGCACCTGCTGACGCCGGAGCACCTCGTCGTGGGACAGACCTGCGGTTCGGTCTACACCGTGATGCTCCAACACCTGTTCCGCCGGCAGCGCATGCCAGGGCTGATCGCTCTGCTTCTCCATAGATCGCCTAACCCTTCGCCAAAGTCCGCGCGTAAATCGTGCCGTTACTACCCTCGGCGATCCGATCACTGCTCATGGTGATAACGCAGGCGGCGGAACGATCCCGGCGCGTTGCCCGCGCCGCCAACGGCGGCCGAGACGATAATGAACCTTTGGTTCCGGCTCGGCCGGGCTGTGTTCGCTCGATCGCCGGATGTAGATTCAATGGGCGGATATCCCATCGCGCTGCAGCTGTTCGGGCGTTGCCGCCATCGCCAAGGTTCCCGGCGGATCCTGGTACCAACCTGGGTCATCGTACGAGGTGAGCTGCTCGCGAACTTTGAGGATGGTGAACATGCCACCCATAGTGATGTAATCCTTGGGCCCTTTGGCTCCGACCATCGGGAGGCTGTTGGGTGGGACCTTCATGCCCATCTCTCCCATGTCGCCCATGCCGGTGTTGCCCATGGTCATGTACCCAGGCAGCAGCTTGCGGATGCGCTCGTCAAGACCGTCGGTCTTGATGCCGATCAGGTTGGGAATGCCGTGGCCCATCTGGGTCATGACGTGATGGGTCATGTGACAATGCGCGGCCCAGTCGCCGGGATTGTCGGCGACGAATTCGATGTCGCGGGTTGCGCCGGTGGGGACCAACACCGTGGTTTCCGGCCATTGGCCAGCTTCGGGAATGCGTCCGCCATCGGTCGCAGTGACCAGGAACGACAGTCCATGGATGTGGAACGGGTGATGATCCATCGCGCCAAGATTGCCGAGGCGGATGCGCACCCGCTCACCAAGCTTGATCACCAACGGCGCGGTTCCGGGATACACGCGCGCGTTGATCGTCAGTACGTTGAAATCGGTCATTTCATTGGGATCAGGACGACGCGTGCCTGGCACGATTTTCCATTCGTGCAGCAGGAGCACGAAATCTTGATCCACCTTTGGGCCGACCGGCTTGCGCGGATGGACCACGATCATTCCGGTCATGCCGAGCGCCATCTGCGTCATTTCGTCGTGATGCGAGTGGTACATCAACGTGCCGTGCTGCCGGAATGTCCATTCGTAGACGAAGGTCTCGCCCGGTTGAATGGATTTCTGCGAGAGTCCGCCGACGCCATCCATGCCACTCGGCAACAACACGCCGTGCCAGTGGACGGTCGTGGCGGCCGGCAATTTGTTGGTGACATAGATGCGGACACGGTCGCCTTCGACGGCTTCGATCACCGGACCGTGCACCATGCCGTTGTAGCCCCAGCAATCCGCCACCAGTCCAGGAGCGAATTCGTGTCCCGGGACTTCCTGCGCGATCAGGTGAAACACCTTCACCCCATCGACAATGGTCCAGGGCAGGATCTTGCCATTCGGCACCACCACCGGCTGGTAATGCGTACCGGGCTGGCCCGGTTCCAGCCAATCCTTGCCCCCAGGCGCTGCGGCGGCCGCGGGTAGGTTCACGCTCGTCGCCGGTTCGAAAGCGCTCAAGCGCGTCCCCATACCGGCGATTAACGCACCGGCAGCGACGGTGCGACTGCCCACGGTCAGCAGTGTGCGACGGGTAACCGGATCACTCATGACGTTTCTCCTGAGCGGGAACCATGTGGTCCGGACGATTAGCCTCGCCACGAGCGATGCGCCCCTGCAGCGTTTGGTCCAGGGTCGCACGTGCGAGCCAGAAGCTTTCCAAGGCCTCAATGAATTGCCCACCAGTTTCAACTTCCATTCGTTTGGCTTCCAGCGCCTGGAACGGACCGATCAACATGCCGTTGTAGTGCAGCATTGATTCCTTAACGATCCGGGTCCGCAGCGGCAACAGGACCTGGCGGACAAAGCGAGCACGCGCATAGGCTGAGCGAACCTGCGCCCGCACGACCCGGACTTGTGAGCGGAGTTCAACCGCCAAAGCGTGATGCAGTCGTGCGACGCGCTCAAGCTGCGCGGTGGCGGTGGCACGACGTCCTTGGCCTTGATCGAAGATGGGGATGGCGATGCCAGCTTCCGGACCAAAACCCCAATCGCCCGAACTCTCGCGTTCACCAATCACGCCCACTTGGGCCTCGCCGAACCAGGCGTCGAGACGTTCGATGCCATAACGCTCGCCCAGGGCGCGCGCACCTTCGCGCAGTGCCATCAGTTCCAAGCTGGCGGTGACGGCGCGTCGTTCCAGACCGGTGCCATCACCAGTACCATCCTCAGCCGGCAGGTCCGGCAGTCGCCCATCCATAACCCAACGCGTGGCGTCGTTGCCCCATAATCCCATGGTTGTGGCCAAGTGCTCACGCGCGATCAAGACGGCATCTTCACTGGCAGACACCTCCAGGCGCGCTTGTTCCGCCGCCGCCAGATCGCTGGAAAATTCCAGCAACGTGCTGTTGCCGGCGTCATGGATGCGCCTCGCCAAGTCGACCGCTGCGTCCATGGCCTGCAGTACCGTGCGACGCATCTCCAATCCTTGCTGCGCTGCGAGTAGGCGAATGGCTGCACGACGGGTATCCGCCATCAAGTCGATGATCGCACCCGCAACCGTAGCCTTGGCCTCGGCCAGTTGCGCTTCAGCAAAACGTTTGCGCGCCGGCAAACTGAACACTTGGAGCAGGTTCTCGACCAGCGACAGTTCAACCACCGGCCCTTCACTGAAAAACTTCACGCCCGCTACCAGCGTTGGGTTGCGTAGCAAACCGGCCTGCACCAACTCCGCCTGGCTGACACCCAACTCCTGATAGGTGGCATGCAAACGCGGGTTGTTGAGCAGCGCGATCTGAATGGCGCTGTCGGGAGTGATGGGTTTATTGAGCAGATTGGTGACCGACGTAGCCACATCAGCGTCAGCGCTGGTCCCTTGGTGCCATAGGACCGTGGTGCCGGTGCGTTCCTGGACCAGTGACGCCACATCACTGAATCCCTGATCCCGCGGCGGACTGCCGCATCCAACCAACGCGATCATGGCAGCCAACGTGGCGCAAAGGACGGAGGTGCGCATATTAAGGCCCCTTCCCATGCTTCTGATGTTGGGAGTGGTCTTCGCCTGCGGGCTTGGTGTCAGCGGGCTTGGTGTCGGTCGGCTTGGCGTCAGCGGGCTTGGTGCCAGCGGGCTTGGTGTCCGTAGTTTTCGCGTCTGTGGGAATCGCAGCGGCAGCATCCGGCTTGGTATGCTGCACATGATCGTGCCCCGCGGGCACTGGCGATGGATCCGCCGGCAGCAAGCTGATGGCAAGCGCCGACGATGGCGCTGGCACCGGTGATTCTTCCGCGTCTGCATGAGCCGGATGCGTTGGCGGAAGCTCGACGCGCGCAGTGGGACCGCACGCGACCAGGACACAGGACAGCAAGGTTAACAGGGAACGTTGGATCATGCTGGCCCTAGAGAAGTGGGATTGTCAAACCGCCACCACCGCCACCCATCGCGGTCGCCTTGATGGGGCGAACCGGTGAGGTGGCGGTGAAGGCTTTAGTTCTCGTCGGTTATTTGTCGTGCTTGTGATCGCCGTGCTTGTCGGCAGCCGGCTTGTCGCCTGGCGCTTTGACGGCACCCTCGATTTTCTTCAGGTACGTGGCTTGGTCTTTCTCGAAATCCTTGAAGCACTTCTTGCAGCAGACCTTGATCTCTTGGCCGTTATAGACTTTCATGACCGCATCGTCGTCGAGCTTCTCATCGGTAACGATGCACGTGGTCAGCGGGTACGGCTTGGCCTTGCTCTCAGCTGGGGTGTCAGCCGATTGGGCTACACCAACCAGGCACATGAGCGCTGCGACGGAAAGCAGGAACTTTGACATGGGAAATCTCCTGAGGGGTTACTGAGAACAGCCGCCAGCTGTCGCTTGTTCCAGAGCAGTTTTGAGTGCCGTTGCTCTTTGCATCCCTGCAGCGACTAAGCCCGAGAGGTTCCCGGCGCTCACAAATGCGTCTTACGCAGACGCAAGGCGTTGCCGATCACCGACACCGAACTCAAACTCATCGCCGCGCCCGCAATCATCGGGCTGAGCAATAGGCCGAACAGAGGATACAGCAGTCCTGCCGCGATGGGGATGCCGAGAGCGTTATATATGAATGCAAAGAACAGGTTTTGACGGATGTTGCGCATGGTCGCGCGGCTGAGCGTGATGGCCTTGGCGATCCCGCGCAGATCGCCTTTTACCAAAGTGATGCCCGCGCTGTGCATGGCTACGTCGGTGCCGGTACCCATGGCGATGCCGACGTCGGCCTCGCTCAGGGCGGGCGCATCGTTGATGCCGTCGCCGGCCATCGCCACGTGCTGACCTTTGGCGCGGAGCTGCTTCACGTGCGCAACTTTTCCGGCCGGTTCGATCTCGGCTTCTACTGCATCGATGCCGAGCTTTTTGGCCACCGCCGCTGCGGTGCGGCGATTGTCGCCGGTGAGCATCACCAGCTTCAAACCCAGCGCGTGCAGTTGGCTGATGGCTTCCGGCGTGGAGCTCTTGATGGGATCGGCCACCGCCAGCAGTCCGCCCGGCTTGCCATCGACCGCGACGAACAGGACGGTCTTGCCGTCCTCCTGCAATTTCGCGGCGCTGGCTTCGAGTGGTTCCAGACCGGCAATGTGTTCGTTGCGCAGGAACGCTGGTTTACCGATCAGTACCGTACGCCCATCCACCTTGCCGATGACGCCACCGGCGGTCACTGAACGGAAGTCGGAGACTGCACTCATCGGGATCTGCCGGGTCTTGGCTCCCTGGACCACGGCGGCGGCGAGCGGGTGTTCGCTGCTTTGTTCAAGCGCGGCGGCAAGACGCACGAGTTCATTGGCGTCGATGCCATCAACCGGCAGCACGTCCATGAGCACCGGTTTTCCTTCGGTCAGGGTGCCGGTTTTGTCCACCACCAGCGTGGTGACGGTTTCCAGTCGTTCGAGGGCTTCTGCGCTTTTCATCAGCACCCCGGCCTGCGCTCCGCGCCCGACGCCGACCATGATCGACATCGGTGTCGCTAGGCCGAGGGCGCAGGGACAGGCGATGATCAGCACCGCAACCGCATTCACGATGGCGTAGGCCAAGCGCGGCTCAGGCCCCAACCCCATCCAGGCGGCAAAGGTAATGACTGAGATCACCAGCACCGCTGGGACGAAAACGCTCGCCACGCGATCGACCAGGCCCTGGATCGGCGCGCGGCTACGTTGAGCCTCCGCGACCATGTCGACGATCTGGCCGAGCAGTGTGTCAGCACCAATGCGCTCGGCACGCATGACAAAACTTCCGGTGCCGTTCACGGTTCCGCCCGTCACCGCGTCGCCGATCGATTTCTCGACCGGTAACGGTTCACCGGTGACCATCGATTCCTCGACGCTCGAATGGCCTTCCACCACCACGCCATCGACTGGGACTTTGTCGCCAGGGACCACCCGCAGCCAGTCGCCGACTTTCACCTGATCCAAGGGCACGACGTTATCCCCACCTGGAGCGACCTGACGCGCAGTTGGTGGCGCGAGGTTGAGGAGTGCGGTGATCGCACCGCCTGTGCGACTACGGGCGCGCAGTTCCAACACCTGTCCAAGCAGCACCAGCACCACGATCACGGCGGCGGCCTCGAAGTAGATGGCGACCTTGCCGTCGTGCTGCATGGCCTGTGGGAATAGGTCTGGCAGCAGCATCGCCACCACGCTGAACCCATACGCCGCGCCAACGCCAATGGCGATCAGCGTGAACATGTTGAGATTCCATGAGCGGAGCGAATGCCATCCACGCACAAAAAATGGCCATGCGGCCCACGCGACGACTGGCGTGGTGAGGGCGAATTGTATCCACCGGCTGACGTGGCTGTCCACCCAGGACTCATGAGCAAACGCAGGAATGACGTGGACCATCGCCAGCACGAAGACCGGTACGGCCAGCGCCGTGCCGATCCAGAACCGCCTCGTCATGTC
>JANPLC010000079.1:0-4813 GCA_031426335.1 Planctomycetota bacterium
GGGCGTGGTGGCGCCGTCGATGCGTTCTTCAACGTAATCGCTGCTGTCCATGAGCTGCGCGATACGCGCCTGCAGGCGTTGGTGTGTACGCGGCTGACCGGCGGGCGTCAGCAGGATGAACAATAATTTGGCCCGTTCGCTGCCGGTTCCGACCGGGATGCCTTTGCTGGAGCGCGCCACTACCACCACCGGCTTGGGAATGCCGTTCAAGCGCGCGTGCGGCATGCCCAACCCGCGACCCAGGTAGGTGCTAGCCAGACGTTCACGTTCGAGCACCGCCGGCACGATGATATCCTTGGACACTGGCAATTCGCCGGTTGGAACTGCGGCGAAAACCGCACGAATGGCATCGGTCATCGAATCTGCGTTGATGTCGAGAATGATACGCCCAGGCGAGATGGTCTCGGCGAGCGACAACGGATCTTCGGTCTCGAACTCGTCGCGCACGGTGCCGATGATTTCTTCGATGATGTCTTCCATCGAGATCAAGCCGACCCACTTGCCCTCGGCGTTGTGGACCAAGGCGACGTGGATGAAGCGACGCTGCATTTCCACCAACAACGACTCCAACGGCGTGATGTCGGTGGTGGTCAGGTAGGGCCGCGCCAACTTCATCAGATCCGGTGGCGCATCCTCGTCACGACGATCCAAAAACAGATCCTTCACGTGGATGATGCCGACCGGTTTCTCCACATCCTCATGGATCAGGGGATACCGCGAGAAACGCCACGTGCGGATGAACTGGGCGGTGTCGATCCAATGCAAGGTCGTGGTGATGAAACGCACCTGTGACCGTGAACGCATGGCGTCCTTCACTTTGAGATCGCCGAGATCGAAGACGTTTTCGAGGAACAACAGACGACGAAACGATAACAGGCCACGACTCTGCGACTGCTCCAACAGGATGCGCAGTTCGTCCTCGCTGTGATAGTCTTCAGTCGCCGGGCCTGGCATGCCGAGCATGCGCAAAATCAGATTGGCGATGCGATTGAGCACCCACAGCGGGATGAAAAAAATCACATGGAAGAATCGAAGCGGGCGCGCGGCAAACAGGGCGGCCCGATCAGCCACTCGAATGGCAATCGATTTCGGCACTAGTTCGCCGATGACGATGTGCGAGCCGGACACCAGGATGTAAGACACCGTCATCGCGATGACGTACCGGGTCAGATCGCCACCCGGGCCAGCGGCGTCGCCCATGATCGCGTCGGTGGCTTTCTTGCCGACCATGCCGAGCGCGACGCTGGCGAAGGTGATGCCGACCTGGCAGACGCTGAGGTACTCATCCAGCTTGGACTGGATTTCTTGCACCAGCTTAGCGCCCTTCTTGCCTTGATCGATCATCTCGGTCACACGGCTGGAGCGCACCTTGATGACAGCAAATTCCGCCAAGACGAAGAACCCATTGAGGACCAACAGGACCACAACGGCCAAAAGATAGATCGCGATTTCCATACGGGGGCGCGCAGTGTCGGGGGAAAGTGGACTTGGCAAGACCGTCTGCGTGACGCCTAACGCAGCAAAGACTTACCGCTGGATTCTGATCTGATCGTGTGTCGTGCTGCCTAAGTCGTGAACGTAGGTGGCGTGAAGAAAGGGCGAAGGATGAGGGTCGTGTACGGACGCAGCTGGAGCCAAGCACCAAGTCCAGCCACGGAGAGCGTCGCCACACGACCCTAACCCCATCTTCAAAAATCAGTTCGCCATCACCGCCAGCGGCGCCTGCCACGCATCCTTGAGCACGGCCAAGTCGGTCGCGACTTTGGCGCCCAGACCATTGATCGACAACACCGGCGCCGGAATCACCCAGCCGATCACCGCGTGCGGCAAACCGGAGAGGCGTTGGTGTACTTCGTGCAGGTTGCCCTCGGGCACGGTCAGCACGATACGGCTCTGCGATTCACTGAAGAGTGCCCGGTCGAGCGTGGTGACCCCCTCGCGCGGAATCGCCGTGGCATCGATCTCCATGCCGTAGCCGCCGGCAAACGCCATTTCAGCGAGCGAGACGCCCAGGCCTCCTTCCGAGCAATCGTGCGCCGCGCTGACCAGACCGGCGGCGGTGAGGCCGGCGACCGCGGTGAGCACCGGCTTCGACAACGCACGGTCAACTTTCGGAATGACGCCGCCATTTTTACCGATGAGCGCCAGGTATTCGCTGCCGCCCAGCTCATTACGCGTCAGGCCGACGATCACCACCGCATCACCCGGACGCTTCACGTCCATGGTGATGCTCTTCTTCACATCCGGCATCACCGTCATGGCGGTGATCAGCAAGGTGTGCGGGATCTTGATGGTCTTGCCGCCGTAGGTGAACTCGTTCGACAGGCTGTCCTTGCCCGAGATGAACGGCGTGCCGTAGTAGAGCGCGTAGTCGTAACAGGCCTGACAAGCGCGCACGAGAGCGCCGAATACCGCTGGATCCGTGCATTTTGCCCAGCTGAAATTGTCGAGGATGGCGACCTTGTCGATCGGCGCACCGACACAGACCAGGTTGCGCAGCGCTTCTTCGATGTTCGCCGCGGTGCTGTGGTAGGCATCGACGTCGCAGTAGGTGGTGTTGAGGCCACACGCGACCGCGACACCGCGATCTTCACCTGGACGTGGCGCAACAACCGCCGCGTCACTGGGGCCATCGTGGGTCACGCCGACCAACGGCTTGACGATCGAGCCCGCCTGGACCTCGTGGTCGTATTGGCGGATGACCCATTCTTTGCTCGCGATGTTCGGCCGACCCATCAGACCGATGAGCGCATGCGAGAGGTCCTTCTCGGGCTTCAAAACCACGTCAGTTTCCTTCGGTGCCTTGAACACCGCCGGACGCTTCAAGCGCGGCACGCCATCGTGCAGGAAGTGCATCTCGACATCGGCGACTTGTTCGCCGTGAATGAACAGTTCGAGCTTACCGGTGTCGGTGACTTCACCCAGGTCGACCGCTTCGACGCCTTCGGCAGCGAAGATGGCCAAGCAGCGCTTCACATCCTTGGGCGCGACGCTGGCGACCATGCGCTCTTGCGACTCGCTAATCCAGATTTCGGTGTAGCTCAGACCGGCGTACTTAAGTGGCACACGGTCGAGGTGGATGCGGCAACCGTTCTCGGCCGCCATCTCGCCACAGGCCGACGACAAGCCACCAGCGCCGCAGTCGGTGAGCGCGGTGAAACAGCCGGCGTCGCGCGCTTGGAGCGTGGTGTCGAGGACCTTCTTTTCTTCGATGGCGTTGCCGATCTGCACCGCGCCGCTGCTGACGGTCTCCGACTTGTCATGCAATTCGACCGACGAGAACGTCGCGCCGTGGATGCCATCACGGCCAGTGCGGCCACCGATGACGATGATGTGATCGCCAGGACGCGACGCTTTTTCGATGTCCTTCTTGGCGATCAGTCCGCCGGTGCCGCAGAACACCAGCGGATTACCAACATAACGCGAATCGAAACGAATCGCACCGTTGACCGTCGGAATGCCCATGCGGTTGCCGTAGTCGCGCACGCCGCTGACCACGCCACGCATCACGCGACGCGGATGGATGGTCCCAGGCGGCAGATCCTTCGGATGCGCATCAAGCGGACCGAAGCAGAACACGTCGGTGTTGAAGATCGGTTTGGCACCCAGGCCGGTGCCGATCACGTCACGCACCACGCCGCCGAGGCCGGTGTTGGCGCCGCCGTAGGGCTCGATCGCGGACGGACGATTGTGGGTCTCGACCTTGATGCACACGCCAGTGGTGTCGTCGTACTCGATGACGCCGCTGTTGTCTTTGAACACCGACAAACACCACGGCATCGCCAGATCAAATGTCGCGCGCGCAATGGTCTGCTTCAGCAAGTTGTCGATCACCACGGTGCGCACGGGGCCGGCGCTGTCGGCACCGACGGGGCCGGTGTATTCCACCAGACCCTTGAGCGTTTTGTGGACGCAGTGTTCGGACCACGTCTGCGCCAAGGTCTCCAGTTCCACATCGGTCGGATTACGACCGAGCGCACGGAAGTGACCTTGGATCGTGCGCATCTCATCAAGCGTCAGGCTGAGCGTGCCGTCCTTGGAGATCTTCATCAGCGCGTCGTCGCCGAGACCTTCGAGCACGACTTCAGCGCGTTCGTGACGCTGGTCGCCGCCGGGCGCACGCAGGCGCACGGACTCTGCTGGATCGATCACCGCTTCTTCGATCGCTTGATTGGCGAGGGCCTTCCACGCGAGCGTCTTTAATTCGGCATCGCTGCCACCGACGACCTCCACATGCGTGCCGATGCGGACCAATTCCAGTTTGATGCCGAGGTCAGCCGCGCCCTTGATGATCGAGGCTTCGATCGGATCCATCACGCCAGTTTTGCGCTGCACTTCGATGACGCGGCGTTTGCCCGCGGCCGGAGCCTTCAGGCTCGCCACTTCGATCACCGGATCGCACAGCAACGTGTCGCCCAGGCGCTGCGCCGACTTGGCGTCCAGCTCGCCCCGGACGAGGTAATAGCGGCTCCGCCGCAATTCCTTCAGGCCCTTGAGTCCCAGCAGCTTGGCTTCATGAGCCAGGTGCGGATCAGCGCCGGGGGTGCGGGGGAGGATGTCGATGCGGAAGGTCGCGGGCATGGTGCGCGGGAGGGTAGGACGGACCCGCGGGGCACAAGTGCCTCCCGCTGGATCACGGCCGACTCCCTGCCGCACCCCTCTCTCCGATGAAAAAGCCGGCGGAAAAGCCGCTGAAGTATTGAGGCGGCTCGTGGGGCGACGTCGCGCTCATCGCGGCCCCGAACTCGGGCGCGCCCCCTCCCCCTTCTTCACTGCGACTCTAGTGAAATCCGGCGATGCGCGCGGGCAGGTC
>JANPLC010000080.1:0-48346 GCA_031426335.1 Planctomycetota bacterium
ATTGAGGGCCAGATCGACCTCGCCGACCTTGCCAGCCAGATCGATCACTTCACGCAGGGCGACGAAGCGTTCAGCTGGGGGTTGAGATGGATGTTTGCCGCGTTCCAGCAAGGTCTGCGCCAGTGCCAGCCGGTCGGACGCGCGCCGTTTGTTGTAGTCGTCTTTGAAGATGTCGTGCAACGCTGTGAGTGCCGTGGTCTGGGTCGCTTCGTCTGGGACCGGCAGCAACACCACTTTTTTCACCGGCGCGGGTGCTGCTGCCACCACGGGCGGGGTGACCGGAGTGGTGGTAGGTGGGACTTTTGGCGCGGTTGGTTTGGGCAGCAGCGGATCGGGTTTGGGCAATAGCGGATCGGCTGCCTCTACCGCCACCAATGAACCGCACACCATCAGGCTCAGCAGCGCACGCGCGAGCCGTCGCTGATAGTGGTGATAGCGATTAGAGTGGTGAGGAAGCCCGTAATCCATGGCACAGATCAAGCTCAGTGGGTCGAGCGAGGCAAGCGCGAGATCGGAATCCGGACCAGCACTGTACAGCCTGCGCAACGGACACGAACGCTGTCCGTATGTCAGCGCCGCGATCGGCGCGTGGGCGGTCCCAGGCGTCCGCAGGTGACCAGCAGTCGGGCCAGCTCCCGCCACGCCGCAGGTGGAACGGTGCGCGGGTGTTCGTTCGCCTGCCAACCATGCTCGGCCGCTTGGCGACGAAGTTGCACGCCGGTGGCCAGTCCACGCAGCGCTTCGCTCATGGTGTGCGGGCCGGCGAACGCCACGTCGAGCAAGCGATCGATGGTGACGAGTTCTTCCGCCCCAGGCGCATCGTCGCTCCGGCGGTGGCTCCAAACGGCAAGATCCACGCGGCTCGGCGGCGTCACCACGTCTCGTGGCAGGTGGCGCACCACGTGCGGCGTGCCGCACAGGTGACTGATGACGCTGGAGCGGGTGTGCACGCCGTCGCCACCGGTCAGCTTGATGGCGGCCTCACGTTGCAGTACCAGGTCGAGCGCGATCGGAGCCGGCTTGCTGTCGAGCAGCCAGCGGCGCACCAGCGCTGCGGTGAGGCTGAAGGGCGGATTCGCCAGCACGCGCCAGGGATGGGGCATGGGGCTGGCCAAACTCAGGGCATCACCGCTGAGCAAGGTCAGCTGGCCGGTGGCTACCTGGGTGGCGAAGCGTTTCTGCAGGATCGCCACCCGGCCGGGGTCGCGCTCGATCGCCACGACCCGTGCACCGGTAGCCAACAATCCGGTGGTCAGGGCGCCCAGGCCTGGGCCGACCTCCAGGACCTGGGTGCCGGCGGCAATACGTGCATCAGCGACCATGCGCAGGGCTGGGCCCTCAGCGAGATCGTGCTGGTGGGCTTCGTTTCCGGCGGGCTTGGCCGGGCCTGGCTGGCGGGGTCCGGCAGCGGCTGGGCGGGGACGGGTGGCAGAAAATCGGGGTGGGCGCGGCATGTGATCGCCAATGGTTGGCAGATCGGATTGATACGCCAGGGGATGGATCGACGTGACTGGTACGCTGACGGTCACCTGACCGCGAAATCAGACATCCGAAACCCACCCCTGCCATTACCTGCCGAGGAACTCCTTGGGACTGTCCCGGGTAGCCGTGTCCAACCTCAGCATTTGAGCGCACTTACCGTACTACCTCGCCCATGCCACTACGCCTGTTCTTGATCGTCGCCCTGGTCGGGCTCTGGCTCCCCGCGGACACCGCCGAGGACCCGGCCAAATTGTCATTCGAAGCCGATATCAAGCCGTTGCTGACGACCCTGTGTTACGACTGCCACGGCGAGAAAAAGGCCAAGGGCGGCATCGATCTGCAAAAGTTTGCCGACAAACGCGCCATCCAACGCGGTGCGCTCCAGTGGCAAGAAGTCCAGCGCGCGGTGTCCGAGCGCGAGATGCCCCCGGACAGCGCGAAGCGCAAGCCGACCGAGGCCGAACGCGAGCGCCTGAGCAACTGGATCGCGCATGCGCTCGACACGCTGGATCCGGAAGACTTCCCGAAAGATCCTGGCCACGTGGTGCTGCACCGCCTGACGCGCGTGGAATACAACAACACCATCCGCGACTTGCTCGGCGTCGACAATAAGCCCGCTGACAGTTTCCCTGAGGACGCTGGCGGCGGCGGTGGATTCGACAACAACGCCGACACACTGTTCGTTCCGCCGGTGATGGTCGAAAAAATGCTGACCTCACTCGGCGATGTGCTGGGCTTGGCCAAACCCGAGAAGCTCTTCACCCACAAACCGGTGGACGACAAACCCAAGTCGCAACGTGCCGCGGCCAAAGCCATCCTCACCGATTTTACGCAAAAAGCGTTTCGCCGGCCGGTGAAGGAACCGGAGGTCGAACGCTTCGTCAAGGTCTACGACGCGGCGGTGAAGAAGACCATCAATCACGAGGACGCGGTGAAACTCGCGCTCAAGACCGTGCTGGTCTCGCCGAGTTTCCTCTACCGCATCGAAGGCCAGCGAGCCGACGCCAAACCTTATGAGATCAGCCAGCATGAGATGGCGGTGCGCCTGTCGTACTTCCTGTGGGCGACCATGCCCGATGCCGAGTTGTTCAAACTCGCTGACGAAGGAAAGCTGCATGATCCCACGGTGATCGAAGCGCAGGTCACGCGCATGCTCAAGGACCCCAAGGCCAAGGCGTTGGGCTCCATCTTCGTGCCTCAATGGCTGAAGACCGAAGAACTGCGTCGTGGCCGCAAGGCCCCGGACAGCAGCAAATATCCGCACTACAACGAGCGCATGCGCGACTCGATGTGCGATGAACCAGAGGTATTCTTCAACGAACTGGTGGCCAAGAACCGCAGCATCCTCGATCTGATCGACAGCGACTACCTCTACGTCAACGAAGACCTGGCGAAGATCTACGACATCTCTGGCGTACGCGGCAACGACTTGCGCGAGGTCAAACGCCCGGACGACAAACGCGGTGGCGTGTTGACCATGGCTGGCGTGCTGACGGTGACCTCACATCCGCACCGCACCAGTCCGGTGCTGCGTGGGGTGTGGGTGTTGGAGCAGATCTTCAACAGCCATCCGCCGCCTCCACCGCCCAACGTGCCGGCGCTCGATGACAAAAAAGACGGCGACAAGAAGGACCTGACCCTGCGTCAGCGCCTGGAAAAACACCGGGCAGATCCTACCTGTGCGACGTGTCATGCGCGGATCGATCCGCTGGGCTTCGCGCTCCAGCACTACGACCTGATGGGCGGCTGGCGCGCGCGCGATGAGTTCGGCTCACCGATCGACGCCAACGGCGCGCTGATCAATGGCGAGAAGTTCTCCGGCATCGGCGAGCTGCGGAAGGTGCTGATGACGCGCAAAGCCGAGTTCGCCCGCGGGCTGACCACACGGATGTTGTCCTTCGCCCTTGGCCGGGGCATGGAGTTCTACGACCGCCCGACGATCAACGAACTGATGAAGACCCTCGACCAGAACGGCTACAAGATTCAGCCGCTGATCATTGGTGTCGCCAAAAGCTTCCCTTTCCGCTATAAACGCAACCAGCCGGTCTCGTCCCCCCAGGAGGTCTCGCAATGAGCCGTCCATCATGGTTTATCTCGCGTCGCACGATGCTCCGTGGCCTTGGCGTCACCATGGCCTTGCCGTTCCTCGACGCGATGGTGCCGCGACCGCTTTATGGCGCTGACCCGAAGGTCATTCCGCGCAAGGGCCCGCCGGTGCGTTTCGGTGTGTTGTTCTTCCCCAACGGCGTGAATCCCAACAAGTGGACGCCGGCCGAGGTCGGTCCCTTCACCACCGGCTTGCCCGAGCAGCTCGTGCCGATGGATAAGGTGAAGTCGGAGATCCTGGTGCTCTCGCAGTTGTGGAACGCCAAGTGCAACTCAGGCGATGGGCACTATTTCAAGGATGCGTCGTTCCTCACCAGCATGACCATCAACAAGACCGTCGGCGCCGACATCAACGCTGGCGGCACGTCGATCGATCAGTTGCTCGCCGCTCACCTGGGGTCGAGCACCAAGCTGCCGTCGATTGAACTCGGCATCGAGGCCCCAGCCAAGGGCGTCGACAACAACGTCGCCATCACTCGGCTCTATTCCAATCACATCGCCTGGAGCAGCGCCGCGACGCCGATGGCCTGCGAAATCGATCCGCGTCAAGCGTTCGACCGGCTGTTTCGCGAAGGCAAAGCCGACGACAAAGACAAACCCAAGGGCTTGGCGCCGACCGCGCTGACGCCGTTTGATGACAAGAGCGTGCTCGACGCGGTGATGGCCGACAGCCAGGCACTGAAGATCCGCCTGGGCGTTGCTGACCAGCGCAAGCTCGATGAATACCTGACCTCGGTGCGCGATGTCGAAAGACGCATGGCGTTGGAACTCAAGCGTTCCAAAGAACCGCGGCGCGTCGATCCGTTGGCGATGAAGGCGTTGCCGGCGCTCGATGAACAGATCCGCAACATCGGACGCGCACAACGCGGCGAAAACCACACACCGCAGGTTCGCCTGATGCTCGACATCATGCTGCTGGCATTCTGGACCGACACCACGCGCATCGGCACGTTCATGTTCGGCAATTCGGTCAGTGGCCGGAACTTCTCGTTCCTCGATGGCGTCAAGGGCGGTCACCACGACCATTCGCACCACGAAAACAACGCCGAGAAACTCGCCGGCTACGCCAAGATCACCGCGTGGCACGTCGAGCAGTACGCCTACCTGGTTGAGCGCATGTCGCAGATCAAAGAAGGCTCGGGCACGTTGCTCGACAACTCGATGATCCTGTTTGGTTCGGCGCTGCGTGATGGCAATGCGCACAGTCCACGCGACCTGCCGTTGCTCCTCGCTGGCAAAGGCGGCGGCACGATCAAGCCCGGCCGCCACATCAAGTGCAAGGACGGCACGCCGCTGGCGAACCTCTACGGCGAGATCGCCATCCGCATGGGCCTGCAGCTGGATTCGTTCGCCGACAGTAATGGCCAGATCAAAGAACTCGCTGGCTGAGCAGCAGGAACCGCGCGCGAGCACGGTTCACCGCAGAGACGCAGAAGTAAGAAGAGGGCCGCAGAGACGATGGTTTGGGCTTCGATGCCCGCCAGCGGATCTGCGGCATCTGCGTTTGGCATAAGATCAAAAAAGTAACCGGACGATCGTACGTGCCAGTGCAAAATATATCTGCTCTGCGGCCCTCTTCTTACCTCTGCGTCTCTGCGGTTACCGAGCTCTTACTCAGTGACCCGATGGCATCACTCGTCGGTCTGATCAAGGCGCGAGGCCTTGCGGATCATGGTCGCAATTTCTGCCGCATAGGTGCCGCCAAATTTCGCGGTGATCCCAGGGATCCATTGGAGCTGAACTTCCTTGGCCTTCTTGGCCGAGACTTTTTTCATCGCGTCGAAGTAGCTCATCAACATGGCGTAGGCCGCTTGTTCGTTGGCGAGCTGTTTGTCGTCCTTGGTTTTCTTGATCGCGAGGGTGGCAGCGGAGGCGGCAGGCACTTTGGGAAACTCCGCCAGGAGGCTGTTCACGCGTTTGATCGCGATCATCTTGTCCGCCGCCATGGTCGCCGGGTCGTTGAGCAGGGCGACGTCCATCTCGACCATCACATTGACGCGGTCGGTTACCAGTTTGACGAACATGGTCGCATCCGGACCGGCCTTCTTGAGGTTCTTCATCGCGCGGTTGACGTCGCCGACGCGCAGATCAGCGAGCGGCACTTTGCAGCTGAGGGGGAACTGACTGGGGTCAGCCACCAGTGGCTTGGCGGTCGATGCGAGTGCGTCGATCGCTTTGCGCTCGGTGTCCGGATTGCCCAGGCGAGAGACACTGGTGACCCGACCATTGCCATCGACCAGCACGATCGCGGCGGTCGAATCCCCGGCAAAAGCACGGATCAGGCCATTGTTGCTCGTGGTCCCTTTACACCAGTACTCAGGTTCACCCTCGCGGGTGGGCTCGATGGTGCCGCCGGAGACGATCAAGAAATGGAGGGTCTCAAACTTATTGGCGATCTTGGCCTCGGTTGCCAGATTGCGGATGCCCCAATATTTGTTTCGCCCGGCTTCTTCGCTGTGGTCCACCAGAAAATAAACCTGCGCCCGGCGCGCGATCCCCGCCTCGGTCGGCTTAGCTGAATCAGGAGCCCACTGCACCGTCTCAAGCGGCACCGCTGCGCTCACGCTCGCAGCGACACACATCAGTAAGGCCAGATAGACGGTGCGCATAATCCCTCCGATGGGGTCACGGCCGGCAGCAGGGTTGGACGAACGGCATCCCGAACCCTGGCAGCTCATGTCTCCGGACGCTGTCGCAGGGTAGCAGCAGACGCCCGACTTGCATCTGTTGCGCTGGAAGGGCGCACGATCCGGTGGTTCTCGTTCATCCTGGACGCACGAATAGACCTTGGAGAGGTGGTTGTCAGGGGCCGCTGTTCCAGCGCGTCAGCTTGGCTCCAATTCCCTACGCAAACATTCGTTGCACCGGTTGCGCCGGCCCACATGGCAGCAGCGTCTGCGACATTTCGCCATCGCTGTCGCAGCAGTGATCAGTGTGTGGTGCGGAAAATCGCTGAGCTCGCAACGCCGCCGCGGGTGCCTGGCTCCGTGCGGTTGCGGGCCGGACGGCCGCCCGCACCGTGCCGGCCATGGATCCGCGGACGCTGCAGATTTTCCATTCCTTCGCCTGGGCGGTGGGCGTGCTCCTGCTGATCGCCCTGGCGGCGCTGGCCGTGGTCGCGGTCCGCCGCCGGACCGTGGTCACGGAGGACCCGCTGGCGGCTCCGGCCAGCAGCGGTCCCACGGACTGGGTCGCCCTGCTGACCGCGGTGCAGGCGGATCGCATCCCTGGCAAGAACTGGCTGACCCTGGGAGCAACGCTCGCATCCCAGGTGTCCAGCTGTCCGCCACCGTTGCGCCCGCCGCTGATCGTCGCGCTCGACAGCGCCATCGCCCGTTCCCGCGATCCCTTGGCCAGCGCGTCGATGACCCAGGTGCGTCGCGCGCTTGCGGTGCTGCCGTCCGCGTGAATGGTCCGCGCCCCTTATGAACAACAGCACCGCCGCCGTCGTCCTGAACCGCAAGGTCACCCATCGTCTGCTGAACGGGCACTTGTGGGTGTACGCTACCGAGGTCGAGCGGATCGAGGGCCGTCCCGCTTCCGGTGACGTGGTGGCGGTGCGCGATGAGACCGGTCGCACGCTCGCCTGGGGCTTCTTCAACTCCACGTCGAAGATCGCCGTACGTGTGCTTACCCGGCAGGAACGTGCGATCGACACCGCCTTTCTGCGCGAACGCCTGCAAACCGCCATCGCTCACCGTGAGCGGGTGCTGCCCGGACGTCCCGCGCGTCGCCTGGTCAGCAGCGAAGGCGACCTGCTCCCAGGCCTGATCGTCGATCAGTACGGCGACACGCTGGTGGTGCAGTGCACCACGGCGGGCATCGATCGTCGTCTTGCTGAGATCGTCACGCTGCTGCAGGAATTGCTGAGTCCACGTGTGATCATCGAGCGCAACGACCTGGCCGTGCGCGGCCATGAAGGCCTGCCGCACCGTCGCGGCGTCCTCGTCGGTGAACATAAAGGACCGCAGCGCGTGCGTGTCGGACAGCTGGATTTCCCCTGCGATCCGCTCGATCCACACAAGACCGGCCTCTACCTCGATCAGCAGGTGAGTTGGGAACAGGTGGCGACGTTCGTGCGTCCAGGCATGCGCGTGCTCGACGTGTTCAGTCACCTCGGCGGCTTCGGACTGCACGCGCTGCAAGCCGGCGCCGCGCACGCCCTCGCGATCGACACCGCCGCCGACAGCATCGCAGGAGCCGTCCAGGCCGCCGACTGGGCCGGCTTCAGTGAGCGTTTTGAAACCCGCTGTGACAACGCCTTCGACGTATTAAATGAACTCGACACCGCGGGCGCACGTTACGACCTGATCATCCTCGATCCGCCAAGCTTCACCCGTACCCGCGCGACTGTCGATGGCGCCCTGCGTGGTTACAAAGAAATCCACTTGCGCGCCTTGCGCATGCTCGCCCCGGGCGGCGTCCTGGCGACGTACACCTGTTCGCATCACATCAGTGCGCCGGTGTTCCAGGACATGATCAATGATGCCGCGCAGGACGTTGGCCGCACACTGCGTCGTGAAGCAACGCACGGTGCCAGCCCCGATCACCCGGTGCTGACCGCGGTGCCGGAAAGCGAATACCTCAAGGGCTTCGTGCTGCGCGTTCTTGATTGCTGAGCACGCGCAGCTGATTGCCCCCTGGCTGGCTGAAGCCGGCGCTCCCAGGCAGAGCAAAAGCCAAGTGCCAAGCGTACCCAGCGAGGTCGCGCAGCGACCAAAGCGCCGATCACGAAACCGCGCCCGAGCGCGGCATGGTAATCGTCGGTAAAACAAGAGGGGGGCAGTGAGGCGACTGAAGGCGAAGCCGAGGAAGCCGAACGTTGCCGGGGGTCGCCAGACCCCTGGCTGATAAACCGGCCCGATCGGCTTGGCCGATCGCAAGCGCCATAGGCGCGGTCCGGCCCAACCGGGCCGGACGGCCGGTTAACAGCGCCGGATGGCCAGTTAAAAAAAGCACAGCCAGAGCTCCTGGGACGCCTGCTCCGACCTTATGGCTGCTCCCGTCAAGGCCTGACCAGATTCGGCGGTGCTCAGCTCCCAGGTTCCGGCTGTGCGGCGCGGATCATGTAAAGCACCCCCAGCGAGTCAAACCCGCCGCCGCCGACCTCGTCCAGCGCTGCAACTCCCTGGTTGCGTGGCAACTGCACAGGACCACACGATCTGCCAATGACACACGGCCCCTGGCCGCCACCTCCGCGGATTGGTGGCAGGGGGGGCGGATTCTACGCTGCGGTCCGATGTTCCGACCGGGTCTTATCCTCATGTGCGCTGCTCTGGCGGTGCTGCTGGCCGGCTGCTGCCGCGAGCGCGACGCCGCGGTCGACGACGTGGCGCGTTTCGCCAAACATGCCCAGCGCGAAGTTGACCTTGCGGTCATCGACATCGAACGCTTCGTCATCTCCAACAGTTTGGTGGCCAAAGATGTGCCACTCGACGTGGCGAACTTCATGGAATGGCGCAAACGCGAGTGGTGGAACTTGAAGGCCGAGTTGGCCTACCACTACAACGTCGAGTGGATGAACATCGAGCGCATGACCAAGGACGTCGCGCGCTACTACGGCTACAACATCCAGAACTTCCCGCGCGCTAAGGACGACGTCCTGCGGTTCTTCGCCCGGGCCGACTCCGAATGGCGCAATTTGGTCCAGGACATCATGATCTGGCGCGAATACCAACTGCGCGAAGTGATGCCGCTACGCGCCGACGTGAAGCGCTTCTTCGACCACGCCGAATGGGAGTTCGCCAACGTCCAGGTCGATGTGTACCAGTTCCTCGAATGGCGTGAACGCGAGTACAAGAAGCTCATCCGCGACGGGCGCGCCTGGTTCGCCGTCAACATGGATGACTGGGACAAGCTGCTGTGGGATGTCGAGCGTTTCCGTCTGCACGCCTTCATCGAAGGTGACCGCATGATCGCCGATTTCCGTGCATTCTACGCCTATGAGGTCGCCACCGTCCCGCGCCTGATCGACGACGTCTGGCGCTTCACCCAATACCGCGAACGCGAATTGGCCAAGCTGCGTGCCGACCTCACCCGCTTCAGCGTGCAAGGACGTTGGGAACTCGACCGCCTGACCGACGACATCCGGCGCTACAAGAACTACCAGATCGAGATGATCCCGCGCATGATGGCCGATGTCGAAGCCTTCTTTTCCATCTATGAGCGCGAGGTCCGTCCGCTGGGCGAAGACGTCAAACGCTTCTGGCGCAGCAACATCGCCAACGGCGAACTGGCACTCGCCGACCTCAAGCGCTTCTACCAGCACGCCGAGGAGGAGTACTACGAACTGCATGCCGACATGTACCGCTTCGTCGCCTACGGCTCGTTCGAATGGAAAAACCTCAAAAACCGCGTGAAGCGCTTCATCACCTGCGCGCATGATCCGGTGTTTGGTGATGGGGTGGTGCCGAGTACTGGGGATCAGAATCCGGGTGTGCTCAACGAGTTCTCGGTGCCGCGCAGCGAATCCTTCATTCGCTGACTGCTGCGGTTTGCGCCCCAGCGCGGGGGTGCTGGTGGGTAGTGGGTCTCTCTAATAGAACATCGTGATGGGTGGTGATCGCGCTGTGGCGACCCTGGCTTCGCCAGGGTGTTTTGCTGCGCAAAACCAAACCTGGTCCCCGCTCGCGCGCGCAGGCGCGCTCGGGGGATTGTTGTTCGCGGACGCTGTCCGCTACGCCTGCCAGGGGCTCTGCCGCCCCTGGACCCGGCACGGAATTTCCACGAGATCGGCGTTTGTCGACTCGACGAGGGAGATCTGAGCGGCATCACCGCGTTTCTTGACCCTGGGACCTCCGCTACGATAGTGCCGCCCCGCTGCGCAAAACGACCTTGGACAGGTGGCTGAGCGGTTGAAGGCACACGCTTGGAAAGCGTGCAACGGAGAAATTCGTTCGGGGGTTCGAATCCCCCCCTGTCCGCCACCAACGACAAACCCAGCCCTAAACGGCTGGGTTTTCTTGTTTTACGAGTTGCCGAGCGCAGCGAGGTGGTTGTCCAAAATCCTCCTGAGTACCGCCCGCCCACCGCTCGGTACTGAGGAAGTGGTACACAACTGGTACTCGCCGATGACGCTGCAGGGGTCCTCTACCCTGGAGCTTCTCATGACCGAATGGACCCGAACCACTGACTGGCCGAAGGGCCTTTTCCGCCGGCAGAACGGCACGTTTTACCTTCGTCGGCAGCACACCGGCGTCCGTCTGACGAGATCCCTTCAGACCGAGAACTTGGCTCGGGCGATGGAACTCGTGACCAAGCTGAACGCCAAGGTCGACGAGAAGGGCGTGACGCTGACGCGAGCAGTTGGTCAGCACGATGTCACGCTGCGGGACGCCGCTCACAGCTACATCACGCGCCCGAACAATCCGCTCCGTCCGAACTCCATCAAGGAGTACCGTCGGGCGCTGGACAATCTCGTTCGCGTCTTCCGCGAAATCCTCGGCGTGATGGACCCACCGCTGCGTGCGGTGAACAACGCCTTGGTGAAACGCTTCGTCGACTTCCGGCTCGCCGAGCCGGCCAAGGTCGAGGTTCATCCCAATACTCCGACCGTCCGTCGTGGTGCGGCATCCGCGAAGACGATCCAGTCGGAAGTAGACCTCCTCAAAGCAGTCCTGCGTTACGCCGCTCAGCGCGGCGTGCTGGAGCACGAGCCTGTCATTGATGCCAGGGTTGCCGACGCGAATACGCGCCAATCCAGCGGACTATCCGCTCGCGCGTGCCCCATCCACAACCCCGCGGATGTGGCCCGGCTTCTCGTGGCCGCTCGGAGCTACGATGATGAGCACGCAGGAGAGTGGCCGTGGAGTTCGTACTTCGCCGACATCGTTGCAGGGTACCTGTACCTTGGGCTCCGCGACCAGGAACTGGTGCATCTGGAGTGGGCGGATGTCGACCTCGACTTGCGTACTGTTCGCATTCGTCGCAAGCAGGTCGTCTGCACGCGCAGGATCCAGCTTGGGCCCGCAGCCAAGGACCTTGCCACCAGTCTGGTCGCCGGGCGTTCGAGCACGGCGAAGTTCATCCGGCAGCACGATGACGTGGCGATCATCGGGCGCGTCCTGCATCTTCAGAACGAGGCCATGCTCCGTGAAGTCCGTGTGTCGGATATCGATCTCGACAAGGCGATCTTGAGCACGCGCGAAGCGTACGCGTGGCAGCCGAAGGGGTTGGAGGGGAAGCCGATACCGGTCAATCCTCCCCTGCATGCAATCCTCTCGCGGTTGCACTCTGGGCGTGCCTCGAACTACGTGTTCCCGGACAGGGACGGCGGATATCGCCGCTTCCATCTCGATCGACATCTGAAGCAGATCGTCACGCGAGCCGGGCTGCCGGCTTCCTTTCGCACCCACGATCTGCGCCACACGTTCGGCACCCAACTTCGTCGTGCGGGTGCGCGGTTGGAGACGATCAAGGAGCTGATGCGGCACGCCAGCATCGAAGACACGTTACGCTACGCGGTATACGCCGACGGTGAGGGCAAAGCCGCCGTCGAGTCCCTCCAGTTCTGAAGGTACGCCATGCACAACAACATCGCCAAACCCGCACCGCGCTCCTCCGCAATCTGTCGCTTGCGGCAAGCCAAATTGATTGGCGAGAAGATCACTCGACGCATCCATGGCGGCGCTTGCCACCTGGAGTCCTGTCAGACTTGTGGAAGGGAGGCAGCCGAGAAGTGGGTGGACCAGCATCTGCTGAAAGGACACACCATCGAAGATCCCTGGACAGGGGTGGTCATCGTCTTCCCCGCAGTCAAACTCCCGAGTGGTTCTGACAAGGCGGCGAAGGCGAGATGCATCAGCCACCTCATGCGGCAACGGGCGACGGTTGAATTGATAGAGCAGGCTGCGGCGAGGTCGGCCTTCGGGCATCTCGTCGGCTACGCGGGAGTCTGCCACATCAGCTCTCTCAGCAGCTTGGAGGTCAGATTCCACCTCCACTTCGGCTTCTTCCCGGGGAAAGCCAACGCATCTGAGGTGTTGGGTCGGCTCATGTCCTTCGGCAGTAAGCACGGTTTCACTGTCGAGGTGCGTGAACGAGAAGCGTCCCGGCTGCTGGGATGGTTGCTCTACCTCCGGCACCAACCACTCGAATCGGAGGAGGAGAATCCAAAATCTGGCTTCACGGATGAACAACGGCGGTGGATCGAAGATGCCATCTTCACTCCTTGGCGTGCACGCCACCTCGCTGACGAATTGATGTACACGTCGCTGATCGCGCGCTTCATGGGCGGGTCAGCGATTGGCCGTAGGTTTGGCAAAGTGCGCGCTCGTGCACGATGGGCGGCGGTCATGAAGGGCGGGCGCGGGATGAAACGACAATACGGTGATCCCGACAGCAAGTTTGCCGACCAACTGGGGGCTTACCTGCACAATGTACGGTACTGTTTGGTGTGCCCGAATTGCGGGGAGGAGCAATGTGTCGAGGCGGTTCCATTCGAGGGGAACAACTGCGTGAGGTGCAACCACCATCTGCCGGACAAGGCAGTCAGGGCTGGCTACAAGGTGGGTGCGGAGAAGCGACGCGCTCCGCGATCGGATCGTCAAGCCGCGAGCACTGGAGAGCCGAGCACTGGAGAGCCGAGCAACTTCTCCGGTCTCTCGGCTCGATGGGTACCGCTACGTCCGATGGTCGTGTAGCAGATACGGGTAGACCAGGATCCGAGGTACCAGTGGGAAGTACGTGATCGGCTTGTTCTGCCCCATGTTCTCCTTCACACGGATGGGATCCAAGACGTGAACGATCTCCGCCATCCGCTTGCTTCCTTCGAAGCCCTTGGGGTCGTAGCTCATGATGACGCGTCCATCGTTCGCAACCAGACGTGCCAGGGCTCGATGAAAGTCCAACTCCGGTCCCGGTGTTCGTGGGCGTGGGGTGATGATTCGCAGGTACCGTTCGCCTGCCAAGTCGATCCATGACGCGGGGACGAGAGCCCGGGCGTTAGCGAACTCCTTTTCGGTCTGCGTGTTGGTGTTTCGTGGTGCGGTGATGTCGGTCTGCGGAACACGCAGTCTATCACGCTCCGCTTTCAGCAGTTCGCACAGCGACACTACACGCTCATCCACCCCGAAGACGACGAACTTGTGCCGGGATGCCGTTTCCTGGTCCGCGTGCTCCTCGGCGCGCTGTCGGCTCCAGTCGTTGCAGATCACCTTGAGCGTGTCGGGGTAATGGATGAAGTTCTTGCGACGACCATCCGGCGATGAGGCGCAGGTTTCCGCCACCGCAGTCTCCGCCCATGCCTCGGTGATCTCAGACAGCTCCAGTTCCTCGATGTCGATGACCAACGCGGGGATGCCGAGTCGGTGGATCTTGAAGAACTTCTCGGAGTCCACGTCGTGTTCGCGGACCACTTCGATGATCCAGAAGACGGTCTCCTGTCCTGCGTAGTCCTGCCCGATGAGTGCCACGTCAGGTCTGATGATGGTGCCATCCGGCAGATGGATCGGGTGCTCCTTCACCACCGTCGTCACTCCGGTCAACAGTTGGCCGCGGAAGACGAAGTGAAGCCGTCGATCCTTGAACGCCCAGGTCAAGGACTGCCCGGCTACGAGCCTGCGCTCCAGCGCGCACCTCAGCATCTCCTTCGCCTGGAGATGTTCTGCGCTCTCTCCTCCGGACTGACCTGGGGGAGGCGGTGTGGTCGATGCCTCGTGCCTGCGGAAGTGTGGGCGTACCGGTCGGTCGCTGGTCTCACGGAAACCTTTGCTGACGTAGATCATCGGCCTGCCATCGTCGTCGATGAACGGTGCGTAGCGGATCGCGTCCTGCCGGCTCGTGATGTCCTCCGCCGATATGCTACCTGCGTAGGGCCCGTTGAAGTTCTTGAAGAAACGCGCGCTGTCGGCCATGACTGTCCTGTTGTTCTCCAACTCGGGCGGCAAGACGCCCTGAGGATAGGTTCGTGGATAGGCGCGCGTGTTGTCTGCGCCACCACGACGTGACTTGATGACAACCACGTGTCGATGGCTGGCGTTGCTGAGTTGGCGGCAAGGAGTCCAGAACGACATCGTTTCATCGATGCTGCCCCATCCTCCGCGTCACGCGTAAGATGGAACTTTACAGGCATTTATGACTAAAATTATGTTGGGCTGGGGGTTGACCGACCTACAGGTGGGCGGCAGAATGGGAGGCTTGGAGGCCCACCAAGATGAGACGCTCCCCTTCCTACCCTCGTCGTCTGCCCGGCATGTTGTCGCCTGACGACGTGGCTGACCGTTGCGGTCTTGGTCGCACCACGGTTATCCGCTACATCACCGAGGGCACGCTGCCGGCCACGAAATCGCGTTGCGGTTGCTGGCAGATCAAACCGCCTGACGCGAATGAGTTCGCCGCCAGCATTGCTTTGGTCCCGGCAGGCGGCTCTGCGTACAGGCTGCTGGGCCAAGATCGAAACCGTCCCTACTACACGGCGCGAGAGGTTGCGCGGCAAACCCAGCAGGATGTGGCGAAGGTGGCCGTGGCGTGCGAACGCGGTGAGATCAAGCACTGGCGTGGCCGAGGTGAGCGCCCTGGTATCTTCATCCCAATCGACGTGGCTCGGCAGTACATCGCAGAGATTCAAGCGAAGCGGCAGGCATCAGCCGATGCGACAGATGGTAGGCACGGCGTCACGGAGGAAGCGTGATGGGCTGCTCACGTGTTCCACTTCGGGCCGACTTCGCACACACGTCCCAGCGTGCTGTCATCCCGGCTGACCTCGTGGTCATGCGCAATCACGTCGCCGACGTACTGGAACGTGCGCGTGATGCCTGGGATGCGATGCGGCAAATGGAGCGGCGGCTGAAGCACAACCCGGGGCTACGCCGTCTCCCGATTGCGGTGACCTTCTCGGAGCTGCCGTTCCGGGAGAGCGTGATCCGGTCAGTTGATGATGCCGTTCAACGAGAGGAGTGAACCGATGCGCGTCAGAATCTCCCAACGACCAGAATGCGATCCAGCTCTCGCCCTCGACGAAGCGATCCGTGCGGCGGCGCATGCAATGGGCATCTCGCCTGGGATGTCAGCGATGATCGCCAGCAACTTGTTCGAGCAACTCGCCGTCCAGCTTTCAAAAGGACGCTCAGTTCGGATCACCGGGTTCGGCATGTTCTCCTGCCGCTGGTTCCACCCACGGTCGCTGCCTCACGGAATCGCTGTCCCGACATTCGCACCCGCGCGTGGCCTTCGTCAGGAAATCCGGTCATGCGTGATGAATGCGATGACCAACGATGAACAAATCCGGCGCTACCGGAAACGTCACCGTGTCGGATCGATTCCGCTAAAGTCGGCACAGCGGACTTGGACAGCGCAGCAAGAGGAGCGTCGCCGGATCGTGAACCGGAACTTCGGCTCAGTGGAACTGGACTGAGGTGGACTTGGCCGACAATTGGGCGCCATCGTGTTTATCCTGCGGACAGGACCTTGCTGGGTGGGGCGCGGGAGGGCGGTTGTCCGGAAGAACCTGAGACAACCGCAGACGAAGCTGCTACCGCATCAGCGCCCGGTAATGGGCATTACAAGCCGACGCGGCGTCCTGGAGGCTGGGATAAAACACCTTCGGTGCCCCGGCTATCGGCGTGTCACCGCTGGAGCCGGGCGAGGTATGTTGGCAGCGGACGAGGAACCCGGACACGGACTGAAAGATGTCGTACCGCAACCCCGTGACCTCTGCCTTCCAGCACCCGCGCCGGAGGGGGATCGGTTCAAACGTCAGGTGGCCGATAGTGGTCATTCGTCGTGCCAGCCATGCAGGTGCGTCCTCAGGATCTGCCTGACGGTCACACGCCACTTGTCCCAATCGTTCGGCTTCACGATGTAGTCGGTAGCTCCGAGCTGCATGCACCGCGCCTTGTCCGCAGGCCGCATGGAGGAAGACAAGACCACTACAGGCAAGTGCGCGAGGCGCTTCGTTTCACGGATGCCACGCAGCACAGTTGTCCCGTCGAAGATTGGCAGGGCCAAGTCGAGCAGGATGAGGTCGGGGGCGGGGGAGTCGTTGAACGGAAACTTGCGGTCGAGGTAACAGTGCGCCTGGACCGCGTTCGAGACGTGTACCACCTCGATGCTGATGCAGTCTCCGAGGGTCTGCTTGACCAGTGTCGCATCGCCCAGGTTGTCCTCGACGAGGAGCACTTTGTGAGTAGCGATCGATGCCATGTCCGCAATTTCATCAGTCGTTCATATGGGTTGTCAACGCTGGCGGGTCCATGCAAAATGCAGTGTCAGGGCCCGTGGCGGTCGTCCCGGGGGTCCAACGGTCGCCCCGCCAGCGTCAGAATCCATTACGAGCGTGGCCACCAGAGCGTAACACGGACAGGTAACACCTCGGAGGTTACCTTGTGGATCGCGCTCATACCCGGCTTCGTGAGCATCTCGTGTGGTCGTCATCTCGACCAGCCAGGGAAACCCGTCGATGTGGGTACCCTCATGCTACGAGCACGGCTTCGTCTCCACCTGGAGCGCCTGCAGCAGCGGCACCCCGATCTGCTGGGCGGGAAAGTCATTCAGGAAAGCGAGAGCGCAGATTACCGATTCCGCATAGTCGCGCCGAAGGCAGTCGTCGCCGCGCTCGTCAGTCGTGAAGTGCTGGCCATCGAGTATGCGAACTTCAAGTCGGAAGTCTTCGCTGTCGAGGGCAGGTCACCGTATGAGGTGGCGCTTCACCGGGTGTGGTCCGACTTCCTGCCTCTCCAACGTCCGCCGGGCAGAACGGTGGGCCGACCAGACGGAGCCCAGGACTCGTGAGCGCACAGGTCTCATCGTTCCTCGGTGACGGTTGGAACGCAGCCGTCACCAGCTCCGAAGGCAGTATTGAAGTTCGAGTGTTGCTGGTCGGGGTCGCCGTCTCTGGAATGGCGGTGCTCACGCTACCGCTTCGGAGTAGGGCCGGGTCGTTGAAGGCCCTGGCGAACACCGTGTTCGCAGACGAGGTACTGCTGGCTGCCGCGATCGAAGTACACATCGGGAACCACCCGCTCATCGGAGATGGTGCTCCGCGCTCGGTGTTGGCCCCGTTGCAGTTCACGACCTCAGCCTCGGTGCAGGCCATGCGAGCCAAGAAATCCGCGCGAGCCAAGCGATCCAAGCAGGCGTCTTGCGCCCGGCAGCGCCGGTGAAGATGGCGCATCATGGCGAAACCACGCAGCAAAGTCTCGATCGCGCCAAGGATCTCGCCAGAGCTGGCCTCGGAACTGCGAACGTTCATCCGGGACTTCGCCGGTGCGCCCCTGTATCTGACCCTGAGCAGCTTTGCCGAGGGAGCCTTCCGCCGACATCTCGATGCACTACATGCCGAGGTCGAGGGTCGCGCGTCGCAACGGCGCAACCTCGCGCCACTCCCTAATCACCGCCGCTGAACACCGAGGTCGCCATGTCCGTCATCCCCCACTCCCGTGCATGCCGTATGCTCGGTTTTTTTTCCACCTTGGTGCTGCTGCTCGCAGGATGCGGTGATCCACACCAACTGAGTGCCGTCGGTGGTGCCAAGGCTGAAGTCACCAAGCAGCTTGGCGCTCGCACCGTAAACTCGATGTGGCCCTGCTACACGGTGGCCACTGAGAAAGGTGGCAAGTTGTTCGTCATCTGGGTAGCTGCCGACGCAAAAACGGCAGGCGGTGCTCAGCAGCAAGAACATTTTCTCGTCATGGTGCAAGGCACAGACAGTTCCGCAGTGGCCGGGCTTCCGTTGTTCATCCAATCCTGCAAGGCGAACCCGACGAACGATGTCGTCAAGGCATTCACCGCCAAGCAAGTTGGCGAGTGGACGATCACGAGATGAGCGGCATGACCTGCCCGGCCTGCCAAACAGGTAAGGTGATGCGGCAACGCATGGTCCATGATGCCGGAACGTCGACGACTACTACGACGACCACCGGTGTCGGCGGAGTTGTTGATGGCGGTGGTGTCGCTCCAGGGGTGTTTGCCGCATCATCGTCCGGCCAGCAGCAGTCGACGCTCGCCAAGAAGTGCGCGCCACCGGAGAAAGGCCCCACGTTCGGTCTGGTGGTGCTGTCGCTCATCGTTCTGTTCATCGCGTTCTGGCTTGCCGGCAGCGACATTGGCCCCTTCAAGTGGGGCACGTTTGGGATTGGCGCGGCCATTGCCGCCTTTGTGTTCGCCGCCGCGGTCAACTGCTTCGTCGAAAACCGCACCAAGCACCCCGTGTTATTGGCTGCGTACGAGCGGAAGTGGATCTGCATGGCGTGCGGGCACGCTTGGGAGCGCGATCCGCCTCTGCCCGGAACACCGCCGCCACGTTGACTACGACCACCTTCGTGTCGGCATTTGGAAGAAGGTGGACCTGACCAAAGACCGGCCTCGATGGGTACGTGAGCATCCGATACTGAACGACCGCACACGGGCACACACGTCGAACATCATCTCCGCGCCGACACTTGGGTGGCATCGTGGAAGAAGCAGGCACACGTCGCCAACGAACCGCCCACGTATGGCGAGTGCACCACAGGAGCCTGGGGTGATGCGGCTCCCGCTTCAGTTCCGTCGTCCGGTATGATTCACCATGCGGCGCAGTTCGGCGGAGCTGCGTTGCATAGTCCGGCAGTCGAGCCAACAGGGTCAGGTTTGGTTCGTCAGGTCGGGATGATCGTGGCCTTCAGCCCGAACCACAGCCAGGAGTAAAGCGAATCACCGTGTGGGCGGTGCCCGCAAAGCAACGGGGTGTCCGGCTACATCGCGCAGGAACTTTATAAAGAACTGCTACCCGTAAACTTGCTGAGCGTGCTTGGACTGGGGCGCCCCTTGGGTGCCATGGATGTCTCGGTAACGTCTCGCTGCTCATGCGCCCCCGCCCTTTCTCACTGCGACATAAGAAATCGTTATCAGACGGGACACTCTCGGTTGAGATCCCCCTCGTGCTGCGTCGGCGGGTGTGGTCCCTGCTCTCAGAGGCCAACTTTGGCTTCGGCATTCAACGCGACCCCAACGATCGGTGGGTCGACAACACGGACGTGTTGAAAGAGACCGAACGCAGCCTCGGCGTATTATATGGGGTCAGAGAACAGCCTTATCGGTATGGAGACCCGCCGAAACCTGAGATCGACATCTCCAGTTGGCCACCCGAACGCGTCTTGGACTTCATCGAAGTCTTCCTCAGCACTTCGCAAGGCCCTTCTGGTCTTGAAGGTGAGCTGAACCATACGTTCGATGAAGAATCTTGCCCATGGCGACTACGGGAGGGCACTTTCGAGTCGATGCAGACGCTCATCTCTGAAGCCACTCGGAGAGATGTCTTCGACATGCTTCGGTTGAACGGGGTGAAGTGGTACGGGCGCCTCGACGACATCGAGTTCTTGTCCAGGCTGTTCGACTTGAGTTCGTTGCCATCGGCCGATGCACGAGACACGAATGCCGAAGGCGACATCCGCCGGCACCGCTTCGCTAATGATGACTGGCCGGATCACTGGGTGTACACGGACGAGAGATTCAATCTCGTCGGCTGCAAAGAGCCGGTCTTACTGCGCTTTTTGGAGCTGATGCTTGATCCGATCGTCCGTCCGCACGAAGGGGAGACCGAGAAACTGGCTGAGGCCCTCAACTGTTGTCTCTCCGGAACGGCGTATGAGTTTCATCGCGACGGAACTCGCGCTGCGCGTCCTGTATGGCGTCATCGCCGAAAAGGGGGTGCATCGCCTACAAGCATCAGCGGAGTTCGTCGTCTCTCTCAACATGTGGACCGGGAGCATCTGGATGCTCTGGTGGCTCGGTTGAGTCGAGCGTTAGAGCAATCGGATGTCGATTTAGCCATTGGCACGGCGAAGGAGTTGGTCGAAAGCGTCAGCATCTCAATTCTCAACCAGAGGGGAATCGCCCCTGAGAAAGACTGGGACTTGTACAGGCTGGTTAGCGAAGTGCGCGAAGTACTTCAGGTTGCTCCTGAACACGTCAAGGACTCCAAAGCTGCGGCTGGTACGATCAAGAAGCTCCTTGGGAACCTCGCCCAGGTGACTCAGGGGATAGCGGAGTTGCGCAATGCCTACGGCACGGGCCACGGACGCGACGGTGCGGTCAGGGGCCTTCAGATGCGCCACGCGCGTCTGGTGGCTGGGGCAGCAAGCACACTCGCAATTTTCCTTTTCGAGACCCACCTTGACCGAACCTCGACAGGATCCGCGACCAATTCAGCCCCGGCAGTCCCCAAGAAGTCAGGTGACAAGTAGGCCGCTGCTAGCCGAAACGAGCACGTTGGGCCCGGTAAGGAGAATCCACAAGTGGACAGCGTGGCATCTTGTCTGGTCGCCGCGCCTCACATCATCGGTCCATGAACCTGTTCAACCTGCCGATCAAGATCACGCGTCGAAGCAAAATCATCAAGCCCGATGAAGTCCTCCGCGCCTTGCCAGCTACACCATTTGCTCAAACCATTCGTCCACCAGGATTCCCCTCCTGAGATGTCCCATAGCCACGTTGTTTCCCGTCGAGAAGATCGTGACCGCTGCTTGCTCCAATGTAGGTCCGGCGGTGTCATTCGAGACCACAGTCGCAGACACGCCTTCCTGCGGGCATCCTCCGCTCTCCAACTTCTCCGACTGACCACAGGAGCCAGCCATGGCCACAGCTGAGCAACTCAAGTTCCTGATCCAGTCTCATTTCGAACACAACGAAGCCCGTTTTACAACTGTGGCGTTGCAGGTCGCCGCCCACGAAGCGCGTGCCGGACATCAGGAACTCGCCACAGAGATCCGCACGTTGATCGACCGGGCTCAGGAACAGCAAGCCAAGATCATCCCATTCCGCCCAGACCTCAACGATCTTGTCCTGGTTGATGTGGAACTTCGCGAACGGCTGGCCGATGTCATCGCCTCGTCCACTACCCTGGCGCGCATCGAGCGCGTGCTGAAGGAGTTCCGAGAGCAGGCGAAGCTGAAGGATCACGGGCTAGGTCATCGCCGAAAACTCCTGCTCTGTGGACCTCCGGGATGCGGCAAGACCCTGTCAGCTAGCGTGCTTGCCGGCGAACTTGGACTTCCTCTCTGCACCATACTGATGGACAAGCTGGTCACCAAGTTCATGGGGGAGACCAGCGCCAAGCTCCGCCAGATATTCGACGCCATCGCCAGCCGTCGTGGAGTCTACTTGTTCGACGAGTTCGACGCCATCGGGACTGAGCGCAACAAGGACAACGATGTTGGTGAGATCCGCCGCGTCCTGAACACGTTCTTGCAGATGATTGAGCGCGACCAGTCCGACAGCCTCATCATCGCCGCGACGAATAACCACAGCATGCTCGATCAGGCGCTGTTCCGACGTTTCGACGATGTGATCACCTACAACCTTCCCAACGAGGGCGAACGCAGTCGGTTGCTCTCCAACCGCCTCGGTCAGTACCAAGGACGGTTGGGGCTGATCACCCTGGTGAAAGCCAGCAAGGGCCTGAGCCACGCAGAAATTACCTTGGCCGTGAACGACGCCATCAAGCAAGCCATCCTAGCCGACCGTGCCCACGTCGATGGTAAGGTGCTCACAGCCATGCTGCGCGAGCGCCATGACGCCAAACAGCGCAGCAAGGGTCGATGAGGGGTGGATCATCTCTTTCTCGATGATCGGCACCGCAAGAAGAAACCGTTCACTAGTCACGCGGGAGGCGGTGGCGGAACCCCAGTCGCGAGAACGCGCGAGCAGCATGCGGCACGCCTTCTACGTGAGTACCAGCGTGCTGTTGAGCTGACACCCGGCGGTACTCCCGACGGGCCGATTGCGGTGAGATCACAGGCTGATTGGGTCCGGGTATCCTTCGCCATCCGACGCGGTCATGAAGACTGCATCGACAGCCTCGCCCCTGCTAGGTCAGGGATCCGCATCAGATCGGTCACCCCCGGGAGCGGCGAACTCTCCGACGTCATCATTGTGACGGTCCTCATCCCGAAGGCCAAACTTCAAGCATTCATCAAGAAGGTCAGAGAATACGAGACGATCGACTCCCTTTCCATGGTGGTCGATTCTGCCCAGGCACAAACCCTCAAGGAGCGCGTCAACAACGAAGCTGATTTCAAGCGTGCGCGCACCAAGGTTGTCAGCGGCGGGAGAACCAAGTTCTACGTGCAGATTCCTGCAGCTCGACGCGACGATTTCATCACGCTCGCTGGTGACCTTATCGATCCGCTAGGCATCGAGTCCAAGCCCAGCCAGACACCCTTCATCACCAGCGTTGAAGCGATCCTTACCAATGTCCTGGAGCATTGCTGTCCGCTGGGGCATGCACCGACCGACACGCTAACCTGGGCAGAGGTTTGGCTGGCCAGCGAAGATGATGGCCATGACCTAAGTGAAACCGACCGCCAGTCAGTGGTCGAGGAGCGATTCAGAGCGTTGGCCCAGTCACAGGATCTTCGGGTCGCGGCCGGTCGACTCAGATTCCCCGATCGCGTTGTGGTATTGGCCGAGATCGACCGTCAGCGAGCACAGGCGTTGCTCGCAGCCAGCAGTGAAGTCGCTGAGTTCAGGCCAGCGGAGAGCATCGCAGCGTTCATCTACCGGGAGAGCAACCAAGATCAGACTGCATGGGTGGGGGAGCTCCGTAGGCGGATCCTGTGGCCGACTGGAAATGTGCCCTCGGTCTGCGTGGTCGACACGGGCGTGAATCGAGCGCATCCGCTATTGGAGCACGTCCTCGACTCCTCAGACCAACATGCTGTGGTTGGCACATGGGGCGTTGACGACCATGAAGGGCACGGCACCGAGATGGCTGGAATTGCCACCTTCGGCGAGTTGGAACCCATCCTCTTGAGCGAGGAAACGGTTGCCATCCGGCATAGACTGGAGTCAGTAAAGCTGATTCCGCCACCGCCGGACAGGAACAAGCCGCATTTGTGGGGAGAGGTCACGGATCAGGCGGTCGCTCGTGTCGAGGGTGGATCAGCCGATGCAGCTCAACGTGCCCGTGTGTTCGCCATGGCGATCACTTCTACGCTACCTGAAGACGCCACGCACGCGGGCAAGCCGACCTCGTGGTCAGCCGCCATCGATCAGATCACCTACGGTCATCGTGACGATCAGAGACGCTTGTTCATCATCTCGGCGGGCAATACCGATGGTGTGAACTATCCGCAACGCAATCTGGTTTCGTCTATCGAAAGCCCCGGTCAGTCGTGGAATGCGCTCACCGTTGGGGCCTACACCACTCGGACCGGATTCGATCAGGGGCGCTTCCCCAGGCACACCCTTGTGGCCAACTCCGGGGATCTCTGCCCCTACTCAACCACTGCTGTCGAATGGGACACCAAGTGGCCCAACAAGCCGGATGTAGTGTTCGAGGGTGGGAATCTCTTGCTTGATGCACAGGGGCGCAAGGTCGATGCCGAAGACCTGAAGCTCCTCACCACTTGGCGCCGACCCTCAGACAAACCGTTCAGCATCCTCAACGGCACCAGCTCGGCGACTGCTCAGGCGGGACATTTCGCTGCGCAGGTCATGGCGTCATATCCCCAGGCATGGCCAGAAACCATCCGGGCTCTCATGGTTCACTCGGCTGAGTGGACCGCGCCAATGCTCCAGCGGTTCCTGAACGGGGGTGGCAGAAGGGGATACGCGCGCTTGTTGCGTACGGTCGGCTATGGTGTCCCCAATCTGTCGCGGGCTATCTCCTGTGGTCAGAACTCACTGACACTGATCGCCCAGCAAAGCCTGCGCCCTTACAAAAAGGAAGGCTCTCGCGGCAAGAGCAACGAGATGCACCTGCATGAGCTACCATGGCCACGTGAGGAACTCCTCCGGCTCGGTGAGCAGCCAGTTTCGCTGCGAGTGACGTTGTCATATTTCGTCGATCCCAGCCCGGAGGGCCGAGCCTGGGTACAGCGGTATCGGTATCCATCCCATGCGCTCAGATTCGACCTGAAAAAACCCGGACAGAGCGTCCCGGACTTCATCGGTACAATCAATGCCGAAGTCATGGCTGACGAGGAAGGGAGTGGCGAGTCCACCGGCACCCATGGTCGCGAAGAACGGTGGTTGATCGGAACTCAGGCGCGTCATCGCGGGTCCATCCACTCAGACATTCTCCAAGGGATCACCGCCGCGGATGTCGCAGGTATGCATGTGCTGGCGGTCTATCCCGTCACGGGGTGGATGCGTGAACGTCACAACGCCGGGCGCATCGATGATGATGTGCGCTACTCACTGGTGGTTAGCATCGAGACGCCCACGGTCACGACCGATCTATATACCCCAGTCCTCAGCCAGATCCGCGTACCGATCGCCACAACCATTGTGACCTAAGCCGCATGAACTCATCCGAGCTTACCCTGATGCGGTGGAACTACCGATACATCTCCCTGAGAAACAGTCTGGCCCATGGATGACGAGAATGAGGAAGCCAAACGCGCGTTAGGCGCCATGGTCGCGCCGCGCGTAGACGAGGATCGCCAATTCGTGCTCGGGTCGTCATCGAAAATCCTCGAGGACCGCCATCGCCGCCAGGGTGCGGTGTTGAATCTCGATCTGCCGACGTTCCTCGTCCAGGGCACCGATGTGGATGTGACGACGGTCCGTGCGGCTCTCGCAAGTCGCCATGGTCGTCAGAAGCCGACCGTGCTGCCGTGGGGCTGGGACCTCTCCTTCGGAGCGGTGATTACTATCTCGGTCATGGCTCCAGGTACGAATTGGCTGCGCTGCGAAGTTGCTTCACGCGACCCCATCCTGCTCCGGCTTCGGGAGGAAGCGATCCGGCTCGTGGTAGTTGGACCCCAGACGTTCGTGGCCTTCAAGGCTACGTGGCCAAATCCTACTGGTTCCTTCAACCCGCTCATCGAGCGAGTCGGGAATCATGTCCCGAGTCTCGGCCTCGACCATAGCGCGCTGTTCTGGGAAGCTGTCATGGCCGTTCCGTCATTGGCAGAGTCTCCCCAGGAACGATTGGCCGTCGGATGGCTGAATGTGTACGAGGAGGCGATGCGCACCCTCAAGGGTCACATGACGTTCGTGGAGAGAAAGATCGAGCGCATGGGAGGCCGTAAAAAAGCAGAGACCGAACTCAAGGATGACGACCGGTATTCGCTGATCCTCGACCACATTTCGTCTACACCGGTGGAGCTGGTGCGTGCCTTCATCGGGCGATATCAGGCGAACCCCAAGATCCAGGCGCTTGTCGGTGAGCTGCGAGAGAACAAGGATGTGCCCAGTGTGATGCAAGAGTACGAGGAGGGCGTTGAGCATCAGCGCGAACTCCAGGCCACGGATGATCCGGCCATCGCCATCAGCATGGGATATTTCGTCCAGCACTTGCAGAAATGTGTCCTGCTATCGCCGTTCTTCTCGAACTGCGGCGCACGAATCCCCGTGATCGACAACCGCACTCGCGGTTTCAGCCATGTCGAGATCGAGCCTCAGCGGTTTCCAACGGGTCTCGATCCAATCGACTACTGGAAGGGCTACTCAGAAACGCTGATGTTTCTAACCAGCCTACAAGGGGACGAGTTCCTCATGGAGTGCACCGATGACTCCATCCAGCACTACCCACGAGCCGAGAACATTGCGGAAGCCCACCAAGCCGCCGATGCGCTGAACCAAGAGGCGATGGATCAAAAGAAGTGGGCCATCCCAGCCGGGGCACTTGTCGAACTGACAGTCGGTCCCTTTGTGTCGTTCGAACTGTATGGCGCTGGCTACCTAATCGATGTGTACGCGCGGGACGTTCGTGGAGCGGTGATGGCGATGCAGCTTGAGCTGGACACGAAACATATCACCTGGGCACAGCTTAGCTCAATCGTCCTCGACACGACCGAACGCGAGCGCCTGCATGCGGCCATGCGTCTGCTGTTGAGTGCGGTTGTCCGCGACTTCCTGGTAGTAGAGGAGCGGTCGACGGTGTTCCAGCCGACGTTGAGGCGTTCAAGTCGGGCACGCAACCCGATGGACGATGGGCCACGCATCGTCTACCTGCCACGCGTGAAATACAGCAGCCGAACGGACACGGAGAAGTGCAAGCGCGAGCTGGATACCGCGTCGATCACGATCACGAAGCACGCGGTCGCACCGCACCTGCGCCGGTGTGACAATCCATCTCCTGAGCAGCTGCGACTCGCCGCTCGCTACCGGGTAGAAGTGCAGCCGGGATTCACCTTCGTCCGCCCTCATGCTCGCGGTGGCAAGCCACGTGATGTTGTCTATCGGAGCCGGTCGGCGTTGGCGGCTCTATACGAGACCACCCCGGCGAAGGTAGGGGTAGACTCCGAGGGTGCCGACTGGTTCCGCTTCGAGCGGGACGTTCGCGCTTGGCTGGAGCGCGAAGGATTCGAGGTGGATCACGTGTCGTCGGGCAAGCGCGGTGACCACGGGGTTGATCTGTTCGCGTCGAAGGGCAGCGGGCTCGAACACGTTAGCTGGTTCGTTCAGTGCAAGTGCTACCGGCTCGATCGCAAAGTTGGTCCGTCTCAGGTCCGCGATCTTGCAGGAGCGGTCACCAATGCCTCGCAGGGCACACGCGGAGTGATCGTCACGACCAGTTCGTTTACGCGCGAGGCCATTGCTGAGGCGACCCAGCTCGGCATCACGCTCATCGACGGGCGTGAGCTGGCTGTGAAGCTCCGCCCTGTGAACTGACACGGTGATGATGTTGGCGATGCGGCGCCTGTCGCCGACACACCTCGGTCTTCTCGCCTTCGACATGAAGAAGGATTATCACCTCCTCGCCTGGGACGTACGATCAGCCGGCAGAGGGCTCGTTCATGTCAGCGATCGGTTATGCTCGCGTCTCAACCATCGGCCAAGCGGAAGATGGGGTCTCGCTGGATGCCCAGCGAGGGAAGATTTCCGCCTACTGCACCCTCCACGGTTTGACCTTAGCCGGTATTGAGGCCGACGAGGGGCTGTCGGCCAAGGCCATGGATCATCGTCCGGCTCTGCAACGAGTACTGGATCTGGTGAGAGCCAAGAAAGTGGACGCGGTGGTGGTCTTGAGTCTGTCGCGCCTCGTGCGCAACACCCGCGATGCCCTTGATCTGGCCGAGTTGCTGAAAGCCAAGGGCGTGGCGCTGCACTCCATCACGGAGAAGCTCGATACCACCTCGGCCATGGGGGCGTTCTTCTTCACCATCATGAGCGCACTGGCCGAGCTGGAACGTCGTCAGATTGGCGAACGCACCGCCGTCGCGCTGCGACATAAGCGGGCCGTAGGAGAGAAGACAGGCGGAGCCGTGCCGTATGGATGGCTTGCCGTGCCAGGGCCAGTTGTCCGTCTCAAGCCTGTCCCCGCGGAACAGACCGTAATCAAGCAGGCGCTGCGGCGGCACCGGCAAGGTCAGAGCCTACGGGACATCTGCGGATGGCTGAACCGCAACGGCATCCCTGCCAAGCAGGGTGGAGTATGGGGTCCGGGCACGTTGGGCAGGGTCATCAAGGCGGCCAACCAGCCCGCCGTCTGACGCCGATGGGTCGAAGTGAGACACTTCATGCTGTCAACCGGGGCTGGGTTCACGCGCAGTGGCAGGCGGATACAACGCGCCCATGCCAAAGCTGCCGGTCATCGATACGTTCGAGGTCCTGTCCCGGGAACTGCGCGTCCTACGTGGCCAGTCCGGCGAGCACGAACCTGTTGAGGGCGGGCCTTGGCCTCGACCGATCCGCGAACGGTTCACGGAGGTGATCCGTCGAGCGTTCAAGCTGCTCAATGCCTTGGGGCTGGATCGCACGAAGGCGTTGCTGGCACAGTTCGAAGAGGTCCTGCAGAAGAACCTGGGCCACCGCATGGCGATCTGCAAGGTGGGCTATGGTGGTGGTCCATTGGAGAACCTTCCCAAGGCCGATGAACACGCGCGCTACGGATCGCTGTGCGATGACCTCCAGCAGGTCATCCATGCGGCCCGGCTGGAGTTCCCTGAGGATGTCGTAATCCAGATGAAGGCTGCGGGGACGAAGGACGTGAGCCCTGAGAGCATGAAGTCCTATGTCGCCGTACGTCTTGGCATCAGCATGCAGACGTTGCGGAACAAGGTCTCGACCGCCACCAAGGGATGGAAGCCCGGCGAGAAGGTGAAGGCGAGCGACCGGGGGGCGGGTCTGCCCTGGGTGGTCTTCAACGACATGGCCGGCGAATGGCTGGTCAGCAGCATCGATGCCTTCGAGCAGTGGCTCACGACCCCTATCGGGCAGCAGTGGAAGAAATCACCCCCGAAGAAGAAAAAGGGACCATCGCTCTTGGAGTGAGGCAAGAGCGTTGGACCAGAAGCGGTCCACAGGCTACTGGTCTGGACCTCAACGCGCCCCGTCTGTCACTCATGGAGAAATCAAGGAGCATGCATGGAAACACGACCGGAACGGGTACGTCCGACTTTGTTTGTGCCGGGCCGCCCAGCCACCATTGAGGACTGGCAGGTGGAGCTCAAACGCGACGGTCTGACCCTGGAGGAGGGATCCCTCAGCGGAAGCGGGCTGGACTCGCCGATCGCAGTGGAATGGGTCGGCAATCCCCGCGACGGCTCCTTTGGCCAAGCCTTCTCGTTCGGCACCGTGCCGGAGCCGGAGCGGAGCGCCATCGACGCTGCGCCGGGTGCCCTCGTGCTTTCCCTGCATGCTGACCTTCACACCGCCTGCGATCCCATCGTCGCCCTGGTGCGAGTACTTGCGCGCTGCGGCGGCCTCGCCGTGCGGGTCGAGGAATCCAAACTCGGCTTCACCATCGAACGCTGGCTTGAATTGGCCGGTGCGTCCGATCTCTACCGCGCGGCGGTCGTGGCGCTATGCGGTGAGGCAGACGCCACCAGCTGCGGCATGCATGCCTTCTCGCTGCCCGACGCCAGCGTGGCGATCGATGGAGAGACCGACGCGACGGAGGCGCAGCGACTCCTGAATGCCCTCAATCGCTTCCAGATTGACGAGGATCCTCTACTCGTAAGCGGCCAGACCTTTTCGCCCGATGCCGAATCACCCAAGCGAGTACTGCAGCGTTGGCCGGATGCCGGCTATCCTGAGGGGCATGCGTGCCATAACCCCTTCGGGATATGGCGCCTGGGCGCAGCTGGTTCCAGGGCCGCCCAGCCTCCAGACGGCTTGGCCTACGTGTTCATGCCGGCTCTGGTGGTCAGACTGATGCATGCCGAACAGCAGAGCGGTCGACCGCTCACCCGCGAGCAGGTGTCTGAGATCACCCAGAACGGCGAATGCGTAGCGATGAAACACCGCGATGCGCAGGAGCTCGAACGGCAGCGCGGCTATGCTGATCTCGATCCCGAACTGGCCTGGGAGCAATGGCAGGTCCACTGTCGACGGTGAGCCTGAATGGGGCACCTCATGGACCAGAAGTGGTCCATGAGCTGCGCAGCGGGTCAGAAGCCCGACACAAAGCCACTACAGCGCCGCTACCTATGACTCGCTGTACAAGGCGGGTGGCCAATCCCCCCCTGTCCGCCACACCCGACTACCGTCCGAACCGACGGTAGTCGTTTTGTTTCCGGGGGATCGGTGACTTCGGGCTGTCTTCGGTTGGGTGGGTCAGCGGAGCAATGGGCGCGATTCCCAGCGGTCAGGCAACGTCGATCGCCAAAGACCTGGACCTGAGTACTCCCCATGCGACGAACTTGACCTCGGTGGCACCATCCGACGTCCTGAAAAGTTTGTAACACCCTACACGTCTGTTGGCTTCAACTGGTGGAGATCCACTCACCATGTCGTCCTCGCCCATGAGCACTTCCCAGGATTGTTCGCTTCCCAGCCTGCTTTGTGCGGCTCCGACCGACTCAAACGCGCTGGCCCGCCTGGTTGAGTCGGAACATGAACGCATGCGCTCATGGCTGGTGCGTGTCCTGCGTGACGAGGATCTGGCAGCCGATGCGCTTCAAGAGACGTGGTTGATCCTCAATCGCGGACAATGGCGGTTTGTCGTCCACAGCAACGATGGCGATGGCGATGCCCGCGCCTGGCTGCGTCAGATCGCCTTGCGTGCCGCGCTCCGGTTGCGTGAACGAGTCAACGCCGACAGACGTATTCTATCTCGATGGTGGGCACGCGAACCCCAGCCACGGCCAGTCATGACTCCCTTAGAACAGCTGGAGGAACAGGATCGCGGAGCCGTGGTCTGGGCGGCGGTGGGCGATTTGCCATCATCCCAGCGTGAAGCCGTAGCGTTGCGATTTCGCGATGGATTGGATTTCGCTGCCATCGGCCGCGTGCAGGGGTGCAGTGCGTTGACGGCGCGGGTGCGGACCTGGCGCGGATTGTCCGAGGTTCGTCGGCGATTGGGCGTACTGGGATTGCTTGCTTTGCCCGGCTTGGTGCGGGCCGCGCTGAGTATCGGCGGATTCGGAGTACGGTCAGCCGCGCATCGGGTCGGTTTCTCCGCCGGGTTCGCTAGCCTTGCCCCGCGTTGGATGGCCTGCGCCGGGGCATTCGTTGTGGGCGTCATCGCGTTGGGAACCATCTGGTTCGCCAATTCGAAAACCGCCGCGGCCTTGCACATGACCTCACACATCACGGCAGCAGTTACCACTGAAGCAGTTGCCAACGTAGCGCTCGGTCAAACCGAGGCAAGGCGTCCCGCATGGGAATTGATGCGACCACCGGCAGTCGAAAGCAAGGCGCCCGACGTTCCTGTCGAGCCGGATTCCCTATCGGAGACACCATTGCTCTATGAAATCGTCATTTTTGAGGCCCCGGCTTTGCTTCATCTGCGCGATCGGAGCACCATCCTCGATGCGGCGCAACGTGCGGAGATGATGAGCGCCCTGGAAAAAGATCCGAGGGGCAAGGTGTTGGCCCCGCCCCGGGTCCTGGCGGGCTTGGGTCAGCAAGCGGTGGGCACCATTACCCAGCAACACACCACCGTTGAAGGATACGTACGCATCAACGATGGCGTCGACCGGTCGATCAGTGTCTTCAAAGAGGGAAACGGGGTGACGGTGAACGGCCGGGCGACGGATGGTTCCATCCTCTTGACGCAAGCTACGGCACACTTGGCAGCGGTGCTCGGTATCACCAATCAACACGCGGTATGGACTGATAATTCTGGCCGTGAACAGCTGCTGCAATGGCAAGAAGTGACCAGTGTCTCCCAATCAACGGCGAGTTTGCCTGCGGGCGGGGTGTGGTTGGCGGAGGGATCCAGCCTGCTGCTCCCTGGTCAGCCCGGTAAGATCGTTCGCGGCACTCCGGCTGGGGAAGTGCCACAAGTGGGATCGGGCGATGCCGCTTGGTGGATGCTGATCACGCCCTCGGCAATCGATGATCATGCGATGGAACCGGTGGCGCCCCCAGCCGAACCGTTGCCGTCGATTTTTCCCAGCTCCACAGGCTGATGTGTTCCGTGGCGGAAATTGACGGATAGGCACGGTCGTGATGCTGGTCGCTGTCCAAATCGTCTTTTCGCTGTCGGCGGATCTGATCACCAGCCGTGAGCCACATGCGCTCGATCTCAATCGCCGTCACACGATGGGGTGTTCGCGAGCAATCCCACCTGAAACGCATGTGGGATTTATGTGGGCAACCGCATCAGGGCGAATCCCTTGATGAACCAGCGGTGCGTTCTACCCACTTGCTCTGCCTCGACTTGTGCCGTGAACTCAACGGTTCGCACGTGGTCCGTGTTGCTCCGACACATCCCCTGCCCTCGCGGCGGGGGATTTTTGTTTAACGGGCGACGCATTCCGCGGGGCAGGGGATGTGGCGGACAGGGGTAGAACCCCCGGCCTCGCTGAGCTCGGCCGGGCTACGCGGGCCGCCCGCCACGCAGGGCGAAGCCGGATGCCATTTGGGGCATCCGTGGAGGCGGGCTACGCCGGGGCGGCGTGTCCGCTTCGCGGTTCGAATCCGGAGTGCTTCTTGATGAGAACTCAGGACGGCGCGCCCCTTTGGGCTAAACTTGCTTCTTTACGAGAATGCGAATTTCATCAGCCAAGATTCGGCTGCTTTTCAACAAGGCGAGCACCCCTTCCCAATTTTGGCGGTGCCGCTTCCATAACTCTGGGCCAACAATCGAAGGGAAGTCCATTTTTCTGGGTTGCCGCCATTTTTCATAGGCCGCAAGCCGCAGAATCCGCTCTTCAATATCAGGGATGTTCCGTGTCTTGGGGGACAACGCAGCAGATCCGACAATCCAATTTCTCCAAGAAGAAGCGCCTTTGGACTGGTTACATTTTCCACAGCTAGGCACCAAGTTGGCTATCTCGGTTATGTAGCCCGTGGGTTCTTGGTTTCGGATGATAGGGTTTAAGTGATCGAACTCGGTTGCCTTATCTCCGCAGTAGACACATCGAATGTTATTGGGCGCAATCCCCAGTACCTCGAGCGCTTCAAATTCTTCTTTTTCGGTCGGTTCTATGACGGGGATGATGGCATTGATAAACGCATTAGTGATGCTTGATGAGCGCCCAGTGACGCTCATCGGAACAGGCAATCGATAATGGAGAGGCTTGGACATATTTGCAGATGAGCTATCTCAGTCGATTTTCGCCGGCAAGCCGTCGACGGTGAACGGAATCTCCGCCTCGGTGCTCTGGCTCCAGAATTGGATCAGCAGGCTGCCGTCGTCGGGGATCTCGTTGCCGTAGGTGCGGGTGACGGTTTCGCCGTCGTCGCTGCTGCTCCAGCTTTGGCTGAGGGCTTCGCCGGTGGCGTCGATCGGGCGGAATTCGCTGATGCGGTCGGGCCAGCCGCTGGGGCTGCGCATGATGAGGTTGTTGTCTTGGTCGCGTTCGAAGGAGAGCTCTACGCCGAATGCGGCAAGCGGGATGGATTTGCCGAGCAGGTCGCCAATCGGGCCGAGGGCGATTTCTAGGAGTTCGCCACCGACCAGTGACAAGCGGATGGTGCCAGCGAGCGACTTCAGTCCGGAGAAGGTTTTCTGCGGGCTAGCGAGGGAGAAACGGGCGTAGACCTCGTGGCGTTCGCGTTCCCACGAGGCGTAGCTCTCGGAGCCGAGGTCGGGGTTGGCGTCGATCGGGGACAGATCCTCGCCTTTGATCGCGGTGGCTTCGGTGATGGTAACGCCGCGGCAGGCGTTGGCGGTCCACGCGGGATCGAGTGCGAATGAGAGGCGGACGGAGAGTTCGGTCGACGGCGAGAACTCTTCGGTGGGGTCGCTGCGTTGGATGCGGCGCCGCAGGTCGAGTTCGGTGAGCTGGGCGGTGAGGGATTCGGGGAGCGCGGCCCCGGCATCAGGTAGCCGATCATCAGCGGCGATGCGGCGGGCAGAGGGACCGCTGCTCCCAGACGAACTGGATGAGTCGCCGCCGAATGCACTGCTCATGGCATCGCCCATGGCCTCCATCGCTTCGCCGAGTGGCGCAACGGCTTGGCGCAGCGCGTCGCCCATCATCTCCATGGGATCGCCGCCGAAGGTGGCCTTGAGCGACTCGTCGAGGTCGACGCCCCAACGATCATCCACCGGACGCGCGACGAAGATGAAGCGTTGTTCAGTTCCATCGGCTCCACCGAGTCGCGCTGGGACGTGCATCCACTCGTCGACGGGAATCGGTTCGTCGAGCACGACGCTGGTGATTCCCGGTGGCGACTTCACGTCGCCGGAAATTTTCGCCAGACAATCGGGATGTAGCTCTAAGGCAGCGGCGGCGCTGTCGCCCGCTTCGCCAGCAAGAATGAAACGCACCACGCAGCCAGCGGGGCCACGATCGTCGGCGCTGGCGCCGGTGATGGAAAAGGTCATGTCGGCCTCGGACGGGAATACGTGTGAGGGGATGGTGACGGGATATCCGTCGGCATCCTGATCACCCTTCGCGCGACAGACAAGGCGTGGTTAGGGATAGATCAGGGTCGTGCGGCTGCAGGCGTGGTGACCGACACACTGGGGTAGGCCAAACGGAACAACGCTTCGGCGGCATCGAGCAGTCCAGGACCTGGATCCTCCAGTAACTCATCGTCGAGGATCAGCAGGTGGCCGTCGGTGACGGCCTGCAGGGCTTCGATCCCAGGCAAGGCGCGCAATGCGGTGGCGCTGCCGGCCGAGAGCACGATCACCTCCGCGTTGAGCGCGATGACGTCTTCAAGCGACAGCTTCGGCCAGCCGCTGTGATGCTCTGCCGCGATATCGATCAGTCCGGCGGCGGTGAGCATATCGTGGTAGCTGCTGCCGACGGTGCCGCCGTAGATCTCGCGGCCATAGACACCGAGGTAAAGCGCACGTCGACGCGGACGTTCAGCGGGCAACGACGCATCGACATTGGCGAGGCGCTGGGTGAAAGTGGCGACGAACCGTTCGGTGCGCGCCTCAGCGCCGAGCAAGACACCGATCAGCCGAGCATTGGGCACCAACGAGGCCACCCCGCGTTGTGGCCCCAGATTGCACACCGTCAGCCCGGCCTGACGCAGACGTGCGATGCGATCGAGTTGATCCGCCGAGCTCGACACCAGCACCAGATCCGGGGCGAGCGTGATCACCGACTCCAGGTCGTCGAGGCCGGCGAAACGTGGCAGGCCAGCGAGGCGCAGCGCCGTGGCTCCACGGTGGTAGGTGCTGACTCCGGCCAGGCGGTCACGTTCGCACAACTCTGCCAGGAGCGCGTCGGATTCCAGGCCGAGGCTGACGATGCGGGTGTAGTGCCCCAGCGGGATCGCGCTGCCCTGAGCATCGCGCACCGCTTGGCGACCGTCGTCGAGCAGCACACGAGCGATGCCGCCGGTGGATTCCAACGCCGGTGTTGTGTGGCCGCTAGCCGATGGACGGGTGAACTGAAGGGTGCCGACCGCCGCCAAAACCAAGGCGAGCACCAATGCGGCAAGATTCACGTTGTCGAGCCGGCTCATCGAGGCTCCGTGGAGTGCGTCCGCGATGGCGACAGACGGAAGGCGAGTGCACCGGCGGGATCAGTCTCGACGCCGAACGCGTCGGTGAGTTGCGCTGAGGTCATCACCGTTTCCGGAGGTCCATTGATCGCCACGCGACCGTGCTGCAACAGCACCGCGTGATCGGCGACACGACGGACTTCGTCGAGCTGATGTAGCGCCACCAGCACGGTGCAGCCATTCGCGGCAAGGCGACGCAGCAGCGCGAGCAACGACAAGGCATGGCCGATGTCGAGGGCGGCGGTGGGTTCGTCGAGCAGCAGCGTGTGCGCGCCACCAGCCAACGCGCGTGCCACCAGCACGCGTTGCGCCTCGCCAGCGGAGAGTTCGTTGAAGCGACGTTCAGCCAACGCGGTGGCCTCGACTGCGGCCAAGGCTTCGTCGACGGCGCGGCGCGTGGCACCGAATGCTCCAGCTAGTCCGCCGCCCAGTGCGTAACGCCCGAGCGCCACCACCTCATGCACCGGCAACGGCGCGCTCAGCCGGCTGCGTTGCGGCACGTAGCCGATCAGGCGTGCACGTGCACGACGGTCCAGCCGCAACAGATCTTGTCCCAGCAGATGCACGCTGCCGTGATCGCATGGCAACAGGCCAAGCGCCGCGTTGATCAGCGTCGATTTGCCAGCGCCATTGGGACCGATGAGCGCAGTGACTTGGCCCATCGCTGCGGTCAGCGACACGTCTTCCAACACCGCGCGCGTTCCATGGCGGATGGTGAGCCCGCTGATGACGAGCGCGGGAGTGGTTTCTCTGGGAGCGCCGACGTCAGTCGGCAGGAGTGGGTTCACGGGGATGCTGGAATGAATAGAAGAACCGGATTGCCCCGTGCCGGCTGAAGCCGGCGTTCCCAAGGAGTCACCAGTCGTTGGTCGCTCGTCGCTCATGCCAACTCCTGGCGCGAACGCAGCAGCACGACGATGAAGAGCGGCGCACCGATCAGTCCGGTGACGACGCCGAGCGGTAGCTCCCCGGTGGTCGGCAGCGCGCGCGCCAGATTATCGCACGCGACCAAAAACACCGCGCCACCCAGCGCCGACGCCGGGATCAATCGCCGATGGGTCACGCCCACCAGACCACGCATCACGTGTGGCACGATCAACCCGACGAACACCGCTGCGCCGCCCAGCGCCACCGCCGCGGCGGTGAGGGTTGCGGTCCAGATCAACGTCCAGCGCCGCACTAACGGCACATCGACACCGAGCGCTGCGGCTTCGGTTTCACCCGACAACAACACGTCGAGCGCCCGGCCCCAGCCCCACGCACAGATGCCGGCGATCAGCACCAACGGTGCGCCGAGTGCGAGCTGCGCCGGTCCGGTGCCGTCGACGCCGCCTAGGCTGAGGCCCTGGAGTGCGCGCATCAGTTCCCACTGATCACGGCACAAACTGGTCAGCAACGTGCCGGCGGATGAGCCGAGCGCGGCGAACAGGAAGCCCACCACCAGCACGGTGGTGAGTCCGCTCGCGCGTTCCGCCAACCACAACAATGCGGCGAGCGCGCCCGCCGCACCAAGCAGACAACCAATCGGTAACAATAACTCCGCCGGCAGCCACAGCGGCAGCGAAGCGCCGGCAAGTACCACCAACACCAACACGATCTGCCCACCCAGCAACGCGAACGCGGTGGTGCCGAGCAGATCTGGACTGGCGAGCGGATTGCGGAACAATCCCTGCATCAGCACGCCGCCCATGCCGAGCGCCGCGCCGGCGAGCGCGGCGGCGGCGATGCGCCACGCCCGCAGTTCAATGAACACCGCGCCGTTCTGGCCGGAGAGCTCACCGCGCCCGACACTGAGCCCAACCACCGCGACCACGGCGAGCAGCAGCACCAACGACGACCACACCACCAACGTGCGCATGGTCATGACTCTGTCGTCCGGCCGTCGCCGTGCATCCGCTTAGAAACGCGCGGCGATGCCGCCATACGCCGACCGACGCGCGGTGGCGTAGCCTGGGGTGATCTCGTAGTCCTCGTCGGTGAGGTTCTCGGCCCGGGCGTAGATCGTCCAATCGGCGGTGAATTCCCAGCCGACGCTGGCGCTCAACAACGTGTAGGCGGCCAGTTCCTCACCGCCGGATAAGCGTGACCACTGGCGTTCCACCGCCACCCGCAGCCACGCATCGAAGGCCCGCACGGTGCCCGCCAGATTCAGCTTGTGGTCGGGCAGTTGCGCCAAGCGCTGGCCGGTGCCGTCATCGCTGTGCTGGTAGGTGTAGACCGCGTCGAACGCCAGGTGCTCATCAGTCCAGCCGAGCGCGTTTTCCAGCCCGCGGATGCGGGCATCGCTCTCGAGGTTGATGTTCTGATACGTCGGTGGCGGCCCGAAGGTGATGGCGTCCTCGTACTGCGTGAGGAACCAGGTGTTGGTTAGTGACAGCCCCGTGCCGCTGATGACTAAGGTCTGACCGAGGTCGGCGCTGAGCGAGGTCTGCGCCTCCAGGTCGGGGTTGCCGTAAGTCGGTGCGTACAACTCGTAGAGTGTCGGCGCGCGAAAGCCGGTGCCGACCGAACCGAAGAGTTTGTACTGCTGCGCGAACCAGAAGGTCGCCGCGCCCAGACGGAAGGTGTCGGCGCCACCTTCGGAGGTGTGCTCATCGTGACGACCAGTCGCGCTGAGGGACAACCACGGCAGGTCATAGGCGATGGTCGCCCACACGCCGATGAGACGGGCGCCGCGATCGATCTCGGTGGTGCCGCTGTCATCGACCAGTTCCGCGTGTTGCCAGTTGCCGTCCACCCCGACGATCGCGCTTAGATTGAGTGGCAACTGCGCCAGTGCACGCAGACCAGCGTAGGTATCTTCCGCGTCGTAATCTTTGGTGGTGAACGCGGCGTTCGGATAGGTGCGATCGGTGAGGGTGCGCGCCGCATCGCCGATGATGGTGAGCTGATCCGCCAGGCGCCATTCACCGCCGCCGGCGACGCGCCAGCTGAAGACCTCCTGCGTCGACTGGGTGTCTTCCGGATCGAGCGAATAAGGCGGCACGTTCAGGTAGCTGTCATAGTCCTGTTCGGCGTCAGCAAGGTTGCCAGCGAGGTAGATCATGCCGCGCTCGTTGCGGGCTTCGAGCCGCGCACCGGCACCAACGCGGCGTAGGCCGTCTTTTTCATGATCCCGGGGATCACCGTTGGCATCAGCGTCGGTGGCGTTGCTGAATCCTTCGCTGCTGATGCCGCCGACATGGACGGCGAAGCCAACACCATCAGTAATCGGGCCGGTGACCTGCGCACTGCCAGCGACAGTGGCGTGACTGCCGGCATCCAGCTGGAGTCCCGCCTGCGGAGCCGCCGTCGGACGGATACCGATGAGGTTGACCACGCCGCCGTTGGCGTTGGAGCCGTAGAGTCCGCTCTGCGATCCGCGCACCACTTCGACCTGGTGGATGCCCGAGGGATCGAACAACTCGACCATCGGACTGGCGTCGCCCACCGAGGCATCGGTCAGCGGGATGCCGTCGCGCATGAAGCGGGTTTCGCCGGCTTTGGCGCCGCGCACACGCACTTGGGTGAGGCCGGAGAATCCGCCGCCGCTCTGGTTCACGTCCACACCAGGCAGGCCACGCAGCCAATCATGGATGAAGGGTTGGTACCCGCGTTCGCGCACTTGCTCAGCAGTCACTACGTCGGTGCTGGGGATGCTGCGCGAAAGTGCCGCCTCGCGCCGATCGGCGGTGACGACCATCTGCGTGGTGTCGGCGACGGGCGTGGTCGCCGTGGTCGTCGCACTGGCCGGCGGAGTGACAGGGGGAGCGGTCGGTAGTTTTTCCTCAGCCAGGAGGAACGACGGCGCGGCGATCGCCGCGAGAAGAGGGACCAGGGACGACAAACGCATGACGACGCTCCACATAGCCTTTCCACGGGCCATTCAGGTGAGCGGCCAACGAACGGAGTGTCCGTTGTGCCCATGCGTCGTGTGCTCGTGGAATGGTAGCCGGGCCACGTGATCGCTGCGTGGCAGGGATCGCGTAGGTGACCGTACCCCGTTCCACGAGGGTAACGCCGCAAGGCCTAGGCAGGTTTCCTGACTTCCGGATCGGTCCGCGTCAGCGCCTTCCCGCATCGTCGATGCAGTGGCTCGTGCTGAGGCAGTCCCCGGTTACAGTGGCGGGTCCGCGCCGGATTTGCTGCGTTTCCTGCGTGAGCAGAATCAGCAGCGCACCGGCTTCCCTTTTCACCAACGCGCGTACGCGTCGGCACCTAGGCGGGCGGAGGTGTAGGTGGAGCACGCGGAGGCGCAAGACCGATGGTGGGAATAAGGGTCCGGAAGTCCGGAGGTCCGGAAGTCCGGAAGTCGACTACGGTCACAAGACTTTCGAACTTCCGGACTTCCGGACCTCATCAATGCATTGCCCGCCAACGAGCGTTCTCCACAGTAGGCGGCGTGTCCGACCTCCTTGATCGTCAGCTCGATCGCCTGCATCGGCAGCGGCGTGTTCAGCGTGCGCTTGATCAGCTGTTGCCGGCGCTCGGACTCGGTCTGGGTGGCGCTGCGCTGGCGGTGATGGTGGTGCGTCTGGCGATCCCAGGAGCGGACTGGATTGCGTTGCCCTTGGCGGCTGCCGGCTTACTGGTGCCGGTGTTAGTGGTGCCGCGGGCTTTTTCTGTGCGCGATGAACGTGCGGCGTTGACCGGTCATCTGGATCGTGGTTGTGGTGCGCAGGGATTGGCGATGGCGTTGGCGGCCGTGCCGGCGGCGCAACGTGATGGTGATTGGATGGCGCGGCTGCGTCGTCCGCTGGAGGATCTGGTTTTGCCGCCGCTGCATTGGACTGCCGCACGTGGCGCTCTGTTCGCCGTGGTCTGCTTGCTGGTGGCGTTGGCGCTGCCGCAGCGTGAGGTTGCGGCGTCGTTGCCGACGGTGGTCGGCAGTTTTTTCCGTCAGGCGACCGAGCGCGTGGCGGGTTTGGAACAGGCGGGTGTCATTCCACCAGCGGAGAGCGAGCAGGCGCGCACGGATCTGGCGCACCTGCAGGAACGCGCCACCGATCGGGGTATGGACCAACCGACCTGGGAGGCGCTCGACCGCATCCGCAGTCGCCTTGATCGCAGCGTCAGCACCACCAACCAGCGTCTGGCGCAGTCGCTGGCACTCAGCGAGTCGGTGGCGCAGTCGCCGGATAACAGCGCACGCTCGCAGGACGGTGCGCGTTTGGCGCAGGCGGTGGCGGAGCTCGCCGTACGGGCGCCCGGCCTGGTGCCGAAGTTGCCTGCGGGTGCCGGTGAGGAGGAGCTGGCCGCCGCCTTGGCGCAGGCCGCCGCGGCCGGTGTGCTCAGCCAAGAGCAGGCCGATGCGGTGAAGCAACTCGGTCTGTTGCGGCCGCAGGCAGGACGTCAGTTGGACGCCGCGCAGGCGCGCAAACTCGGTGAACACTTGGCGAAAGAATTGGCCAAGGCGCGTGAAGCACTGAAGAAACTCGGCGAAGGCCAAGAGGGGGACGGCGATGGCGATGGCGATGGCCGTCCTGGGCGCGGCGGCGTCAGCCGTGGTCCTGGGCATGCCGATCTGACGTGGAGCGATCCGCTACGTACCGCTGGTGGGGGCATCGAAGGCCTGCCGGCTGGCGCGCAGCTCAATCCGGATGGCTCGGTCACCCTCGCGGAACAGGTACGCGACGCGGAGATCGATGAGTCGGTGCAACAGGCCGCAGTGCGTGCCGCGGCGCGGGCCTTCGATCCGACCGCGGCTGACGCACGTCGTGCGACCGTGGCACCGCGTCATCGCGCGGTGGTCGAGCGGTATTTCGCCAGCGAATAAGAGCGCTCACACCAATCCGCCATCGATCGAAACGAAAAAGCAAATCGAACCGCAGAGACGCAGAGGTACGAGGAGGGCCGCAGAGACGAAGCTGTGAGCCTGGATCCGGCGATCGAATTGGCCGCCAAGACGCCAAGTTCAGCCACAAAATAGCCAGAATTCATCGACGAGAGAACGAATCGACGTATTCGCTCTCCAGGTGGACCAAGACGGTTTGCTCTTGGCGTCTTGGTGTCTTGGCGGCCAATCGAATGCGCTTTGCAGGGTGAGTGCTATCCGCTCTGCGGCCCTCCTCGTACCTCTGCGTCTCTGCGGTTTGATCAGCTGTCCATTGAGAAGGATGTCAGCGACGTTTTCGCAGTGCCAGCGGTTTGCCGAGGACTTCGCTCAGCACCATCATTTCACGCAGGGCTTGTGGTTGGCGGACCAGCCGGGCGATGCGTTGCGGATCAACGGCGCCAGTGGCACGGACCACCTGCGCCGCGGTGCTCTTGCTGTTGCTGCGCACCTGGCGCTGCCGGTCGCGTTCCTGGGCTTCGCGTTGGCGTTGCTGCTGGTCGCGCTGGTCGGCAGCTGCGCGCTCGGCCTGATCCTGCTCTATTCGCGCCTGGGCGGCGCGGCGAGCGAGGGTGCGGCGCAAATCTTCGAGTTCTTCCTCGCTGTGTTCTGCTGGCTCTGACTCTGGCTCTGACTCTGGCTCCGATTCAGGCGCCCGCGCCGTTGGCGGCCGACGGCCACGTTGGTTGGCTTCGTCGATGGCCTCTTTGGCCATCAGGATCAGTTCTTCGATGATTCCCATGGATGACTCCGAGAGGGTTCGATGTTCGGCGTTCGGCGTTCGGCGTTGGTGTGCGGGCTAGTCGGTTGTCCAACGTCGCACGCCGCACGCCGCACGCCGCACAGACGTCATTTCGGCTTTTCAGCCTTGCCCGCATCCGGATTGGCGATCGACGAGCGCATCTCGGTATCGGCCTGCACATTGCGCAGGTTGTAGTAATCCATCACGCCCAGGCGGCCGTTGCGGAAGGCATCGGCGATGGCCATCGGGATTTCGGCTTCCGCGAGCACGACCTTGGCGCGGTTCTCGGCCACCAGGGCGACCATTTCCTGTTCACGGGCGACGGCCATGGCGCGGCGCTGTTCGGCTTCGGCCTGGGCGATGATCTTCTGCGCTTCGGCCTGATCGGTCTGCAGGCGCGCGCCGATGTTCTCACCGACGATGACGTCGGCGATGTCGATCGAGAGGATCTGGAACGCAGTGCCGGCATCGAGCGCCGAGTCGAGCACGGTCTTGCTGATCGACTTGGGATTCTCCAACACTTCCATGTGGTTCTTGGCTGCGCCGATGGTCGAGACGATGCCCTGACCGACACGTGCGACGATGGTGTTCTCGGTAGCACCACCGACCAGGCGGTCGAGGTTGGTACGCACGGTGACGCGGGCTTTCACTTTGAGCTGGATGCCGTTGCCGGCGACGCCGTCGATGGTGGTTGGGCTCTGGCCCGGCGTCGGCACGTCGATGACCTTGGGATTGACCGAGGTCTGCACCGCGTCGAGCACATCGCGGCCAGCGAGGTCGATGGCGCAGGCGCGGTCGAAGGTCAGTGGGATGTCGGCTTTGCTGGCGGCGATCAGCGCCTGGACCACGCGCACAACGTGACCACGGGCCATGTAGTGGCCTTCGAGTTTGTCGGCGGTGATATCGATGCCGGCTTTCTTGGCGGTGATACGCGCGGTGACGATGATGTTGGCGTCAACTTTGCGGAAGCGCATCAGCACGATCGACATCAGGCCGACCGGCGCGTTGGAGAGGATCGACTGCATCCACAACTGGAAGGCGTTCCAGATCATGAAGAATATGAACAGCGCCATCAGGCTGAGCAGGCCCAGGCCGATGGTCACCGGATTGAGGTCGGGCAGGGCGGCAGATACGAAGGTGAAATCGCTAGAGTTCATGTGGAGTCCTTGGGGGTGCTTATAAGCGAGGTTGAGGAGAAAAGTGAACAGGAAAAAAGAACGGGGAGCGTCAGACCAGTGCCGGTTCGACGGTCACGGTGATGCCATCGACGACGGTCACGCGTACGGCATCGCCGGGTTTGGGCACCGTGTGTGCGCGCACCACGACGTCTAGTTCACCCTGGGGAAATCGCACACGCGCGGTCAGACGAGGGGGATCGATGATGCTGCCGGCGGTCCCTGGGCCGGCCTGGAGCAACACGCTGGCAGGATTGATCGCAGGACGACCCGGCGCGGGCTGCCCCGCCACCGCCGACGGATGGATCTTGCTCGCCTCATGCACCGCGTCGCCGATCAGTTGCAGCGGGTCCTGTCCGACCAGATCGACGGCACAGGCACGTTCGAGCGTCAACGGAATGGCGAAACGTTTGGCTGACAGCAGCGCGGCGACCACCACGCGGATATTGCCACCGGACAGCTGGTGGGCGGCGAGCGCCTCGGCAGTGACTTCCAGATGGTGTTGTTTCGCCACTAGCAGCTGGTTGACCAGGAGGGTGGTGTCGACGCGGCGCAGGTGCATAAGCATCAGGTCGACGATGCCGATCTGCACACCTTTCATCCACGCACTCAGGCTGAGTTGCCAGGCGCGCAGCCACTTCAGGCCGACGGTGGTGATCAGCGGGGTCAGGATCAGGATGAAGGTCAGCCACAGCCAATTGTTGGCGATAAATTCACTCATGCGACGTTCCGCTATCCGGTGCGACAAAGACCACCGGACCTTCGATGCGCCGTACCGTGACTACTGCGCCTTTGCTGACGGCGGGGCCTTCGACCTGCACATCGAGGTCACCGCCTGGGAAACGCGCGCGACCGGTGGGCATGGCATCGGTGACCAGCGTACCACGCGAGCCGATGCTGATACCCAGGCTGTCGGCCGCGTGGCGGTAGCCGGCGTTGCCGCTGATCTCTTCTTTCGGCACCAAGGATGAGCGCATCAGGCGGCGCAGACCCCAGGCGGTCACCAGCGCGGCGAGGATCGGCGAGACGCCCAGCAGGGTCCAGCCGACCACCGGTGACGAGCCGAAACCCAGGACGATGCCGGCGATGGCGCAGCCGAGCGCGGCGATGGCCAGCAGGCCGTAGCTGACCACCAGGAATTCAAGCAGCAGTAGTCCGGCCGCGAGCACCAGCAACGCGATGGCGAGCAGCACATCGTTGAACACCACCGCCTGGGCGGCCTCGCCGGTCTGGAGCAGAAAGTCGAACGCGCTCATGGCGTGCTCGCCGGACGCACCACCGCTTCACCGAAGCGCATGCCGATGATCTCCACTGCGGTGCCGGCCTTGATGAACTCGCCGTGCTCGGCCTCGGCGCTGATCTCACGTCCGGCGAGTACGATGTAGCCATTGGGCGTCAGATCGCTGCGCGCCACCGCGCGGCTGCCGACGCCGGCCATATTGGTGATCGCGGTGGCGGAATCGCTGGTGGCGGTGGCGGTGATCTCGGCGGTCGAGGCCATCTTGCTGGCGACCGCCAGGCGTGGCAGCGCCATGATCAACGCGACCATGCCACCACCCGCCGTGAGCATGGCGAACATGCTGCTGATCAGCGCATCCATCAGGTTGCCGCCCCACCCAGGAGTTCCTGGGGCGAACTGGCTGGCGTCGGGCATGAACGCGAGGACCAGACCGAGCATGGCCACGCCGACCCCACCGAGCGCCAACATCCCTCCAGTGGGGATGAGGAAGAGCTCCAGACCGACCGCGACTAGGCCGATCATCACTAGGATGACCTCGGGGTAGCTGGCGAGTTCGAGATAAAACTGGCAGACGAAGAACAACACGCCGCAGATGCCGCCGAGCGTGGCCCAGATGCCGATGCCGGGGGCGCGCAGTTCGAAGATGATGAAGAGCACTGCGAGCGCGGCGAGCATCGGTGCGTAGCCGCTGAGCTGCCAGCTCAGCTCCTCGCTCGAACTCGGTGCCAGATCGATGATCGCTGAGGGATCGCCGCCGAGTTCACGGTAGAGCGCCGGCAGATCCTTCACCAGACCGTTGGCCATCTTTTCCTCGATCGCTTCCTTGGCGGTGTAGCTCAGCAGACGGTCCTCACCCAGGATCAATACTTTTTGTTCGGTCTTCACCTCGGGATGCGCGGAAAGAAAACGACCGAGGTCGTCCTCAATCACCCACACCGGACCGTCCTTCAGGTCGAAGCGGTAGAGGTCCTGGTTGCGCGCTGTCATCTTGACGAGCTTGGCTTCGCTCCAGCCGTTCTTTTGTGCCACGGAACGCAACATGGTGCGGATGACGGTTTCGGCCTTCTCTGGCGCGTATTCCATCTTGCCGTCGGCACCATAGAAGATCACGCCGATGTTGCCGATGGTGGCGACCTCGGTGACGTAGACCCGGCGGTGCGCGTAGGCGATCAGCGAGCCGGCGCTGTACGACTCCCGATCGACGAAGGCGACGGTGAGGGGGCCGTCCTCTGGCATGCCCAGGGCCTTCTGGGTGATTTCGATGGCGCTGTCGACGCGTCCACCCGGCGTGGTCAGGTGCACGACCACGGCATCGACCTTGGCACTGATCGCCGCATCCATCGCTCGCCGGTAATAGGCGGCTTTGTGCGGATCGATCACGCCGTCGATCTTCACGTAGGCGATGCGCTTGGCTGGCGTGACGGCTGGTGTCGCGGCTTCTGGCCGGGCGCTGTCCGCCTCTGGCGTCGCGGTCGGCGTCGCCGGGGCAGTCTCCGCGGGATCAGCGGCCCCCAGGGCGGCGATGACGAGCAGGCAGCAGAGCAGGATCAGGGAGCGCAGCACGGTCATGGGCGGGAGTGTGTAAGGCACCTCCGGAGTGGCCAGCGGAAGCCGTGGACCTGTCCGCGTGGGGAAACAGAGCTGCGAGCTACGAGCTACGAGCTACGAGTTCATCTCGACCGGGTCCCACGTGTGCTGGTGACCTGGACGCCATGGCGCCAATGGCACCCTCAGCCATGACCGACAAACTTGTAGCTCGTAGCTCGCAGCTCGCAGCTCGCAGCTCGCAGCTTCGTTAGCTTCGCGTGGTCAGACACACCCCTCGCCATACCTATTTCCGCGCGCTTGCCGCGCGCGGCGGGCTCTCCATAACCCGCCTCCCCGCGAGGAAATCCCATGCCCACTCCAGGTAATGTCGTCATCGGTCAGTCCGGTGGTCCTACTGCCGTCATCAACCAGACGCTCATCGGTGTCGCCAAGGAGGCGCTGCGCCATCCGCAGACCTTCCTCAAGGTCTACGGCGCGATTCACGGCATCCAGGGCATCCTTGATGGGAACTTCTGCGATTTTTCGCAAGAAGATCCCGCCAATCTGGAGATCGTCGCTGGCACGCCGTCGGCCGCGTTGAAATCGGTGCGCCTCAAGCCCACGCCGCAGATCTGCGCGCAGGTGCTGGCGCGCTTCAAAGAACACAACGTGCGCTACTTTTTCTACATCGGCGGCAACGACACCGCGGAAACCGCGCACATCATCAATGAGATGGCGCTGGCGGATGGCTATCAGCTGACCTGCATCCACTGCCCCAAGACCATCGACAACGACCTGCGCGTCACCGATCACTGCCCAGGCTACGGCTCGGCGGCGAAGTTCGTCGCGCAGGCCTTCATGGGCGACAACCTCGACAACCGCTCGCTCGGCGGCATCAAGATCAACGTGGTGATGGGCCGCAACGCCGGCTGGTTGACCGCGGCTAGTGCATTGGCGCGTCAGTTCCCCGATGACGGCCCGCACTTGATCTACTGCCCGGAGACGGATTTCTCCATGCAGCAGTTCGGTTCCGACGTGCTCAAGGTCTATCAGCGGCTCGGTCGCTGCGTCATCGCCGTGAGCGAAGGCATCCATGGCATCGGCGGCGCCGACATCATCGACCTGGGTGAAACCGACAGCCATGGCAACAAACAGCTCTCCGGTTCTGGCGCACTCGGCGATTACCTCGCCGGCCAGCTCAAAAGCTTCCTGGGCAAGGCCCAGCCCGGCGTCAAACACCGCGTGCGCGCCGATACGTTCGGCTACCTGCAGCGCTGCTTCCCAGGCGTGGTCAGCGAAGTCGACGCAGCCGAAGCGCGCCGCGCCGGTACCGCTGCGGTGCAGGCAGCCATGGCCGGAACCACCAGCGGCTCGGTTGCTTTCAAACGCATCGGCGACGGTGCAGCGTACGCGGTCGAGACCTTCATCACTCCGCTGGCCAGCGTGGCGAAGGACACCAAGCACATGCCGCGCGAGATGATCAACGCCGCCGCCAATGACGTGGTGATGGACACGCTGATGCCCTACCTCAAACCACTGGTCGGCAAGCTGCCGGCGATCGGTCGCCTAGCGATGGTCGGCGCAAAAAAGGCCTGAGCGAACGGACCGCCCCTGGGACCGCCGGTTTCCAACCGGCGAGAGGCGCCGCCGTCTGGTGGTCGTGGATTCTCATCACTGATGCGTCGTTGAGTCGCGCTAGTGACGTCGAACGTCAACCGACCCCCGGGACCGCCGGTTTCCAACCGGCGAGAAATGCCGCCGTCCGGTGATTGGTGCCGGATGGGGTCGCAGGTGGTAGTCGGTGCTCCGCCGGTTGAAAACCGGCGGTCCCGGGGGTCGCTGGTGTGATCGCATCGCTGGTAGGGATGGAGTCAGCAAAGGTCAGACCACTGTCTGACACCAGATCCCACTCAGCACCTGGAAGGGCTTTCCTTGCCCGAGGTGGTGACTAAGACCCCGCCTTCTCTCTGAATCCCGCAATTCCATCACAGAAGACCAAACCCCCAACAATGTCCGTCCGTGGCGGTAAAAACCGCGCCCACCTTCTGGTGTTCGTCCGCCACACGATCGCTTTCTAGCCAACCCCCCAAGAGGCCCTCATGAGCACCGCAGATTCGCTTTCCCAATCACCTGACAATGCCAAGCGTCTGCTGTGGGCAGGCTTCGCGGCCATCCTCGCGGCCGGCGTCGGCTTCGGCGTCCGCGGCGGCATCTTCGCCAACTGGGGTGCCGACTTCGGCTTCACCGGGGGTCAACTGGGCGCCATCGGTGGTGCAGGTTTCAGCGGCTTCTGCTTCGGCATCATCATTGCCGGCGTGATCGTCGACAAGCTCGGCTACGGCAAGCTGGTCGCTGCAGCGTTCGCTCTGCACATGCTCTCGGCCTTCGTCACCTTCGGCGCGACTCCTGCAGAAGCTGGCGCGACGGATGTGGTCAAAGCCGCCGCCTCGGCCAGTGCGTACAACTATCTTTACTGGGGCATGTTCCTCTTCGCGCTCGGCAACGGCGTGCTTGAAGGTGTGGCCAACCCGCTGGTTTCG
>JANPLC010000081.1:0-7257 GCA_031426335.1 Planctomycetota bacterium
TGGGAGAGGCGAGCCCCAGCTCGCCTGTTCTTCGTGCGGTGCTGCTGACCGAACGCGATACCCAAAGACATAGGCGAGCTGGGGCTCGCCTCTCCCAGGGCCGGCGCTGCCGGTGGCGCGCTGACGTTCGGGTTCCAGCGCCAAGGTTGACGTGTTCGCTACTGGTGATGGTCGCTGATCTCGCATAGTTCCGCACCGTGCGCGTCGACCTCCATCTGCATACGTATCACAGCGATGGCCAGCTCGCACCGCGCGAGTTGTTGGCGGCGGTGCATGGCCAGCAAGTCGAACGCTTCGCCGTCACCGACCATGATTCGCTGCTCGGCTGGCAGGCGCTGAAAGACGAACCGGGACTCATCCCCGGCGTCGAAGTCACCGCCGGCTACGATGGCCGCGAGATCCACATCGTCGGCCTCGGCATCAATCCGGAACACGCCGGTCTGCTCGCCATGCTGGCCGAGATCCGCGCCATCCGACTGCGTCGTCTGGAAGTCCTGATCGCACGCCTGCCAGATGATGTTCGTCGCGGCCTGACACTACCCGCATTGCGCGAAGAAACCTTCGGCCGCGCGAGCGAGACTTTCGGCCGTCTGCACTTGGCCAAAGCGATCATCCGCCGCGGTGGGGTGGAGACCGTGAGCGACGCGTTCGCCCAGCACCTGGGCGATGAACACGTCAGCGACGGCACGCTCGAAAGTTTCCCCACGCCCACCACGGTCGGCGAGACCATCCGCGCCGCCGGCGGCGTAGCGATCCTCGCGCATCCTGGGATCTACGGGACCTTCGCTGCCATCGAACCGCTGATGGCCCAAGGTCTGGATGGCTTGGAGGTCAACCACCCCAACCTCGACCCGTCACTCCACGCGACGCTGCTCGGCGCGGCGAAGGAACGTGGCTGGCTCATGAGCTCCGGCAGCGACCTGCATTTCATGGGTGCGCGCAAACCGGGCTTCTGGAGCCTGGGCGAGCTGCATCTGCCGTTGCTGGAACGGATCTCGGCGGTTTGAAGTTGTTCATTGGCGGCGACGGCAGTGCGGGGACGACAGTGCGGCGTGCGGTGTGCGTCGTTGGACAGCCCATCCAAGTCCCCAGGTCCTTCACAGAAATAGTGCCGCCGCTCGTTGATCATGGCTGAATTCAGCACGATACGCAGTCCTGGAAGCGCCGCACGCCGAACGCCGCACTGCTCATGGCTGTCCAACGCCGCACGCCGAACGCCGAACGCCGTACAGCCCATTTCGACAAAGATCCCATGAAGTTCCGCCGCTGTTGCCCGACTTGACCCTTGGCAAGCGGACGGGCGACCTATCGTCCCACCCTCCCAATCGCACCCCCTTTCCTGCGCCAAGGATCAATTCCCATGTACATCGAAGACATCAAAGCCCGCCAGATCATCGACAGCCGTGGCAATCCCACCGTCGAGGTCGATGTCCGTCTGGAAGACGGCACCCTCGGCCGCGCGGCGGTGCCCTCGGGCGCCTCGACCGGTGCCTATGAGGCGTGCGAACTGCGCGACGGCGACAAGAGCAAGTACCTGGGCAAAGGCGTCCTCAAAGCCGTCGCCAACGTCAACGACCTCATCGGACCGGAACTGGTCGGCATCGAAGCGCATGAACAGCGCCTGGTCGACAACCTGATGATCGAGATGGATGGCACCGAGAACAAATCCAAGTTCGGCGCCAACGCCATCCTGGGCGTCTCGCTCGCGTTGGCCAAGGCCGCTGCCCAGGCGCACGGCCTGCCGCTCTACCGCTACATCGGCGGCACCAACGCGCGTCAGCTGCCCGTCCCGATGGCCAACATCATCAACGGCGGCAAACACGCCGACAACAAAGTCGACTTCCAAGAGTTCATGGTCATGCCAGTGGGCGCCAAGAGCTGGAGCGAAGGCATCCGTCAGGTGTGCGAAGTCTTCCACGCGCTCAAGGGCGTGCTGAAGAAGGCCGGCCACAACACCAACGTCGGCGATGAAGGCGGCTTCGCGCCGAACATCGACAACGAGGAAGCGCTCAAGTACATCATGGACGCCATCGTCAAAGCCGGCTACCAGCCCGGCCGCGACAAGGATTTCGGCATCGCCATGGACTGCGCGTCGAGCGAGCTGTTCGACGAAGGCGAGAAGAAGGGCTACAAGTTCTGGAAGTCGAACCCGAGCAAGCTGTTCTCCGCTGATGAGATGGTCGACATCTTCGCCGGCTGGGCCGCCAAGTACCCGATCATCTCGATCGAAGATCCCCTCGACCAGGACGACTGGGACGGCTACGTGAAGATGACGAGCCGCATGGGCAAAACCGTGCAGGTCGTCGGCGACGACTTCTTCGTCACCAACCCCAAGCGCCTCGCCGAAGGCATCACCAAGGGCGCCTGCAATTCGATCCTGATCAAGGTCAACCAGATCGGCACCCTCAGCGAAACGCTGGACGCCGTGCAGATGGCGCAGAAGGCCGGCTACACCGCCGTCCTGTCACACCGCTCGGGCGAAACCGAAGACGCCACCATCGCCGACATCGCCGTCGCGACCAACTGCGGCCAGATCAAGACCGGCTCGGCCAGCCGCACCGACCGCATCGCCAAGTACAACCAGCTCATCCGCATCGAGGAGGAGTTGGGCAAGCAGGCGCAGTACCTGGGACTGAAGACGTTCTACAATTTGTATCGCTGAAGCTGAGCGTCAGGCGACGCGCAGATGAGAAACGCCCGGCCGGATGGCCGGGCGTTTCCTTAGGGCCGCACTCACATCATTAGGAACATCCTCGTACCCCGCTAACCGTCTAATTCGTCGCGTACTGACTTTAAATTCAGCGGTGGTCACCGCTTCGTGCGCATGCAAGCGCACATTCCGCCAATCAATCATTTAAGTCGATGGCTGGAGTCAGCTCAACACCAACAATCCCAATATATCCGCGCCGGTCCGACCAGATGCCGCTCAAGCGGATGACCACGCTGCGCGAGGTTCTCAAGAAAGCCCGTGCAGGCCGCATTATCAAGTTCGCCGCCCGCTTCGTCGACCACCGCATTGACATACTCGGCGACTGCTTGCCAATTGGTCGTGCCATCAGCTGCTCTGACATGGTCAGCGAACGCAGCAAATATCCCATGCACGGATTCGACGCCAAAAAAATTATCATCAGAATGTGCATAGGCGCGGAAGCCTGGCGCACATCCTTCTAATTTCGTGATGATTGCGACCTGTTCCACGTCACCTCACTTTATGAACCGTGCCGCTTCGCCAGATTCCGCAATCGCCTTGATGAGGCGATTGCGCGTGGCAAGTAATCGCTCCATGTACCGCTTCAGCCTCACAACGTCGGCCACTCGCCCCAGCCATCCAAATGGCGACGTATAATCAAAGGTATCCGTCATCACCGTCCCCTGCCCATCGGCGACAAAGTGGTGGTCGTGATCGAATCGCTTGAATGCCCCTGACACCATCGAGTCGCGGAAATGATGCGGCCGATCGAACTGCGTGAGCTTTGACGTCAGCCGCTGGCGGATGCCGAAATGTGTCGCCTCCCAGGTGACCTCTTCGCCCAGGCCGATCAGTCCGCTGGTCCGGCCGGCGACGGCGCGTTCGTTGGTCTGGGCGGTGGATTCCACGTGCAGGTCGATGCTGCGGGCGAGGTCGAAAACCGCGTCGATCGGGGCGGCGATGCGAAGGGTCAGGGTGATGACGGGCATCGGGAATGATCCCATCGCTGGTTCGGGGCTTACAACGGGCAGTCCAGCGTTTCACGTTGGTCGCAACCAGGGCATCCGAAATTAAACCCCGCATCCCTCCCGCGCCGGGCTGGTGGGGCGTCGCCGCCGTTGGCGGCTCTCGACTCAGACACCACTTCGCCTCATGGTGCCGACTCCTTACCGGAAGAAGGTCTGGTAGGCCATGCTGGTGCGCTGTGCCGGATCCGCGGATGGCAACGACGCCGTGGCTGGGATGGCCGATGGCCATTTCGCTCTCGCCAAAATTGCCCCCTCCACACCAAAACCTCCATTTTCCACTTCGTATCCCCACGTCGCCACAATTGGTTGTATAAACTGTTGCACCTCCCAGCAGTTGACTTCACCCCCCTCCGGCGAGCTTCCCGTTCATGACTACCAAACAGGCGAGTGAGAGTCCCTCTGACGTCAAAAACAGCGGCATTCCCGCCAAGTCAGCGGCATTCAACGAAATGCGCACCAAGGACGGGTTGCACCCCGACTACGTGGCGCTTGATGCGTGGCTGAAGAAGACCTCGGCCAAGAACTTGGAGCGGAAACACGCCGATGCTGGGCGGCTCTTCAACCGGCGCGGCATCACCTTTGCCGTGTACGGGGAAAGCACCGAGCGGCTGATACCGTTCGACACCATTCCGCGCGTGATCTCGGCTGCTGACTGGAAGATCGTCTCGACCGGTTGCATCCAGCGTGTCCGCGCGCTGAACGCCTTCCTTGACGACATCTACCACGACCACGAGATCATCAAGGCCGGCATCATCCCCGAGAAGGAGATCCTCGGGAACAAGCTCTACAACAAAGCCATGCAGGGCGTCGATGTGCCGTTCGGTGTGCACTCGCACATCGCTGGCGTCGATCTGGTGCGTGTCTCGCCGACCACCTGGTACGTGTTGGAGGACAACCTGCGCACGCCGTCGGGCGTGTCGTACATGCTGGAGAACCGTGCGGCGCAACGCCGGCTGAGTCCGGAATTCTTCCTCAATCAAAAGATCGAGCCCAACGACCACTACGGCGATGTGCTGCGCAACGCGCTGCGCGACTGTGCGCCGGCTGGCGTGACCAATCCGACCTTGGCGATCATGACGCCTGGGGCGGCCAACAGCGCTTACTTCGAACACGGTTACCTGGCCAACCGCATGGGCGTGTACCTGGTCGAAGGCCGCGACTTGGTGGTCGAGAACAAAAAAGTTTACGCCCGCACCGTCACCGGTCTGGAACAGATCCACGTGATCTACCGGCGCATCGACGACGATTTCATGGATCCGCTGGCCTTCAACAAAGACAGCGTCCTCGGCGTGCCCGGCATCTTTGAGGCCTACCGCGAGGGCAACGTCACGCTGGCCAACGCCATCGGCAACGGCGTCGCCGACGACAAGGCGACCTACCTGCACGTGCCAGCGATGATCCGCTTCTACCTGGGTGAAGAGCCGATCCTCTCCAACGTGCCGACCTACAAGTGCAGCGATCCCTCCGACCTGAAGTACGTCCTGGAGCACCTCCATGAGTTGGTGGTCAAGGAAGTGCACGGCAGCGGCGGCTACGGCATGCTCGTCGGCCCAGCGGCCACCGCCGAGGAACGCGAAGCGTACAAGGCGCGGGTGCTCGCTGATCCCGCAGATTTCATCGCGCAGCCGACGCTGGCGCTGTCGACCTGCCCGACGTTCGTCGCGCAGGGCATCGCTCCCCGCCATGTCGACCTGCGGCCCTATGTGGTCAGTGGCAAGGATGTCACCTTGGTGCCGGGCGCATTGACGCGCGTGGCGCTCAAGGAAGGCTCGCTCGTCGTCAACTCCTCCCAAGGTGGCGGTACCAAGGACACCTGGGTCGTTTCGGAAAGCGCCTGATCAATGCTCAGTCGGATTGCCGGCAACTGCCTCTGGTTAGCCCGCTACCTTGAACGTGCTGAGAACACCGCCCGGATGATCGGGGTGGCGCAGAACCAGTCATTGCTGCCGGAATACCACGGCGGCGATCCGCGTCCGTGGCGCTGGCTGGTTGACGTCGCGGCTGATGACCAAGCGCTCGACAAGCTGCCAAGCCACAACCCAGCGGACGCCGCGCTCGAACTGCTGATCTGGAATCGCGACTACGCGTCGAGCATCTGGAGCTGCCTGCGCTCAGTGCGCGAGAACGCCCGCACCGCGCGTTCGCGCCTGACCAATGCCTTGTGGGAAGCCGCCAACACCACCTGGATCGAGGCACGGGCGCTCGACCGCGACACCGTCCAGGCGCGCGGTATCGACGACACCTTGGGCTGGGCGACGCACCGCTGCATGTGGATCCGCGCCGCGATCCACGACCTGCTGGAAGACGACTGCGCCGCAATCATTGCCGCCGGTCGCGCGATCGAACGCTGCGACAACACCATCCGCGTGCTGCGTGCCTTCGTGCCGGCGATGAAACGTGATGGCGCCGAATCCAAGAAGCCGGGCACGCCCGGGCACCGCCTGTGGGAATCCATGCTGAGCGCCGCGAGCGTGCAGGACTGGTACCGCAAGATCTACCCGGAGATCGGTGATCTGAACTCCACCGTCGAGTTGATCGCACGGTATCCGCAGCAACCGCGTTCGCTGGTGTTGTCGGCACGCAAGTTGGAAAAAGCCCTGTCGCGGTTGTCGGTCAGCGGCCAGACTACCTGCCTGAAACGTGCGCGGGATCTGGTCGCCAGCATCGACGGCCTCGCCCTCGGCGCGCTGGTCGAGGATCCCGAGCGTCTCTCAGGCTTGCTGATGCAACTCTACGGCATCAGCGATGCTTTCGGTTACGAGCACTGCGGCAACGAACCGCCGAGCCAGAAACAGACTCAAGGCTGACCTCACTCCATCACCGGAGACGCGCAGACACGGAGATAAGAAGAGCCGAAGTCCAGAGAACTGGTCGCCCATCTTTCGATGGTCTCTCCTCCAACTTCCGCTTCTGCGCGCCTCCTCTGGCTGTCCTCTCTCCTGCTCATCTTCACATCCTCGTCATCTTCTCTGATATCGGATTCCCATGGCCCTGCGCGTTGCTCTTCACCATCAGACCAAATACCGCTACGACCGGTTGGTGAACCTGGGGCCGCAGGTCGTCCGTCTGCGGCCGGCGCCGCACTGCCGCACGCCCATCCACAGCTACTCGCTGAAGATCGAACCGCAGCCACACTTCATCAACTGGCAGCAGGACCCACAGGGCAACTTCCAAGCCCGCGTGGTGTTCCCGGAAAAGGTCACTGAATTCGCCATCACCGTCGACCTGATCGCCGAGATGACGGTGATCAATCCGTTCGCGTTCTTCCTGGAACCGGCCGCGATGGATTTCCCCTTTACCTACGACGCCGATCTGGCGCGCGAACTGCGGCCGTATTTGGAGCGCCTGCCAGACTCGCCGCTGTTGGATAAATACGTCGCTGCCATTGATCTCACCAAGCGCACGACCAACGACTTTCTGGTCGAGCTGAATCGCCAACTCGCACTCGATATCCGCTACATGATCCGCATGGAGCCCGGCGTGCAGACGCCGGAAGAGACGCTGACCAAACGCAGCGGCTCGTGCCGTGACAGCGCGTGG
>JANPLC010000082.1:0-3985 GCA_031426335.1 Planctomycetota bacterium
TGGGTCGGACGGTTGAAACGGCCAAGGTCTAAAGCGAGAATGCTCATGCCGGGTCTCCTGGGGATGCAGCACCTTTTGGGACACCAAGCCCGCGCTGCTACCGGGGGGACCCGGCTTTCATAGTTTCTCCCAGGGGGCAAGGCATTCGGCTTGGCGAGGGTCGCTGATGAACGGGAAGGACGCACACGCGTACCAATCCCTGCGGCCATTTGCCGCGTTCGCCCATTGCCCCACGCGCCTGATCCACGCACCATCACGCTCTCCTCAAGGAACCAACCCATGTCGATGATCCTCCGTTCCCTCCTCGTCCTGGTGATGACTGCCGTCATGTGCGGCGCCGCTGAGAAACAGGTCCACCACATGGTGATGTTCACCTGGAAGGCCGAGACCACTGCGGATCAGGCCGCAGCCATCGAGAAAGCGCTCAAGGGCCTCAAAGCAAAAGTCCCAGGCATCGTCAGCCTGACCTACGGCAAACAGACCAGCCCCGAGGACGCGGCGAAGAAACACGGCTTCCAATACGGCCTGTCGGTGATCTTCGCCAATGCCGCCGCGCGCGATGGTTACATCACGCACGCCGACCACGTCGCGGCGGTGCAGGTGCTGTTGCCGCACCTCGCCGATGTGGCGGTGCTGGACTACGATCTCTAAACCGGTCGCCTACGATCGGGACATGTTTCCACTGATGGACCTCAGAGTCCGGAGAACTGCCATGTATCGTCTGCTCGTGCTTGCGTCCCTCACCTGTGCGGCGATGGCGGCTGATCCGCAACCCTTCCCGCTGTGGCCCGGTGAACCACCGGCGAATGCCGCGCAGGAACAATCGATCCAGCGCAAACACGAGAACCGTGAGATCACCTGGACCAATCAGGTCACGTGGCCGACGCTGACGGTCTACTCGCCAGCGGAGAAGAACACCGGCGCCGCCGTGATCATCTGCCCAGGCGGCGGCTACGGTGGTTTGGCCTACGACATGGAAGGCACCGAGGTCGCCCAGCGTTTCGCCGCCAACGGCGTCACCGGCATCGTGCTGAAATACCGCATGCCGCGCGCGGCAGAAACCAAAGGCCAAGTGCCGTGGCCGATCCAAGATGGTCAGCGCGCGGTGCAGACCATCCGTGCGCGTGCGGCCGAGTGGAAGATCGATCCGGCACGCATCGGCATCATGGGGTTCTCGGCCGGTGGTCACTTGGCCGCGACGGTGTCGACGCATGCGGTTGCAGCGGATGCGAAAGCCACCGATCCGGTGCTGAAAGTCGGCAGCCGTCCCGATTTCAGCGTGCTGATCTATCCGGTGATCACGTTTGATCCGGCGGTTGGCCACAGTGGCTCGGCCAATGCGCTGATCGGCAAGAACGCGGATCCCGAGTTGGTGAAGCTCTACAGCAACGACCTCCAAGTGAACGCCCAGACGCCGCCGGCGTTCCTGGTCCACGCGGCCGATGACGGCGTGAAAGTCGCCAACAGCGAGTTGTACGACGCCGCATTGACCAAGGCCGGCGTGCCGCATGAGTTCATGCGCATGGAAAAAGGCGGCCACGGCTTCGGCATGGGAATCAAGGGTGGCGAACCAGCGACGTGGCCGGATCGCTGTCTGCTGTGGATGGGCAAACTGGGCCTGCTCGGAAAACAGTAAAAGCAGTGTGTGCTGAGCAGGCGCCTGCCATCCGTGGGCTACTGGTCGCAGCGACCACGTGACCAGAGTACCATCCCTGGCGACATCTCTCCTATCAGCGCATGATTGCAGCGTTGGTAGATACCTGCCGGCAGAGGACCTCGTCCATGGCGCGTAGCGCTCATTTCCTCACGTCGTTGCGCTTCCGCTGCTCGGCGCTGATGCTGATGCTGATGCTGGCGCTGGCGCTGTTGTCCCTCGGAAGCCTTTGCGCTGCGGACAACATCGTCGTCGAGCTGTGGCCCGATCTGAAAGTCGATCCGGCGGCGGGCGAAGAACAGGTCAAGGATCGCAGTAAGACCGACAAGCCCGACCGTTCCTTCACCAACGTCACCAAGCCGACACTCACCGTGGTGTCGCCGGATAAACCGACCGGCGCAGCTGTGATCATCTGCCCAGGCGGCGGCTACGGTTCACTCGCGTACGACAAAGAAGGCACCGATGTCGCCGCGTGGTTGGCAGCGAACGGCATCGCCGGATTGATCCTCAAATACCGTCTGCCGCGTGGTGCTCCTGGGGATACCGAACCCGTGCCGCTGCAAGACGCGCGACAGGCGATGCGTCTAGCCAAAATGAACGCATCCGGGTGGCATCTCGACCCGAAGCGCATCGGCATCATGGGCTTCTCCGCCGGTGGTCATCTGGCGTCGACGCTCGCGACGCATTTCACCGACGCGGATCGCCCGGCGTTTGCCGTGTTGGTTTATCCAGTGATCACGTTTATCGGACCGAACGCCCACGGTGGTTCACGGGACAATCTGCTCGGCAAGAACGCCGACGCGACCCTGCTCGATCGCTATTGCAACGAACGTCAGGTGACGGCGCAGACGCCGCCGACGTTCCTGGTCCACGCCGCCGATGACGGCGTGAAAATCGCCAACAGCGAATTGTTTGCCGAAGCGTTGGCCAAGGCGGACGTGCCGCACGAGTTCATGCGCCTGGAAAAAGGCGGCCATGGTTTCGGCCTGGGCGTGCGCGGTGGCGAACCGGCGGCGTGGCCGGCACGATGTTTGGCGTGGTTGAACACGCAGAAACTGTTGGCGGCCCCATGACTGGCGTCAAGCACGAAAACCGCGTGGAATCCGATCGCTTCGAGCAGGTGTCCGGCCAGTTGTGTGTTTCTGGATCGGTCACGTCGCGCGTCGTCCACGTTTTCTCACCAGCCATCCGGATGGCTGGTACCCCGCACTGACGAAGGATCCATCCATGCCTCAGATCACCCGTGTTCCTGCCATCGATCGTCGCCGCTTCCTCGCCCTTGCCGGTCTCGCTGGCGCCTCGCTCCTGTTACCGCGCGCGTTGTGGGCGGCGGAAGCGGAGGTCGCGTCCGGCAAGAAGGCCGAGGTCGCTTTCGGCATGTGCGGGCGCCTCGGCAGCGCGCGCATGCTCAAGGACGCCGGCTGCGATTACATCGAAGAAGCCGTCGGCGGCTTGCTGATGCCAAACAAGGGCGATGACGAGTTCGCCAAACGCCTGCCAGAGATCAGCGCGGCGCTCATCCCTGTGAAAAACTGCAACAGCTTCCTGCCTGGAGAACTGAAGTCGGTTGGTCCCGATGCGAAGGTCGAAGCGGTACTCGCCTACGCCAATATCGCGTTCAAACGTGCGCGCATGGTCGGGATCGACGTCATCACCTACGGCAGTGGTGGCTCGCGGAAGATCCCGGATGGCTTCAGCAAGGACGAGGCGAAGAAACAGTTCATCGAGATCCTCAAGGGCATGGGTCCGCTCGCCGCCGCGCAGAACCTCCGCGTTGCGGTTGAGCCGCTGCGCAAAGAGGAATGCAACTTCCTCAACAACATCCGCGAAGTCGCGGAGATGATCCGCGCGGCCAACCATCCGAACGTCGGCATCACCGCCGATCTCTACCACATGGTGCTGGGCGGCGACGTACCCGCAGACCTCGATGCCAACATCGACATCCTCCACCACTTCCACCTCGCGGAAAAAGAGAAACGCGCGCTGCCCGGTGTAGCCGGCGACGATTTCCGCGGCTGGTTCGGCGTGCTGGCCAAACACGGCTGGAAAGGCCGCGTCAGCATCGAAGCCGGCGGCGGTGGCGATCAGGCCGCGCTGACCAAGGCGTTCGCGTATCTGCGGACACAGGCGAAAGAGGCCGGGATTTGAAGGCTGTCCGGAAGTTGACTCGTTGTCCGGAAGTCCGGAGGTCCGGAAGTCCGGAAGTCTTTTGTTCAACGCCAACCGCGCTCAGCGCATATTCATCACGATCACTGCGATAGGACTCCATGAATAACGTGCTTACTCTCTTTTCCGGTGACGCGCGTGCTCGCCGGACTTCCGGACTTCCGG
>JANPLC010000083.1:0-23015 GCA_031426335.1 Planctomycetota bacterium
GTCATAGACCGGGCAGTCCGCCACCCCGCACGACGGGCACGGGAAGTGCGCGCTATCCGCATAGGCCAAGCGTAGATCCAGCCGGCGCTGGTCCGCATCGAAAATGGTTTCGGTAACCCGCCACGGCGAGGTCAGGCCGAGTGCGAGCGTGAAGAGCGGGTTGGTGTCCATGACGGGAAACCTGCCCGAAGGAGGCCGCTATGCCAAGAAAGGACCCACACGGAACGCCGCAGAGCCGAATTTACCTTTGAGATGATGATTCGACAAACCGATCCGAGATTCCGGATCGGTTTGTCATTTTGCGACCTCGCTCGGTCCGTCCCCCAAGCAAGTACGCCTCGTCGCACTGCCGGACGATGGTTTGTATTCGTCACCGCTGCGGGCACGCTGGCGCGCCGATGCCGAAACGCAGTCCTTCACCGCCGCGTGTGGCGGAAACCACCGATGGCGGCGAGCAGGACGATCCGGACACCAAGCCGGCGCGTTGCACCATCGTCGGGATCGGCGCCTCGGCCGGTGGACTGGAAGCACTGACGGCGTTTCTCTCGCATGTGCCAGCAAGCAGCGGCGCGGGTTATGTCGTGGTGCAGCACCTCGATCCCACGCGCGCGAGTCTGCTGGTGGAATTGTTGAGTCGCGCGTGCGCCATGCCGGTAACGCAGATTAGCGATGGCATGGCCATCGTTCCCGACCACGTCTATGTGATCCCTCCGGACCGTGACCTCTCGGTAACCCAGGGAGTTCTGCACCTGCACGAGCCGCGTGAAGCGCGGGGCCATCGTCTGCCGATCGATGGGTTCTTCACCTCGTTGGCCGAGGATCAGCAGCAGCACGTGGTCGGCGTGGTGCTCTCCGGTACCGGCACTGACGGCACGCTTGGCCTGATGGCGATTCGCGAAAGTTCCGGACTGACGGCCGTGCAGGATCCTGCCTCGGCCAGCGCCGAGGGCATGCCGCGCAGCGCCATCAACGCGGGGGTGGCGGAGCTAGCGGCAACGGCGGACAAATTGCCGGAGCTTATTTTCACTGCCCTGCGTGCTGGCAAGCGCCCGCGTTATGATCTTGCACGCGCCGATTCGGGCGAGGTGTTACTGGGACAGATTTTGGTCCTGCTGCACCAACAGACCGGGCATGATTTCTCGCTCTATAAAAAGACCACGCTTTACCGGCGGATCGAGCGGCGGATGGGGTTGCGTCGAATCCAACGCCTTCCTGGGTACGTTGATTTTCTGCGGCAGAATCCCCAAGAAGGAAGTCTGCTGCTCAAAGAATTACTCATCGGGGTAACGCGCTTCTTCCGCGATCCCGAGGTGTGGGAACAGATCCGTGGCGAGATCGTTACGCTCCTGCTGGCTTCCCGGTCGGCTGGGGGTGCCTTGCGCGCCTGGGTGCCGGGCTGCGCCACCGGTGAAGAGGCGTATTCGCTGGCGATGATTTTCCGCGAGGCGGTCGAGCGATTGAATGCCCCCGTTCCGTGCACGCTGCAGATATTCGCCACCGATCTCAATCAGACGGCGATTGATCGGGCGCGTCGGGGCATCTACCCGGCAGGCATCGCCACTAGCGTCTCGGCGGACCGTCTCCAACGGTTCTTCGTGCCTGACGTGCGCGGCGGTTTTCGAGTGTGCAAAGAAATCCGCGAGATGGTGATCTTCGCCCCGCACAGCCTGCTGGCCGACCCGCCGTTCACCAAGCTCGACCTGCTCGCGTGTCGTAACCTCATGATCTATCTGGCGCCCGAAGTGCATGAGACCCTGCTGCAACGCTTTCACTTCAGCCTGAACCCCGAGGGCCTCCTGCTGCTGGGCAGCTCGGAATCAGTGGGCACCGCTACCGACTTGTTTTCACCGCTGGTTGGCTATGGCCAGATCTATCAACGTCTGAATGCTTCGCTCCACCCGATCAAGGTCGGCGAGAGCTTCTCCTCAACTTCCTTCACCCCGCTTGCGCCCCTCAACCGGAACGCTGATCCCATGACAGCCAAGGTCATCGCCAATCTTCAGACCACGGTCGATCAGTTACTGCTCCAGCGCTACGCGCCGGCGGCGGTGCTGGTCACCAGCACGGGCGACATTCTGCACATCAGTGGCAAGACCGGCAAATACCTGGAGCCGGCCACGGGTAAAGCCAACTGGAACGTCCTGGCGATGGCGCGCGAAGGCCTGAGCGCGGCGCTGAGCGAAGCGTTCTATGATGCCCTGCGCCAGCAGATGCCGGTGACCCTGACGGCGACGCAGGTCGGCGATGCGACGCAGGTCGGCGATCATGGTGAGCCACGTGCGGTCGACATCACCGTGCAACCTTTGCATGAGCCCGCGGCGATGAAGGGCATGGTAATGATCGTCTTCGCCGAGGTCGCCACGCCGGCAGCGGTGCCCTTTCCCGATGTGGGTGATCGCACCGAGCGCCAGAGTGCACGGCTCAAAACCATGGAGCAGGCGCTGCAGGCCACCCGCGAGGAATTGCAGACCACGCGTGAGGAGATGCAGACCTCGCGCGAGGAGCTGACTTCCACCAACGAGGAACTGCAGTCCACCAACGAGGAGCTGACCACCTCGGCGGAGGAACTGCGCACGATGAATGAGGAGCTGGTGCGCGCGCGTTCCGCCGCCGAAGGCGCGTTGGCACGATACACTGACCTCTTCGATTCCGCGCCAGTCGGTTATTTCACCATCGACCGGAGTGGCGTGATCTCGCAGGCGAATCTTGCGGGTTCTGAACTGCTAGGCGTCGGACGTGAGCGACCAGCCGGTGGCCGTCTAGCACTGTTCGTGGTCGAGGCGGAGCGTCCGGCATTTCTCGCCTGCCTGGAACGTGCGTTCACCACGCATGAACCCCAGGCGTGTGAAGTGGGACTGTGGCGCGAGAAGGAGATGCCACGCAGAGTTCGCATTTCCGCCTTGGCCGGTGAAGACGCGCGCACTTGCCGCGTGGTCGTGGTCGATGTCAGCGAGATCCGCGAGGCCGAATTGGCCTTGGCCGAGAGCGAGGCGCGTTTCCGCCTGATGATCGACAATGCGCCGATGATGATTTGGCTGACGGGCCCGGATAAGCTGTACATCCACCTCAATCGAGTCTGGCAGGAATTCACCGGTCGGCCATTGGCAGAGGATCTTGGCACCGGTTGGGCCGATGGCATCCATCCCGAGGATCGCGCGCAAGCCTATCAAACTTACACCGCTGCCTTCGACGCCCGTGAGCGGTTTGGCATGGAATACCGATTACGGCGGCATGACGGCGTGTACCGCTGGATCTACGACACCGGGGTTCCGCGCCTCGCACCGGACGGGACGTTCTTGGGCTACCTGGGATCGTGCGTCGATTTCACCGAGCGGGTGGAGGCCATCGCGGCGCTCACGGAGAGCGAAGAACGTTACCGCATGCTGTGGGAGGCCACCACTGATGCGATCATCGTTCTCGATGAGCACAGCATCATTCACTTCGCCAACTCAGCGGTATGGGCGATCTTCGGCTACGCTCCGGAGGATGTCATCGGTCAGAGCTTGGCCATGCTCCAACCAGAACGCTTGCGTCAGGCTCATCTGGAGGGTCTCAAACGTTACCTCGCCACCGGGGTGAAGCGTCTCAACTGGCGCGCGAGTCAAGCGATCGGTCTGCACCGTGATGGCCATGAGTTGCCGATCGAGATATCCTTCAGTCACGTTGCCATCGGCGGAAAATCGTTGTTCGCCGGTTTCATCCGCGATCTGACAGAGCGTGTTCGTGCGGAGACCGCCCTGCGTGAGAGCGAAGATCGTTACCGACGCATCGTGGAAAATGCCAACGAAGGCATCTGGACCATCGATGCGCAGACCAGGACCACCTTCGTCAACGCCAAGATGGCGGAGATGCTGGGCTACAGCGTGGCGGAAATGCTGGGTCGCCCGCTGAGGGAATTTCTCGATGACGAGGCGTGGAACGACGCCCAGCGCAGCATGGTAGATCGTGTGAAAGGCGAACGCGAGACGAAAGAAATGCGCTACCGCCGCAAGGACGGTTCCGCGTTGTGGGGACTCATTACCGCCAGTCCGATCCTGGGAGCGGATGGTGCTTACCAAGGTGCCACCGCGCTAGTTACCGACATCACTGATCGTCGTCGCATGGAGGCTGACCTTCGCCACGCACACAAGATGGAAGCGGTTGGTCGTCTCGCCGGCGGCATCGCTCACGATTTCAACAATCAGCTCACCGTCATCGAGGGCTACAGCACCCTCGCGCTTGGCCGCACGACGGATCCTCAGCTGACCAAGAGCCTAGCGTACATCGTCAGTGCCGCCGGTCGTTCGGCGAATCTCGTGCGCCAACTGCTGACCTTCTCACGCAAAGGAAACCATGAACTGGTGTCGGTCGACATCCATCTACTGATCAACGAGATGGTCGAGATGCTCAGCCGCAGCCTGAACAAGCGCATCCGCATCGAACGCACCTTGCAGGCCGCGCACGCTATCGTGCAAGGTGATGCCACCCTGTTGCAGAACGCCCTGCTCAACCTCGCGCTCAATGCCCGCGATGCGATGCCGGACGGTGGTGAATTGCACTGCGTAACCGCGGTGGTGGACCTCGATGCTGCACGTGCGGGACGCTTGGGCAGCGGCTTACCCGCAGGCACCTACCTGCAAATCACCATGCGCGATACCGGCCAAGGAATGAGCCCCGAGGTCCAGCGGCATCTCTTCGAACCGTTTTTCTCCACCAAGGCCCAGGGTCAGGGCACCGGTCTCGGCTTGGCGTCAGTCTACGGCACTATGACGCAGCATGGTGGCGGCGTGGAAGTGGAGAGCGTGGTCGACCAAGGCACGACTTTCCGGCTTTACCTGCCGTTGCGAAATCCCCTGGTTGAGCGCTCAGAGTCCACGTCGTCATCGCTGTCGACCTCGACCGCAGTCCCCGGGAGTGGAAGCATCCTGGTGGTCGATGACGAGGAGTTCGTCGCTCGTCTGGTGGCCGACACCCTGGAAGGCGTCGGCTACACGGTCCACTGTGTCCACCACGGTGCCCAAGCGTTGGATCACTACCGCGTCCACTGGCGTTCCATCGATCTGATCGTGCTCGATATGAATATGCCGGTCATGAGCGGACCAGAAACCTTCGTCGCCATGCGCTCAGTTAATCCGGAAGCGAAGGTGCTGGTGGTGTCCGGCTATAATGAAGGAAGCGGCGTTGATGACCTCATGCGCAGTGGTGCACAAGCCTTCCTGGCGAAACCATTCCGCTCGGATTCGTTGCTCGAACAAGTGTCGCTCATCCTCAAGTCCAAGACCTGAAACGCGACAGCCGCAGGGAGCGGTTCGTCCTGGCCAAGGTGAGCAACGCTTGCCGCAAGCAGCCCCATTCGTTGTACAGTTCCCGCATCGTTTCGGGGGATGCCTCCATGGGTGTACCAGTAGATCAGGCAGATGAGTCGTCGGGAGCTACCGATGGCCTCGACCAGGAGACCGCCTTGCGCTGCGTCCTGGCGCAGGAACCGCTGCTGCTCGGTTTCCTGCGCGCCATCGTTGGTTCGCGCCAGGTGGCGGAGGATCTGTTCCAGGACCTGGTGGTGCTGGTGATGCGCAAACATGCGGAGATTCCCAACGCCGAGGCGGTGCCTGGGTGGACGCGGCGGGCGGCGCGTTTTCTCGCGCTCAAGGCGTTGGAAAAGCGCGCGCGCGAAAAGCCGACCATGGATGAGACGTTGGTCGACTTGTTGGAGAAGACCTGGATCGACGACGGCGAGCCGGAACCCGATCCCTATGTCGCCGCGCTGGTGCGCTGTCGTGAACGGTTGCCGGAGCATGCGCGCGAGTTGCTGACGCTCCGCTACGTGCACGACCTCTCCTGCGAACAGATCGCGGCCAAGCTTGGCCGTCCGCTCAATACCATCTACGTCACCATCACGCGTCTGCACCGCTCGCTTGGCGAGTGCATCCGCGCGCGGTTGCGGGGCGACGATGTCTGAACTCAGTAATGATCTCGATCGCTTGATCGCGCAGCACCTCGATGATGCGCTTGATGCGCCGTCTTCCGAGCGGCTGTTCGCTCTCTTACGCACCGACGTGGCTGCACGGCGTTTGTTGTTGGCGGCGGCGACGCAGGCGACGGTTCTGCCGCGCGTCGCGTTGGAAGCCGGTTTGGCGCGACCACGGGCAGTTGCCACAGCACGTCGTCCTGAGCGGTGGTGGTGGCCGGCCGTGGCGGCGTCGTTGCTGCTCGGTGTCAGTCTGTGGTGGACGCTGCGCACCGACACGCTCGGTGATGTGCGCCTCGCTGCGCGCGCTGATCTCGTCGTGGTGCGCGACGGTGAACGCACCGCCGCGCAGTCGTCGGTGCAGGCCGGCGATCGGCTGGAGGTCGGCGCCAGCGGCGCGCGTTTGGACTGGACCAGTGAAGGCACCGGCATCGACCTCGACGCGGGCTCACGCGTGGTGATCGATCAGCTTGGCATCCACAAACGCCTGCGACTGGAACTTGGCACGCTCACCGCCGAAGTCGCACCCCAGGGCGAGGGCAGCTTGTCGGTAACCACACCTTTCGGCGTTGTTGATGTCGTCGGCACGCGCTTCCGCGTCCAGGTCGACCAGGACGCGTGCGCGGTGCAGGTCGAACACGGCGCCGTGCGCGTCACTGGCGCACAGGATCCGACGCCCGTCACCGTCGGCGCTGGATTCGCCGTGCGTCTGGCTGCGGACGGACAGCGCTCAGCGCCGGCGCCGCTCACGTCGTTACCGAAGAACGCGCCATCAACGGGCACTGAAACGCCGACGCGATCCACCACACCCGCGCGCGTCGTGCGCTTGGGCGTCGAGACCTACCGTGTCAGTGATGGCTGGGAGGGGGATCTGGTTGACGGCACCATCCGTGGTCGAGCGGTCTCTGGCAGTCCGGTGACGCGCATCACCACTCCGCTCCATCGTCCGGATGGCATCGATCGTTTTGACCCCGCATTGCGTGTGACCATCGATCTCACGGTCGATCACCCGACCACCCTGGCGGTGTTGTTGGTGTGCGATCACCCGGAGGGCGGCGCCCGCTGGCTGGCAAATGTGCAGGCCGAGCGCCGGATCCCGGCCGGCACGCAACAGGTGACGTTTCGCGCGGAGGACTTCGCGCTGACCACCGCCGGCCCGCAACCGTTGCCCGGCAGTCGCATCGCCGCCGTGGCGATGATGACCTGGCTACCAGCAGCAGATCTGCGACTGCGCTCGTTGGAGTTCGCGCGCTGAGCAGCGTCCATCGTCCCATCGTCGTCAGGGATAGGTCTCTTTTTTCTTATCCTTCGTAACCGCCGCATCCGGGCGTGGCGTTGGCGGCGGTGGCGTGACGCCGGCGGCGGTCATCACGGTGCGGATGGCGACGATGGTCGCTTCTGACGGCTTGAAATTCCCTGGGCGGAAACCCTCAGCAATCAGCAGCGGCGTCCAGCCAGAGTCGTTTTTCCGGTTCCACAGCGAGATGTCGGCACCGTGTTTGGCCAGCAGATGGACGACGGCGGGCAGGTTCTTGTACGCCGCGCCGTGCATGGCGGTCTCTTTGTTCTTGTCGACGGTGTTCACCTCGGCGCCCAGGCCGAGCAGATAACTCACGGCAGCGACACATTCCGGTTCCGTGCCAGCTTCTTCGTCGGGTGCCGCAGAACCCAAACCGGCGGCAGTCATCAGTGGCGTGGCACCGTCTTCGTTCGGGCGTTTTAAATCAGCGCCGAGTTCGACCAGCAATTTCATCAGGTCCAGATCGGCGCTTTGTGCGGCCATGAACAACGGCGTGGCGCCGACCAGAGACATTTTTCCGTGGTTGTTCACGCCCTTGGCGAGCGGCTGGTCGACTTTAGCGCCGAGGCGCACCAATTCGCGCACGCAGGCCAGGCTGGTCATGGTGCCGCTGGGCGTGGGCGGCGGTTGGCCCTTGTCGTCGCCACGTTCCGGTTTGCGCACCCAGGTCATGGTGTGCAGTGGCGTGTACCCGGTGCGTTGGTCGTTGGGATCAGCGCCGGCCTCGACCAGACGAATGGCCAATTCGAAGTGACCGTTTTCCAACGCCACCAGGAGCGCGCCGGCGCCGCCTTTCTGTTCGCCTTTGTTGGAATTGGAGTCTTTCTTTCCACCGATGGCTTCGTTGGCGTCGACCTTGGCCGCGAGCAAGGCATCCACCACCGCGCGGTGCCCAGCGCGGACGGCGAACAACAGCGCGGTAAAACCCTTATCGGTGCGTCGCGCCGGGTCGGCCTTGGCCGCCAGCAGCAATTTGACCACCTCGACGTGGCCTTCGGCGGCGGCCCACATCAACGCGGTCTGTCCCTTTTCGCTGTCCGCATCGATTTTCGCACCGGCGCCGTGGTCCAGCAGGGCCTGTACGGCGTCGCTGCGTCCGCTGCGTGCGGCCAGCATCAGCATGGATTCGCGCCCTTCGACTGAGTCCTGCGCGTTGGCGCCGGCGGCAAGCAAGGCGCGGATGATGGCGGTGTTGCCCTGGTCGCAGGCCATCTGGAGCGGCGTGATTTTATAGGCCGTCGCCGTCGTGGCCGAAGCCCCGGCTGCCAGCAGTTTGCTGACCTGGTCGGCGCGGTGGTAGTGGATCGCCCAATGCAGCGCGGTCATGCCATCGGCCTGGGTCGCACGCACGGTGTCCTGGTTCGACAGGAGGGTCGGTGCCGTGCTCCAGTCATCGCGCGCGGCGGCATTGACTAAGCTCAGGTCGGCCGCTGACAGCGGTACTAATAAGGTGAACAACGCGGGAAGTATTGCCAAATTGCCGGACCACAGGCTGCAGGCCACAGACCACAGGCTCGTGCCGCGAAGTCCGGTACACATCCGGTAGTCTGTAACCTGTGGCCTGTAGCCATCTTTTCGCCAATGGACGTTTTGGGTCTCACGTAGCACGACCATGATTCAACCCTTCGCCGTCAGTTCGGTGACCAGGCTGGTGCTGTCGGAAAAAGCTTCGCGTCCGGCACCGATCTGATGCAGTAGGCTCTGGTGCAGATTCGCCAGCGGGGTCGGCTGGTCGTAGCGGATGTGACGGCCACCACGTATGCCGCTGGCGCCGCCACCGGCGAGCACGATCGGCAGGTTGTAGTGGTCGTGCACATTGGGATTGCCCATGCCGCTGCCGTACAACACCAGCGAATGGTCGAGCAACGAGCCGGCGCCGTCCGGCGTCTTGGCGAGTTTTTCCAGGAACTCAGCATAGAGCGACACGTGGAAGCGATTGATCTTGGACAACCGGGCGATTTTGTCCGCGTCGTTGCCGTGATGCGACAACGGATGGTGCGGATCGTTGACGCCGGTTTCTGGATAGGTGCGGTTGCTGGTTTCGCGCGCCAACTGGAACGAAATCACGCGCGTGACGTCGGCCTGCCACGCGAGGACTTGCAGGTCGAACATCAACCGCGCGTGATCGGCATACGCGTTCGGCACCCCGACCGGACGGTCCAGATCGGTCATCGGCGCGTGGGCGACGTCGGCTTCGGCCTTCTGGATGCGGCGTTCGATTTCGCGCACGGTCTGCAGGTAGTCGCCAACCTTCGCGCGATCAGCAGCGCCCAGTTCGCGTTCCAAACTGGCGAGATCACCTTTGACGAAGTCGAGCAGACTGGCGCGCGTGCGCAGCGCGGCGGCGCGTTCGGTTTTGTTGCCGCCTTCGCCGAAGAGTTGTTCGAACACTAGGCGCGGATGGGCCTCGGCCGGCAGCGGGCTGGTCGGGGACGACCACGACAGATTGTTCTGATACACGCAGGCGTAACCGTTGTCGCACTGCCCGGAGACTTGCAGCATGTCCATCGCCAGTTCGAGCGACGGTAATTGCGTGTGGCGACCCAAGTGCTGGGCCGCCAGTTGATCGACCGTGGTCCCCAGGAAGTAATCGTTGCTCTCGGTGAGCTTGGCGCGCGCGGCACTCAAGAAGGCAGAATTGGAAGTCGCGTGCGAGCCGGGGTTGGCAAGACGCAGTTCGAAATTGGTAAACACGTTCAGGTGCTGTTTCACCGGTTCCAGCGGGGCGAGGATGAACGGCAGCTCGCCGAGCGCACCGGTCGCCTTGGGGGTCCAGCGCGACATGTCCGCACCCATGGGAATGAAGACGAAGCCGAGGCGTTTCACCGGTTTGGCCGGCGTCTGATCGGCGGCGGTCAACGCCGGTACCATCGAACTCAGCAGCGGCAGGGCGATGGCCGCTCCTGCACCACGCAGCAACGCACGGCGGGACAGAGCACGACGGGTGATGATGTTGCTCATAGGGTCTGCCTCATGCGGAAGGGAACGCTGGTGACGATGCCAGTGATGATGGAACTGAAACGGAAATCTTGGGTGGCTGCGTGCCGGACGATGCTGCGCAGGGCTGGTCCATCGTGGCGTTCGACGCCGCGCCCGAGCGCATGGATGAGCAGCTTTTCCGTCAGCGCGGTGGCGAAGATGTCTGGGCGCGAGGTCAACGCCTGCTCCAATCCAGCGACTCCGACGAAGGTGCTGCCGTCCGGGAATCCGCCGCTGGCATCGACCGGTAGATCGGAATCCAGCGTCCGCCAGCGCCCGAGTGCATCATATTGTTCCAGCGCGAAGCCGACCGGATCCATGACATTGTGGCAACTGGCACAGGCCGGATCGGCGCGATGCGCGGCTAGACGGGCACGCACGGGCAAGTTGGCCGACACCATGTTGTTATCGAGGGACGGGACATCCGGTGGTGGCGGTGGGAGCGGTGTGCCCAGCAGATTATCGAGCACCCACACGCCACGGATCACCGGCGAGGTGCGCGTCGCATAGGACGTCACGGTCAAAATGCTCGCGTGGCGGAGCAGGCCGCCGCGGTGGGAATCCTTCGGCAGCTCGACACGGCGGAAGTGCGCACCCTGGACGTGCGGGATGCCGTAGTGTTTTGCCAGTCGTTCATTCAGCCACGTATGGTTGGATACCAGCAGCTCGACGATGCTGCGGTCCTCGCGCATGACCTCGTGGAAGAGCAGTTCGGTCTCCTGCCGCATGGCTTGGCGCAGGTTGTCGTCGAAGTCCGGGAACAACCGCGCGTCGGGCGAAGCGGAGGCCAGGTTGCGCAGGTGCAGCCACTGGCTGGCGAAGTTTTCCACCAGCGCAGACGAGCGTGGATCGGCCAGCATGCGCCGCGTCTGCTTGATCAGTACCTCGTCGCGCAGCAGGTCGCCGGTTTCCGCCACGGCCAGCAGCTCGTCGTCGGGAATGCTGCTCCACAGGAAGTACGATAGGCGTGAAGCTAATTGCATGGCATCCACCGCATACGCGGTCTTCGGCGGCACCTTCGCCGGCTCGCGTTCGATGCGGAACAGGAAGTCGCGGCTGACCAGGATGGCGCTCAGGGCCGCTTCGATGCCACGCTCGAAATCGCCCTGCGCGCGCGCACTACGGTAGAATTCAAGCACGCGGTCGATCTCGGCCGCGGTCACCGGCCGGCGGTAGGCCCGACGCATCAGCGTGGCGACGATCTTCTGCGCGCTGGCGGTTTCATCGTCTGCGGAAATCGGACGCACACTGAACACCCGTTGCCGGCTGGGCGATTCTCCCGCCGTGGGCGAATCGTACGGACCGGTGATCGACACCTGGAACAGCGCCGGCCGGATGCGCGGGTGGCGGTACGAGTTGAAGTGCGATTCGTAGGGTTCCCGCAGCGTTTCCAGCAACGGATTGCCCTGTTGCAGGAATGTGATGCCGAGGCGATGCGGACCGGCGGTGGCCGGCAGACGCAGCGTCAGGTGTTCGTCGACCTTGCTGTGGTCGTCGCCTTTGGGCTGCGTGATGGTGAACGTCTGGATCTGACGATCATCTAGCAGCACGACCATGGTGTGCGTGCGGCGCAGGCCTTCGATCTTTTCATCGCGATCACGCATCAAGCGAATGCGCAGGTCGTAGCCGCCATCACGCGGGAAGGTGTAGTTGAACAGTGCGCCGCCACGGGTGCCCAAGGGCAAGCCTTCGACCCAGGATTCTTGCGTGCGGTCAGGCGGCAGGCGCAGCGTGTCGCCGCCAGGAGCACGTTCAGGTGTGCCGATCGCCAGCCGGCTGATCTTCTGCGCCGCTGACAGGTAACGTTCCAGCAACGTCGGCGAGAGCGTGTCGACCGTGACGTTGTCGAACCCGTGGCTGGCCTCGTCGGCGGGCAGCAACGCCGCGGCATTGATGTCGAGCGCGAGCAGATCGCGAATCGCGTGGTGGTACTCGATGCGATTCATCCGTCGCAGCGTCGCCGTGCGACCGGCGTGTGGATGTGCGACCGCGGCGGCATCAAGCGTGCCTTCCAGTTGCGCCAACACGGACGTGTACGTGGCTTCATCCGGGCGCTTTTTTCCCGCCGGCGGCATCTGCCGCGTCTGCATGCGGCGCACCACACCTTCCCACAGATCGCTGTGCTGCGTCGGTGCTTCGGCCAGCACTTTTTCGAGGTTGAGATTTCCTTTGCTGAGTTCGCCGTCATGGCAGTCGAGGCAATACGTGCGCACCAACGGCACCCACGCCGGATCGGCCCCAAGCGCTGGCGTTAGGACGAAGCAAAGTGCAGCCCCGAGCCGCACCGGCCACCACCACGAGCGAGGGCGGGCCGGGTGCTTCGTCGGAGTCGGCTCACAAGGCGATGACAAGCGCAGGTTCATGATGGTGCCAGAGTACGGTATGGTGGACGAGTGCACATCAGAGTCTGAGGCAGGGTAACGATGCGGCAGCGCGGGCGTGACCGCTGAGACCGTGGCCGCGTACGACGTGCCGGCCGGATGGTCGGTGGCGATCTTCACTAATGCAGTCGCAAAGGTGATTAGGCGGAGCAATTTGGACGGACCGACTCTTGTAACCACCGAGGCCTTGACCCGCAGCCGGCCTGAAACGGAGATACTAGGCGCGCCCCACCATACTTGGAGCGACGCAGAGGTGCCAAAACGCTGCGCGTGCTGCCGAACTGGTCAGCAGCGCCAGTTCAAGTTCATGTCGTGCATCATCGGTCAGCTCCTGATGCAGATATTGATCGAGCAGTTGATCGAGTCGTGCCGTGCTCATGGCGAGGTCCTGGTTGGCAGGTGTGGGCGTTGCGGTCGCAGAAAGCCAGGTCGCAACGAACGAGTGGAGACACCAGGAATCGTTCGTCAGTGGTCATCAGTTACCGGAATTCTTGGACCCTCAGGAACTATGCCCTCATGGGTATTCGTCAGGGAGCCAGGGCGAAGTCAGACAAGCCGGTGACGCAGACATTGCCGTTGAGATCCTGCAGACGGACGGTCACACGCTTGCCGACCAGATCGGCGGGCAGCGTCAGCGGCCAGGTCCAGGAGTTTGGAGTTCCAGCCACGGGTGTCCCTGGCGTCAGCGTCGGCTCTCCCGCTGCGTCGTCGGTGATCGCCGCGCTGATCTGCTCGATCACAGGGGCATCGGCATCCGCGGTCACCCGCAGCGTCACGATGCGTGCTGCACCAGCCGCTGGCGGCAGGTCGGTGCTGACGTCCAACTGATAGCCGGGCACCGAGCGCGTTCCCAATGTCGTTCCACTCACCGGTGGTGGGGTGCCACCGCCACTGTTGTCGCTGCTACCACCACCGCCTCCACCACCACAGCCGACCAACAGGAGGATAACGGTGACGGACATCGCGAGGAGAATCTTCATAGGGGTTCCAGTGTGCAGATGGTTGAGAGGTCAATTGGCAGCCACCGGGACCACGCTGAGCTGCGAGATCACGGCCGTACACAAGACACTCGGCTGATGGCTGGTCACCACCAGACAGGCATGAATTCCCGTTGGCATGCTGATGGTCTGACTGCCGATGAAGTTCCAGGTGATCCCGTCGTCGGATTCATACCCGCTAAACACATTTCCGCGCCGCGTGACCTTCACCCATTGTGGTGCCGACACCAAGCGACCGGAGACGAAATTGCTCGCGGCGCCGTTAGTGACGCGGTTCTGGAATGAGGCGCCGTTGCCCGGAGTCATCACGGTCATGGCATGGGCGGAGTTGTCCTGCAGCGACGAGCGCAACATGACACCGGCTTTCGCCCACGGGTTGGTGTTCTGCAGCGAGTCGACCCGGGCGATGAGATCGCAGTTGCCAGTGATTGGCTGAGACACCGCTCGGAACGCATCCACGGTGCCCCAGATGTCGGCGCCGGAACCGCTGATGGTGAACACATCGTTGACCGCGCTGACCGAACCGGCGGGAGTGGCATTGCCGATCACGCTGGTCACCCACGGAACGGGCAGGACTGGTGGTGGAGTGATGCCAACCAACGGACTTTCTGCGGGTCCGCTGCCACTTGGGATATGTCCGGCATTTACCGTCAACAGCAGCTTGTCGACCACCACGCCGTCCTCGCGCATCCACAGGTTGAGGGTGTGCAGGCCGACACTGGCGACGGTGATGGTTCGCACGGTGCCGCCTGGCGGCGTGAGGTTGGTATTGTTCCAGCCATAGGTGGTGGGCAGGCTGAGATTATCCGACGACGTCGTTGCTACCCCGTCGATGCCAAGCGTCACGGAGTTGTCCTGGCCGGTCGCACCCAGGCCGCGGATCCACACGTAGTGGGTGCCGGTTTTGGTGAAGGTGATGCGGTAGTCCACGCGCGGACTGCTGGCGAGGTTGGCCAGGTCCACCATGACCCCGCTGTTGCTCAGCGCCTGGATTGCGCCACTGCCGCTGAAGCCGGCGGGGGTGGTCACGGTCTGCCAGTTTTTACCGCCAGCAGCAATGCGATTGCCCAAGGAATTTTCGCCTTCGATCACCACCAGACCATCAGCACCGTTGTCCTGTTGGAAGCTGTCCGGGATCGCCGTGTTCACCGTCAACGTCGCGGCTGACGAGATCGCCGTCCCTGCGCTGTTGCTGACCGTGCAGGTGTACGAACCAGCGTCGGACGTCTGGACATTGGTCAAGCTCAAGACCGTGCTGTTCCCACCCACAATCGTTGTGCCGCGTTTCCACACGTAGGTCAGCGGACCAGTGCCGCTGGCAGCTACGCTGAACGTAGCGCTCTGACCAACCGTTACCGACACGCTCGTCGGTTGGTTGGTGATCACCGGCGCTGCGGCCGGCGCACTACCGGACAAGCTCGTCCCGCTCTCATTCGGTCCAAGCCCGCTCGGTGCTGGCAGGGCCGCATTGGTGGTAAGCAGGATGCGATCGACCACCACGCCGTCTTCACGCATCCACAGGCTGATGGTCTGACGGCCAGCGGCGACCGTGAGGGTGTCCGGACTCTTGGCCCAGCCGTTCGCAGCGGGCAGCGTCACTCCCGTAGTGGAAGCTGGCGCGATGCCGTTCGCACCGATGAAAACCGAGTTATCTGCAGTCGCCCCAAGACCGCAGACCCACACCGTGTAGGTGCCGGCCGCGGGAAATTGGACTAGGTAGTCAGCCCGCGGACTGGTGGCATTCAGATTGGAAGACGGCGCCGAACCGCTGTTGGGCAGAGCCTGGATCGCGATGGTGTTGGCGAACGTGGTCGCATTGATCACCGGGATCCAACTCTGAGCTTGGCCAACCGGAGCCTGGAGCGCACTGAACGCTTCGGCCTCAATCACCACCAGATTGTCGGCACCCGCGGGCACATAGGCCGGTGTCTCTGCCTCGTCGATCTGACGCAGGTAGGCGAACAGGTCCGCCTGATCTGCCGCAGCGAGTGCGGCCACCACTTTGTGGGTTGCGGTACCCGTGGTCGGGTCGTCGGACTGGAACACGCCCGCCAGGGAAGTCTGTGACCCGTCATGCAGGTAGCGGGCGGTATTCCACAACCCCTTCAGCGTCGGCGTGTCGAAACCCGTCAAGGTCGAGCCCAAACGTTTGCCGCTGGTCGGCTGGGTTGCAGTGCCGACATCGTGGAAACGGTTCAGTGCACTGTCAGTCAAGCGCGGGCCACTGTGGCAGGACGCGCAATTATGGGTGATGAACAACGCTCGTCCGCGCGTCGCCGCTGTCGTCAGCGTACCATCTTGATTGCGCAGCGGGCTGTCCGGCACTGCCGATAACGATGAGACGTACGCCGCCAACTGGTCGAGGTCCGGTGAGACCCCAGCCTTGGCGAGCCCCAGCGTGGTGTTGCGCGTACCGGCGTTGAAGTCGGCATTGCTCATGAAACCGCTGCCAGCGAACGGGCCGCGGATGTCATGTTCGAAATCGTGGATCTCATCAAAGTTGCCAGTCCAGTGCGCTGGACCATGGCCAACCCCACTGCGCCCGCGCAGGTCGACGGTGCGGCGGAAACCCTCACCACGATCGCTGAAGTCCCACACCCGCCCGTCATGACCGCCATCAACGTGGCACGAAGCACAACTGATGTAGCCGTCGGAGTTCATCCGCCGCGTGCTGGCATCGTAGAAGATCTGCTTCCCGACGAGCACCGCCGGAGTCAGCTTTTCCGTGGTCACGGTGTTGATGGTCGCCACCAACGTGGCCTGCCCGGTGGTGAAGCTGGTCATGCCCGAGATGTCGTACACCCCCACGGTGCGCGCCATGAAATTCTGCACATAGAGCCGGTTTCCCGCAGCATTCACCACCAAGCCCTGCGGAGCCAACCCGACCGCGAAGAGCTGAGTGGTGTTGCTGTAAACATCCACCAGATGCACGGTGTTGGTGCCCTGGGTGGCGACGAATGCCTGATTACCGCGCGGGGTGAAGACCACCGCGCTGGGGGCATCGGCATCGTTGATGTCGATCAATTGCGCGGCCGTCCCTCCTGACAAATTCAGACGCGAGACAATCGCCCGGACGGTATTCTGGAAGTTGAGCGACTGCCCATCGCGATTCGTGCCTCGCCGGATGTTGTCCTTCTTCGACGGAACCCAGGCGGATGAACCATCCGGGCTGATCGTCACGCCGGCGAGGTAGTTCGCTACTCCGCGTGACTGACGTTCATCGTCCACCGTGGTGGTGTCGACCGGCAGCACGAAGGTGCGCGTGAGCGCCATGGTGGCGGCGTCCACCTCCACGACTTCTCCTTGCGTATCACTGGAGATGAAGCGCGTCACCAGCACCCGGCTGGAATCATGAGTCACCGCGACGGCGCGTGGTGTGGGGCCGACACTCAGAGGCCCACCGACAATGGCCCGTGAGGTCGGATCGATTTTGGCCAGTTGCCCGGTGGCCGAGAGACTGACATAAATCGCGTTTTGGTTGGGAGCCACGGCAATGCCCGACGGCTGCGAGGCGCGCGGCATGGCGATGGTCGCCACCACCGTGTTGGTGCTGGCGTTGATCACGCTCACGGTGGCGCTGTCCTGGTTCGCCACCCACACGGTGTTGTCGGACGTGCGCACGGCCACGGTGCGCGGGTGGCGGCCTACGGCGATTTCACTGATCTTGGCATTGGTATTGGTGTCGATCACCGCGACGGTGTCCGCGTCCGGGTTGACGGCGTACAAACGATTGAGCGCCGGCAACAGGCCCAACGGTCCCGAGGCACTCGGCGCCGTGGCCGTCGGGGCCACATAGACCACCTGGATCTCCAACTGCGACGTCGCCGTCGCTCCCGTGCTGTCGCGCACTGTCGCACTGACCGAATAATGCCCAGGCGTGCTGTAGGTATGGGACGCTGACGAGGTGGTTGAGAACGCCGTCGTCACCCCGTTGCCGAAATTCCAAGAGTACTGCAACGGTGCCACGCCGGTTGCCGCGGTCACGCTGAAGCTAGCAGCCGTGGTGAGCGTCGCCGGAGTCGGCTTGGCGATCACCAGGCTGACCGGCGGCGTGACAACCGCGCCAGCGGTGGTGAAGGTCGAGGTAAAGTTGGAGGCACTGGTATTGCCAGATACATCCGCAATACCGTTGGCCCGCACGACGACCTCATAGGTGGTACCCGCCAGCAGCGGTGCCGCCGGGGTGAAGTTGACCATATTCATCTGGTAACTCAGCGTTCCAGCGACGGCGTCCGTCGTTCCCTGACGGCGCAAGGTGATGTTGGCCGTGGTCAGGGTCTGGTCGGCCAGTTCGTCGGTAAAGGTCAATCCCACTCGGCTTTTCACGCTCTGATTAGGTGCTCCGTTTTTTGGGTGCACCATGTTCACCACCGGACCATTGTTGTCCGGTGTGGCATCATGAACCAGCAAGGCGCTCCCTTTACCCAGGCGGTCATTCGCGGCGAACAGCATGTTACCGAGCGGCATCGCGAAGTTGAGGTCACCCGTATCCGTGCTCACCACCGCGATAGTCCCTTTGCGCGTGAGCACGGGGGCAGTGCTGACATTCGCGGCCGTCGTGTTGACCTTGATGGCGTGGGTTTGATACCCACTGAACGCATAACCATCCTGGAAATTGATGTAGCCACCGGGCCCGGGTCCAGACAGCACGGGGAATTTTTGAATGCTCAGCGGGTTGCTCACATCCATCATCTGGAAAGAATTATTTGCTCCGCCAATCAGCAGCCGGTCGCCATTGAGCATGCTCGAATAGCCCTTCGGCCATTGTCCGGCAGGGGAATAGGTTGCGAGCGTCACGGGATTGATGGGATCGCTGATATCAAAGAAGGAGTATCCACCTCCGAAGTTAGATTCCCCCGCGTTCGATTGGACATTCGATGCCACGACCAGCAGGTTTCCCAGAGCATGTACCGAGCCGACGGTGAATCCTCCCAGACTCGAGGTCGGCATGCTGGTCCTTACCACCGGGTTCAACGGATCAGTCAGGTCCACGATGCGCAGGCCTTGACCGTTGCCGCCGATGTAGGCGTAGGGCCATTGCAGCGATACCCACCAAACACCAGCGTAGCCGGCACCGTCATTGGCCCCGTTCAGTCCAGCGAGGGACAGGTTCTTGACCAAGAACGGACTCAGCGGCGCGGTGAAGTCCCATACTTCGATGCCATTGGTCGCCTGCATCACCAGCAGACGTTTACCGTTCACCCACGCCAGTCCGTAGCCATGTGCTTCACGGATGGCTGGTCCCGAACTCGGACGATTACGCCGTAAGGCTGGCGTCAGCGTCGGCGCGTTCGCGGTGGCGGTCGCCGGAATGGTTCCGCCGCTGCCCGTCGTCAGCCGGTACAGATCAAATCCGCCACCTGAGGCACCACCCTCTTCGGTGAAGAAGGGGACGAACAGATAACCGCCGATCATGGAAACGCGGCCATGGCCATACCCTGGCGTTCCGCCTGCTGGCGGCACGGCGATGCGCGCCAATTCACGGACATTGTTGTCGAGAAACACGTCACTGGCAGTGAAGGTCTGTTTAGGAACGCCGGGACCATCAGTCCCGCCGGACGAACCACCCAGCGCCCACGCCACTGCCGCATCAAACAGTGCCAAGCCATTGGCGGTCAGCTTGGTCACCACGGTGTCCTCAGCGAACCACGCGACTCGCCGAGCTGGCGCGTTCATGCCCACCATCGCCGCGCCGGTGTCATAGGCAAAGATGCTGAATTTACCCGCTTGTCCCACCAAGGTGGCGATCTTATTCGCGGCGGCGCTGGGGACGCCGAAATCGAACGAGTCCGCCGAGGTCACCACGCTCACCGTGCCGTTGAGGCCGGCAGCCAGTGGATGCGTGGCATCGATGATCGTCACCTGTGTCTGTGCCGCCACGGTGCCAAAATCGGTATTGAGCGTCGCGTTGGTCATTTTCAGTGGTGCAAAGAGTCCGGAATCACTGGCGACGATGGGCACCGCCACGTTGGTGAACACCGCGCCGATTCCGGTCGCCGTCTCGACCGACTCGCTTATCACGATCAGCGCCATGCCCGCAGCGGATCCGGACGTTGCCAGGTTGTCATCGACGACCGTGACCGTGTGCCCAAGCGTTTGCAGCCGGTTGCGCAGCACGGTGTCGCCCGCGCTCAAGGTGGTCGGATTGCCCACCACCAGCAGCACGTTCGCGGCGTGCACCGCGGTAACCATCACGGTCATCAGCAGGGCGGTCCGCGCCATCCAGCCAAGCACATGCTGGGTGAAGCCATGGCTGATCACCGCTGGTGTGCGAATACCGGTATGGGGCTGGTGCATGGGAGTCTCCGCGGTTGATCGCTCCCCGTGGCCTCCCGGTTACTGAATCCGCTCAGCAACGGTGCGGCGCTGTCTCAGACAGCAGCTTGAGAGTCGTCGTGGCACCTGAATTCCGGTAACCTTTTCCGTCGCTGTGACGAGTACTCATCAGCAGGCCGCTGAATGGCCACAGACTGATTAGTCAAACATGCGTGAAAGCTGTGCCAACCGATGATCGAGCCACGCCATGTAGCCATCTGCGAACCGCCCCCAATGGCGCGGCGGCATGCGTATGACGCGTGGCGGCGATCCCGTGGCTCGTTGCCCTCGACGGGACCCTCGCAGGTGAAAAGGTATCCAGCGAGCATGGAGGCGCTGCTGGTGCAGGAGCCGGTTGGAGCAGATGGTTCGGCGTTGTTCGACGCGTACTGGCCATTGGCTCAGCCGATCGTGCGGAATTATATTCTGGGGCTCCTCGGCCGACGCGGCGCCACGGACGAAGTGGTTCAAGAAGTCGCCTACACCTGTCTGCGCCGCATCGCCACGTTCGATAGCAGCCGTGATTTCACCGCCTGGGCGCTGGGTGTCGCCCGCCTGGAGGTGTTCACCCATCGCCGTCGTCAGATCCTGCTGCCGCTCGGGGATTTTCCGGACCTGGAAGTGGCCATGAGCGACGTCCAGGAAATCACCGCGAATCAGGACGACCTGCGCCGCAAAGCCCTGCTCACCTGTCAGGAACGCCTCAGCGAGCAGCACCGGCGATTTATCGATCTGCGTTACGGCGAGAATTGTTCGCACGACGAGATGGCCGAGCGTTTGAGTATGCGCGTTGGAACCATCAAAGTCGCCTTGTCGCGTATTCGCACCTTGTTACGGGAATGCGTCGAACACCGACTGGCCGGAACCGGCGCGCCATGATCGACGCCGACAGCATTCATGACTACCTTGATGGCGACCTGGACGAGGCCAAGAAACGCGAGTTGGCGCAGTGGCTGCTCGCCGCGCCGGAACATCGCGCGTTGTTTCGCCGTGAGGTCGCGCTCGCCGCCTCCCTGGGCGAACGGGCAGCGACCACTCCATCACGAACCATCAGCGCGCCGCAGTCACCATCACCATCACCACCATCGTCGGGCAGCACGCGCGCCCATTCGGGCAAGCACCGCAGTAAATCGTTGCGCTTTCATCGCCAGCGACGCACACGGGTGGTCGTATGGCCGGTGTTCGCCGCCGTGGCGGCGGTAATTGCCATCAGCGCCGTCCTCGTGCTGCAGCCGTCCGCCGCTGCGCCGGCAGGGCAGAGCATCCTGATCGGCGAAACGCGTGGTTCCGTGAGCGTCGTGCGTGGCAACGTGACCTTGGCTACGCTGCCGCCGGCGCTGCTCACTGGTGATCAGGTGCGTATTGGCCCCAATGCCTCCGCCCGCTTTGAGATGGATCACGGCCGCACCCGCATCTGGGGAGCACCGGACACCACCGTGGTCATCGCCACGATCCGCGAGGCGCGCGAGCGGGTTGGCACGCGGTTGGACCTTACCCACGGCAACCTGCTGATCGAAGCCGCGCCGCAACCAGCCAACGCGCCGCTGCGCATTCGCTCACCACGCAGCGAAGCCGAGGTCGTCGGCACGGTCCTCTCGTTCACCGCTTTCGCTGATCGCGATCGCCTGCTGGTCGGTCACGGAGTCGTCGCGTACAGCCGGTCGACCGGCGAGCAGCGCACGCAGGTCATGGCCGGTGGTGTTGGCGAAAGCGACGGGACGCGCCTGACCGTCGGGCGACTCGATTTCCAACCACCAGCCGCCGTCACCACCGCGCGCGTCAGTGGATTCAGCCTGGTCGACGACAGCACCGGAAAACCTATCCCTGGCTACACCCAACTCGTCAGCGGAAGCGTGATCGACCTCACGGGTCTGCAGGGACGCAAGATCAACATCAGCGCCGATGTCCACTGGCCCGACGCCAACGACCACGGCCATATCGTGTTCCACTATGATGACGCCAAACCGATCGCTGAATCTGGCGCCCCGTATTCCGTGCTGAGCGATTTACCGCCCTTGTCACCAGCGACGCGGCCCGAGCGTTTCCGCAACGGCATCCATGCGCTGGTCGCCACCCCGTACTCAGGGAAAATCGGCACACACCCACCCAGCGAGCGTCCACCGGGTGGCAACGGGTCCCCTGGGCATTCAGCCACCCTGATTTTCACGGTGATCAACGCGGCACCGTGAGTAACGGTGCCGCGAGACTGACCAGTTGCTCTTCTCTGCTCATCCCACCGGCGGCCGCACGCTGAGTCCGGGTAGCACAGTGAATGGCACCGCGACGGCTGGCACACGCCGGGTGCCGGATAGCCGGCGGCCAAGCAGCGCGGCGGCAGCGCGGCCCATGGATTCAGACGGTACCTGCGCGACGTCGAGGCGGATGCCGGCGACCAGGGTGTCGGGGTGGACGAGGATCAACGACAGGTCGTCGGGCACGCGCAGGCCCAGGCGTTCGGCGGCGAGCAGGACGCTGAGCGCTTCGAAACTGCCGTAACAAGCGATGGCGGTCGGGCGCGGTTGTTTGCCGAGTTGCGCTAGCAGCCAGGCGAACTGGCCATCCCGCCCAGGATCGCGCGGTGGCGTGAGGATTTTTGGCACGCCTCCGCCCGCAGTCATTCCCGCACGATAGCCGGCCACGCGCTCAGCGCGGCTGTAGTGCAGCTCAGTGGTCGGGCGAAAACCCATCTGTTCGTCATACCAGGCGATGCGTCGGTGGCCGGCAGCCAGCAGGTGGTCGACCATCATCCGCGCGCCGCCGTGGTCGTCGGGATAGGCGGCATCGTGGTCCTGCACGCGGTTTACCCATACCACCGGCAGACCGCAGGCGGTCAGCGCGGCGGCAACTTGTGGCGACGGCTCCAGGTGGCCGTGCACCAACACGCCATCGACCATCATTTCGCGCAATCCGCGCGGCGAGAGACCGCCCGCGTGGAAATCCGGCAGCACCAGGCGCTCGATCACCAGCGAACGGCCCAGCGTCGACACGCCGACAGAGATGCCGTCGACGATGCCGGAATCGAAGCGCTGACTCGCTGTCTCGACCAGTTGCAGGAACAGCACCTTGTCGAAGCGCTGACTTTTGACGCTGCGGGC
>JANPLC010000084.1:0-7601 GCA_031426335.1 Planctomycetota bacterium
CATAAAGGCTGCGCAGACTGAAGTCCGCGCTCCCAGCGGACAGCTTCTTGTTCCGTACACTGGTGCTGCGCTATCGTCCGCCCATGCCCTGCGACCTCCTGGTCTTCGCTCCCCATCCCGATGACGCTGAGATCCATTGCGGCGGCACCATCGCCGCGCACGTGCGTCGCGGTGCGAAGGTTGTTGTCGTCGACGCGACGCGCGGCGAACTCGGCAGCCGTGGAACTCCGGAGACGCGCGCGATCGAAGCCGCAGAAGCCGCGCGCATCCTGGGACTCACCGCACGCGAAAACCTCGCGCTCAGCGATGGCGCGATTCCCTCAGAGCAACCCGCTGCGCGCACACTCGTCATCGACGCGATCCGTCGCCTTCGTCCGTCGACGGTGTTGTGTATCAGCGGTCACGCCCGTCATCCGGATCATCAAGCACTCGCGACGCTTGTCGGCGGCGCGGTGAAGGCCGCGGCGTTTCACAAACTCACGACCGCCAGCGGCGCACCGGCGATCGCCAACGTGCGGCTGTGGTTCTACGAAGCCGAACTCCCACTGACCCCGAACTTTCTGGTGCCGCTGACGGCTGCTGACTGGCGCATCAAACTCGACGCGGTGCGCTGCTATGGCAGCCAACTGCATAAGGCAGGCAGCAACGAGCCCGCGACCTCGATCGCTGATCCCGCCTTCACCACCTGGATCGACGCCCGTGGCCGCGCCTGGGGTCATCAAGCCGGCGCGGAATACGCGGAAGCCTTTGTCGGGCCTGAAGCTCCGCGTCTGGGCGACCTCCGCGGAATCTGATCCGCCCTGCGCAAATCAGCCGCTGGACGGAAATTGCGCGCCTGCGCAGCAGCAGTGGCGGTGCGTGGCCGCCGAAGCTGATTACTGCAACATTGTGCAGCGTATGACAACGGCACGGCAATCGCTTTTCTTGCTCGTCCGGCGTTTCACCCCCGCCCAGGACGAGGAAGTGCTTCATGATCGCGCAGAAAAACCTGGTTGTCATCGGCAATGGTATGGTGGGGCATCGTTTCCTCGAATTGGCAGTCGAGGCCGGCCTCAATCAGCAGTTCAATATCATCACCTTCTGCGAAGAGCCGCGCTACGCCTACGACCGCGTCTACCTCTCCAGCTACTTCAGCGGCAAGACCGCTGAGGATCTCTCGCTGCTGTCCAAGCCGGACTACTACCAAGCCAACGGCATCCACGTGCACCTGGGCGACAAAGCCACCGCGATCGATCGCGCGGCCAAGACCATCACCTCGGCCAAGGGCGTGACGCTGAGCTACGACGTGGTGGTGCTCGCCACCGGCAGCTTTCCCTTCGTGCCGCCCATCCCAGGCAATGACGCCAAGGGCTGTTTCGTCTACCGCACCATCGAGGACCTCGACGCGATGAAGGCGTGGGCAGCGAAGTGCACCACCGGCGTCGTCGTCGGCGGCGGCTTGCTCGGCCTCGAATGCGCGAGCGCGCTCAAGAACATGGGCCTGAAAACCAACGTCGTCGAGTTCGCTCCGCGTTTGATGACCGTGCAGGTCGACGACGGCGGCGGTGCGCTGCTGAAGAACAAGATCGAATCCCTCGGCGTGAAGGTGCACCTGAACAAGAGCACCACCCAAATCGCCAAGAAGGAGGACGGCACCGTCGACAAGCTGGTGTTCGCCGACAAGAGCGAACTGCCGACTGAAATGGTAGTGTTCAGCGCCGGCATCCGTCCGCGCGATGAACTCGCCAAGAGCAGCGGCCTGCTGATGGGTCAGCGCGGCGGTGTGGTGGTGGATGACTACTGCCGTACCAGCGATCCCTCGGTGTTCGCCATTGGTGAAGTCGCGCTGCACCAGAACCGCATCTACGGCCTCGTCGCGCCTGGTTACCACATGGCCAAGGTCGCGGTCGACACCATCGGCGGCGCCCCGGCAGCGGCGACCTTCACCGGCTTCGACATGTCGACCAAACTTAAGCTCATGGGCGTCGATGTCGGCTCGTTCGGCGATGCGTTCGCCGCGGCCCCGGGCAGCCACGTGGTGGCGTTCACTGATTCGAAGAACGAGGTCTACAAGAAGCTCGTGCTCTCGCCTGACCGCAAGACGCTGCTCGGCGGCATTCTGATCGGCGACGCGTCGACGTACGGTTCGCTCCATCAGTTCATGCTCAACAAGGTGGCGCTGCCGCCCAATCCTGAAGATCTGATCCTGCCGGTGCGCGAAGGTGGCAAACCCGTCGGCATGGGCCCGGAACATCTACCTGACTCAGCAACCATCTGTTCATGCCACAACGTCACCAAGGGCACCATCTGCGCGGCGATCACCTCGGGCTCGTGCACCGAAGTCGGCCAGATCAAGTCGTGCACCAAGGCCGGCACCGGCTGCGGCTCCTGCGTCACGCTGGTGAAGGACATCCTGAAGTACGAACTGAAGAAGGCCGGCGTCGAGGTCAAGAACCACGTCTGTGAGCACTTCCCCTACTCGCGTCAGGAACTTTACAGCCTCGTCCGCCTGCACAGCCACAAGACGTTCGAGGCATTGATCGCCGCGCACGGCACCGGCCTCGGCTGCGAGATCTGCAAACCCGCGGTTGGTTCGATCCTCGCCAGCGCGTGGAACGACCACATCCTGGAGAAAAAGCACGCACCGCTGCAGGACACCAACGACCGCTTCCTCGCCAACATCCAACGCGACGGCACCTACTCCGTCGTGCCGCGCGTGGCCGGTGGTGAGATCACTCCCGACCAGCTCATCGCCCTCGGCGTGGTGGCGAAGAAATACAACCTCTACAGCAAGATTACCGGCGGCCAGCGCGTTGATCTCTTCGGCGCGCGCGTCGAGCAACTCCCGCTCATCTGGGAAGAACTCATCGCCGCCGGCTTCGAATCCGGCCACGCCTACGGCAAAGCCCTGCGCACCGTCAAATCGTGTGTCGGCTCGACCTGGTGCCGCTTCGGCGTGCAGGACGCCGTCGGCTTGGCGATCACCGTTGAGAACCGCTACAAGGGCCTGCGTTCACCGCACAAGCTCAAGAGCGCGGTCAGCGGTTGCGCGCGCGAATGTGCCGAAGCACAGAGCAAAGACTTCGGCATCATCGCCACCGACAAGGGCTACAACCTCTACGTCTGCGGCAACGGCGGCATGAAACCGCAGCACGCGCAACTGCTCGCTGCTGACTTGAGCGAAGCCGATGTACTCAAGTACACCGACCGCTTCCTGATGTTCTACATTCGCACGGCCGACCGCCTGGAACGCACCGCGTGGTGGTTCAACAAACTGGAAGGTGGCATGGACTACCTCAAGGACGTGATCATCAACGACAAGCTCGGCATCTGCGCCGAGCTCGAACGCGAAATGCAGCACGTGGTCGACACCTACCAGGACGAGTGGAAGACCGCGGTCAACGATCCGCAGAAGCGCAAACAGTTCCGCGCCTTCATCAACAGCGACGCCGCTGATCCGAGTGTGGTCATGACCAGCGAACGCGGCCAACCGCGTCCCGCCACTTGGGATGAGAAGGTCGAGATCATGTCGGCCCTGGTTCCCACCTAATCGCCGCTGATGTCGCCTGCCCCATCATCGAAGGACCCGCTCATGAACACCGCCACCGCCACGCCCGCCGAAGCCTTCCATGTTGTCGCCACCGCCGCGATTTGGACCAAAGTCTGCGCCCTCGACGACCTCATCCCCCGCACCGGCGCTTGCGCCCTGGTGCGCGGCAAACAGATCGCCGTTGTACGCCCCAACGACAGCGACCAGCTCTACGCCCTGAGCAACTACGACCCTTTCAGCAAGGCCTTCGTCATCTCCCGCGGCATCGTCGGCGACAAGGGTGGCATCCCGAAGATCACCTCGCCGATCTACAAACAGGGCTTCGACCTGCGCAGCGGGCAGTGCCTGGACGACCCGGCGGTGAAGCTCCCGACGTATCAAGTCCGCGTCGTTGCTGGCCAAGTCGAATTGCTCGCCTGACCACTTGACTCAGCTTCATCGAGATCACGCAGCCACACCCCCGGCCACAAACCGGGGGTGTGGCGTTTCATGTTGCCATGCACGAGCGAAGTAACCCAAGATCCGATCGCGCACAGCGCGATACGCCGACGCAGTCGGCGGCAGGCCAAAGGCCTGCTGATCGGCCGCCCGTCAAACGCTGATTCATCGATAAAAACCCAGGTGCCCACTATCCGGCGGGGTGCAGGGGCGGCAGCCCTTGCCGGGCGTAGCGGGCATCCCTGCGCTTCGGCTCCTGCCTTCGCTACGGGCGGCGGATCCCCCAAAGGGGATCCGGCTGCGCTGCGCTCCTGCGCTGCTCGCCCCGCGAACAACAATCCCCCGAGTGCGCCTGCGCGCACGAGCGGGGACAAGGCCCCGAGCGCGTAGCGCAAGAAGCCGACGCAGTCGGCGTCAGGCCGAAGGCCTGAGGGCCGCAGCTAACGCCGCGCTTATTTGGCCTGCTGCCAGCAGATCGAGCCCTGGTCGCCGCCGTCCTCATCGACAAAGACGTAGATCACCCCGCCATCACCGAGTTTGTAGTCCACCAAGTCAGACGTGATGCGGTGATGGAACCGCTGCGGCCGTCCCATCAGCACATCCATGTCGAGCGGCGCATTGGCCCACAGCGGGTAGCCGCCGACCTTGGAGCAGTCGCAGCCGAGCTCATCCACCAGGTCGACCCACTTGTCGGAGGCCGCCATGTCGAGGCCGGTGGCATCGACGTCGAGGTCGACCGGCTCGTCGATGTCATCACCGTAGGCGATGCGCATGCCCTTCCAGTCACCAGGGCAGACGCCGTGGATGGTTGAGAGATGGACCTCCGACTTGGGCGCGATGATCACCGCGTTGTCGCCCTTGTGCGGCAGATTGTCGAATGACTCGAAGGGATCCGAACGATCCATGAAGCTCAACACCATCAGGTCGCTGTCATCCGCGAGCGGCAGCGCCGACACCAAAGCCATGGTTTTTCCCGTGCGATGGCCACGCGGATGTTTGACACCGCGCTTCACGTGACCACCGAGTTGACCAATCGAGATCGTCGGGTTGGGAGCGCGGACTAATGGACGGCTGATCATGGAGTACCTCGACGTGTGAGCGACGCAGTCTACAACCATTGTGCTCTTGGCAATTCCGCGAACGCATTCTCGGCGTGTGCGCGCACGCGAACTTGGGGTCATCGACACGCGAACGATCATGTCGGCGATGAGATCATCATCTCGCTTTTCTATGCGCTCATCACGCGCGATAGCAACTTTGACAAAAAAGAAATTGCGAGTTGATGAACTCTTGTCTATATTCTCCGACGGAAACCCTAACCCCAAGGAGAGCATTCAATGCCCGCCAAGAAGAAGGCCACTAAGGCCAAGAAGCCCGCTGCCGCCAAGAAGAAGACCGCCAAAAAGGTCGGTAAGAAGAAGTAGGCAGCTCCCGGCCGACGGCGCACCATCCGGTGCTCACCGTCGGCCGGGGACTATCACGCTGACGAAGTGATCACTGGCCAAGCGCCGTCTTCGCCTCGGCTCACGTGACCATCAACGAGAGCGCCGCGTACCCCGCGGCGCTCGACTGCTTCTAGGCGACACCGTCATCGACGGTGTCGATCAAGGGTAGTCCCACCACTAACGTTCCGAGTCTCGTCACCTACCTCTGCTGTCGCGAATTTATTCGCGCTCGGTCGACACGGTGACGTGAACGGGGTCTTCGGGGAAACCTGACGACCTCCCGCGACGACCGAGTCTGGCTGGCCCGGTCTGAGGAAAGGAAGCGCGCCCATGTACCTGAGGGTCTCCCTCACGGACCGCTGCAACTTGCGGTGCGTCTACTGTCTTCCTGAACACGCGCAGTTCGCGTCGACGCGCGCCACGAGTGGCGAGCTACGGCGCCTTATGGCCTTGGTATGGGCTGCGGCAAAGGTCCGGAAGATCCGTCTAACCGGTGGCGAACCAACACTTTGTGACGACCTCCCGGAGTTCGTCGAACATGCTCGTTCACTCGTCGACGTGGTCGGCCTGACGACCAATGGCGTGCTGCTCGAACCCATGCTGCCGCAGTTAAAGGTAGCTGGTCTTACTCGCCTCAACATCTCCCTCGATGCCCTCGACGCCGACAGCTTTCGCCGCTTCGCGCGCCGTGATGGACTCGATCGCGTGGTGTCGGCGATCCGCGCTGCGCGTCGTTACGGCTTCAGCCCGCTCAAGATCAATGCTGTTGCATTACCCGACACCGACTACGCCGCGCTGGTGCGCTTCGCCGCGTGGGAAGGTGTGCACGTGCGCTTCATCGAACTCATGGCGATCGGCGAAGCCAAGTCTTTCCAAGCACGCGCGCATGTGCCGGCGGATGAGATGCGCCGCCGTCTCTTCGACGCCGGCATCTCGCTGAGCGAGCGTACCGACCGCGACGAAGCCACCGCACGCGTGTGGTCGATCGACGAGCACGACGTCGCCGAAACGTCCGTCGGTTTCATCACCACCGTCAGCCAACCGTTCTGCGCGACCTGTGATCGTCTGCGTTTGTCGTCGCAGGGTCGGCTGTTCACCTGCCTGATGGACAACACCGGCCACGATCTGCTCACGCCCCTGCGAGCTGGCGACGAGGAGGCGGTGAAGGCCATCGTCGTCGCCGCTGTACAAGGTAAGCGTCCGCCGGCGAGCTTCGTGCGCCATGAGAACATGGCCGCGATCGGGGGATGAATGCCCGAGGTCACCGTGCTCTACTTCGCCCTGGCGCGCGATCGCCTGGGATGTGACCGCGACCACCTGACGCTACCCGCGTCAGCAGATGCCAACGCGGTGTTGAGCGCCGTGCGCGCACGCCATCCCGCCAACGCCGCACTCATAGACCGCTGCCGGGTCGCCGTCGACTGCCAGTTCATCACCGGCGAGGTAGCCATCAGCGAACGCAGCGAGATCGCGCTGATCCCACCCGTCAGCGGCGGCTGACGCATGCACTCCGCCCGACATCAGCACGGCATCATCGACGGCCCCCTGCCAGCAGCGCTGCTCACACCGGCAGCACTCTGCGCCCCCGCACACGGCGCCATCGCCAGCTTCATCGGCGTGGTGCGCAACCACCACCACGGTCGTGGCGTCACGCATCTGATCTACGACTGCTACCGGCCGATGGCGGATAAACTCCTCTCCGACCTGGCAGGGGAAGCCGCGACCAAGTTCGATCCCGAGCTACGCGCCACCATCCACCACGGCATCGGCCGCATGGATCCCGGTCAACCGTCGGTGGCCATCCACGTCGCCAGTGCGCATCGCGTCGCCGCCTTCGACGCTTGCCGTCATCTCATTGAACGGCTCAAAGAGGACCTACCGGTGTGGAAGCAGGAGTTCTATGACGACGGCACGTCGCAATGGCTCAAAGGCTCGTGAGCCGATGATTCCCACTCGCCTCGTCCTCATCCCCGGCCTCGGCGCCGACGGACAGTTGTTCACCGCCGTGCGCCACCTCCGCCCGTTGATCACGCCGTGGCTGCCGGTCGATGGCGGCGACCTGGCCTCGTACGCTCGCCGCTATGTCGCGCAGGGTTTGGTCCAAGCGGGCGACCTCCTCGGCGGCTGCTCCTTCGGCGGCATGTTGGCACAGGAGATCGCCCGCCTGATCCCGCTGCGCGGCTTGCTGC
>JANPLC010000085.1:0-10447 GCA_031426335.1 Planctomycetota bacterium
CCGAGCTGGTGCTCGGCGCTCCCGGGACATTGCTTAGGGCGTCGTCGGTGTCGTTGCCGGTGTGGGTAATTCGAGCGGACCGTACAGGCCGAAATACCGATCGTCCCCTGCGCCGCCTTCATCAATGCCGTTCCATCCGACGCTGTAGGCACCGATCATCCGTCCGTCGCGTTCGCAGCGTTGCAGAGGAGTTTCGTTCAGGGCGAAGACATCCTGCGGCCAAGTGGAGCCTGTTAGTTCATTGGCAAGTAGGCGCAACGACAGTTCCTGTGAAATCGAGGCTACAAGGTGGTCGTAAAGGTCATCTTGTAGAGCAATCAGCACTGGCCCGATTTCAGCCTCGGCCTGTTTTTTCAAGGTGCTCTGCAGGTGACGACAGAAAGCGATCCGGGAACGCGAATCACGTCCTTGCTCTAGTCGCAGTGCAATCTCCATGAGTTGACGCAGGTACGGACCACGTCCTTGGCGACCGGAAATGGCAGCGGGGAATCGTTGCATTGGGCGTGGCCATTCGTTGTTGGGTGGCCCTCCACGCCCGTTGGCAAATGAAGCAAGTTCGGCAACAAATATTCCCCGATAGAGGGCAGGGAGTTGGGAAGAAAGCGTATCGGCCAGTCGACGCAGACGCTCTGGCAGTTCACCAGGATTGCGCATCAACTCCGGCAGCCGGGCTATGATGGCGAGGCGCAGCAATTTTATGGTCCTCGTGCGGTACCAGAAACTTTCGGGATGGGATGCGTCGAGGGAGTCGATCAGTCTTGTTAGTTGTGTAAGTTCCTGGCCGAGGTGCTGCTCGTCGGTCACTACTATCCGTTGTGCCAATAGGATCCCAGAGGCATACGCCCATCCGTTGGCTTTCAGCCATTCATCGAGATTGTGGGCAAGAATGATCGGAGAACCCGGCAGTGCATCAATGTCCACCAACCAAGCGTCCATCTTGTTTGAATCCTTCGCCAGGTGAAAGGAGCGCAGCGCTTCCGGGACAGGTGTGAAGGCAGTCCATCCCAACAATTCATCAGGGGTTTCTCTCGACGAGTAAAAACGGGGACAGGTATCACGCAGGCGTTTGACCAGTTGTGCCAGCTCGGGAGACGAGGTTACCAACCCCATTTCAGTGAAGTCAGTGGGAATCTGAGCGGCGCGCGCCTCGGCTCGCACCGTCTCCAAATCGTTGGTGCTGTGGCACCACCACCAGAGGACGATAACCCCGAGAATCATCAGTGTGCAGGTGGTGGTCAGCAGCCAAAGCCAGATTCGCCGTGGACGTCGATTATCAGCCTGCTGGCTCACGTCGCGAACTCAAATTCCTCGTGATCGTCCGGCCCTTCGCCTTTGAGATGCGCCTTCAAGCGGCGCACAAAGCGCGCGCGGCGTTTGGCGTTCATCTTCCGGAACAGGTTGTCGACCAGGATCTCGCAGCTGTCGAGTTCGTCGGCGCCCTCGGGCAGCGGGATTTCGGCGCGGCCCATGGTGCGGTGGCCGCCGGCGCTGCCGATCTTGCCGAAGGCGAGGGCGGCGCGTTTGCCGACGTCCTGACGGTGACCGTCGCCGCGGAAGATCACGATCAGCGTGTGGTCCTTCACGCCGGCGCACACCGTCCAGTTGATGCCGTAGGTCACCAGCAACTGATCTGCGGTTTGTACCATGATGTCGGCGGTGGGGATCTCGCCGAAGTGGATGAGGATCAGGTCGCGCACGACCACGCGGTGACTGATGCCCCATGCGATGTGGTCGAGCACTGACATCGGCACCTGCGCCTTGTCCAGACGCGTGAGAAAGTGGTGGTCGGCGCGGTGGTGCAGTTCGTCGAAGGCACGGATGTCGGCGGCACCGGCGTGACGATTGAGATCGTCGGTGTCGGTGGTCAGTCCATACATCAGCGCGGTGGCGAGGTGTTTGCTGATCGGCAGGTCGGCCTCGACCAAGTACTCGGTCAGGATGGTACTGGTCGAACCGTAGCCTTCGCGCAGGTCGACGTACATCGCCTGCGTATCTTCGCGGCGTGGATGGTGGTCGATGACCACCTGGGCGTTGGGCGGGTTTTCGCGCCAGAAGCCCGGTTGGGCGTCGACCACGGCGATGAGGTCGGCCTCTTCCAATTCCTCGTCCTCCAGCCGTTCAATCGGTTCTTTCAGGTAACTCAGCAGTAACTTGTTCTGGTAGCGCTGGACCTCGCCGGTGTAGCGGATCAGCGGATCGCGGTCGGCCGCGCGCCAGATGGTTGCCAAGCCCAACGCCGCGCCGATCGCATCGGGATCTGGGTTGGAGTACATCAGGATCAGCGGGCGCTTGGCCTTGCGCGCCAGGTTCATCAGTAAGTCGACGCGTTTGAGCACCGTCAGTCGCCGCAGCAGGCCCCGTCGCAGGGTGGTGTTCGATGGCATCAGGCTGAGGAAGCCATGCAGCGGCGAACGGCGTCGTTGTTCGCTGCCGGTAATGAAAACCGCGGTGGTTGGCGGTAGCCAGGACCGTATCAGCAGCGCATCGTCGTCCACATCGACTGCGACGACGTAGGGCGGTTCTGGCAGGTCGCTGGGCGCGTGCTCGTAGGAGGATAGCACGGTGACCTGCACACCGGGATACGGCGCCAGGTCGGACTCCAGGTCAGTGCGCGTAGTGTAAACGCGGACGGCCATCGCCCCACCGACGAAAAATCCGACGGTTGGGACGATTTGACTGTTATGACCGACAATCGTAACGTGCCGCGCGCTGGCCAGGACACCGTTCGGGCTTGATCCCATGGAGGGAGGTACCCTACGGCGCTCCCCCAAGTCATGCAAACGCTGCCGCCCCTAGGCGGCCTCCCGCGGAAGGCCTCATACGATGTCCGAAGTTCTCTCTAAGTTGCCATTTGATCAGGACTTGTTCGACCTTTTGGTGTGCCCCGAGGCACGCCTGCCGCTGAAGTACACGGGGGGCCGGCTGGTGTCCACCGACCCCAGGACCAGGCGTTCGTACCGCGTCGACGACGGCATCCCGGTGATGTTGTTGGAGGAATCGACGGTGCTGGACGAGGCCGCCTGGAAGGCTGCTATGGCTGCTGACGGTCCGGTTGGCGGTGGTGTCGCTGTGGTCCAGGCGCGTCATCGTCCGACGGCCTGAATGCCGCACGTACAGGCGAGTTTGTTGCTCCACCGTGGTCACGGTCCGCTTCACGTCGACGTGATCCTGGGGACGGGTGGGCGTTGCCAGACCATCCGGTTGGCGGCGACCAACGGGCGCTGGCAGGCGACCATGGGACTGCCGCATCGTCGGCATTACCTCACCTTCCGCGGGCCGGTGGCTGGCCGGGGTAGCGTCATCCAGCTGGGGCGCGGGCGTGCTTGGTGCGCCCGCTCAGCTGTCGCCCTGCGCCTGCGCCTGTCGCCCAACCTGCTGTTCCTGATGAAGATGCGTCGAGTTTTTCGCGCATCGGGAGGCCTGCCCCTGGCGCTTCCCAGGGATCGCGGCGAAGTGGTTGTCCCGCTTGGCCGAGCGGCGACACTTCCGCGCTCATGAATGACTGGGGCGACGGCGATCATCTCGAAACCACCACGGCAGGTCCGGCCACCAACGACCTGTTACGGCGTCGGAACCTGCACCAAGCGGCGTTCGAAGCGACGCTGAAGGAGCTGTTCCTCTCGCAACAGATCCAGCTGGTCGAGCCGATCGCCAAGGCGAGCAAGGAAACCGTCGTGTACGGCGGGTTCTACCACGGCGAGGAAGTCGCGGTGAAGATCTTCGTGCCGATGGTCGAGGAATTGGAAGACGCGGTCTCCGCCTTCGGCGCCTTCAAGGTCGAGTGCGAGAAGACCATGATCCTGTCGCGCCGTAGCAATGCGATCCTGCAGGTCATCGAGTACGGCGACGCCGAGGTTCCGGCCGATCTGCCGCAGGAGCTGCGCGAATTCTTCCCCGTGCACATCCTGCCGTTCATGATCACCGAACGTGCGCGTTTCGGTTCGCTCGACCGCGTATTCAAGGGCCGCAGTCATCTGCCTGGGTTCGATCGCGTCAGCCTGCTCGAAGCGCTGTGTCGCGCGACCGATGGCATCAAGGAAGCGCACGACCACCAGGTGGCGCACCGCGACATCAAGCCGCAGAACATCCTGATCTTTGCGCCGGGTCAGGGAAAAATTGCCGACTTCGGTATCGCCCGCTGGCGTTCACGCCGCTCCAGCAAAGAAGCGGTGTTGTTGACGCCGAAATATTCCAGCCCTGAGCAAGCGTTCTACGCGCTGACCGGCGAACGCGAGACGCTCGTCGACATGCGCGGTGATATCTACTCGTGGGCGATCATGGTCTATGAAGTGGTCACCGGCACGCATCCGTTTGTGTGGGCCATCCGCGGGATCAAGGATCCGCTGGTCAGTCAGCGCACGTTGCTGAAGGCCATCGCGGCGAACGATCGGCGCGGCTTCCAGACCACCGGCGACATCACCTTCGACTCGCTGATCTACAACTGCACGTGCGACCTCAAACACCGTGTCGCCGACATCGCCTTGGCGAACAAGGTGCTGCGCCAGTTCACCCAGCGCGTGAAGTTGCAGCAGACGCAGGACGGCGTCAGCGACAAGACGGAGGCGAACAAGACCATCAGCGATACGCTGCGGCGGCAACGCCCGCTCTGATCGATGACCATCACCGTCCAACGCCGGCTGATGTGGTTTTTGGCCGCGGGACAAGTTGTGGTGTTGGTGGGATTGGCGCTCTACCCGATCAATTCGATCATGATCCGTGTCCCGATACTGGGTTTGGGCTGCACCCTGTGGGCGACCGCTCTGGCGCTCGCGTGGCCATACCTGCGGTGGCGTTGGTCAGTCGCTGCGCTGCCGTTGGTCATGGGACTGGTGCTGGTATTGCCTGGGCGTGCGGTCAACACCGCAGATCTGCGCGCACGGATGGTGGTGGCGCTGCGTCACTACGATGGTGTCACCTACGTCTGGGGTGGTGAGAATGCCGTGGGGATCGATTGTTCGGGATTGGTGCGGCGCGCACGCATGGATGCCGAGTGGTCGTACGCTTTCGCTCATCTCGATCCTGGCGCCATTCGCCGGGCGTTGTCGCTCTGGTGGTTCGATCAATCAGCCTTGGCAATGGGACAACTTGATCGTGGCACCACGGTTCATCTCGGTGACGTTGCTGATCTGGCGACGTGTCCACAGGACCGCTATCTCCCTGGGGATTTCGCCATTCTTGGCGGTGTCCATGTGGTCGCAGCGCTCGGTGAGGGAACGTGGATCGAAGCGGATCCATCAGCGGAAAAAGTGCTCATCCTGCCATCGGGCTCAGACAATTCGTGGCTGAAGCAAAAGGCCACGCTGGTGCGGTGGTCAGTCTTGCAGGAGCGTTAGGCGTCACCCCAGGTGAAGGCCTGCGTTGCGCCAACATCCGGCAGGCCGAGCGCCAACATCACGACGCGATCAAATCCTACCGCTACGCCGGCGCAGTCCGGCAGTCCGTTGGCCATTGCAGCGAGAAACCGTTCGTCGAGACGTTCACCGGAATCCCGCGCAGCGAGTTCTTGTTCCAAACGTCCACGCAGCGCGCTTCCATCCAGCAGTTCGTGGTAGCCATTCGCCAGTTCGATGCCGTCGCGGTAGATCTCGAAGCGTGCGGCCACCGGCGTTCCGTCGCCAGCCTGACGGATACGCGCCTGCGCACACTGATCGGCGGGATAATCGGTAAGCACCGTCCAGCGCCCACGACCAAGGCGTGGTTCGACATCGCGCGTCAGCAACAGATCTAACGCGATGCGACGATCATTGTTCGCCACTGCGGCATCAGCGCCGAGGCGGGCGAAGAGTGCCGCATCGTCAGCGGTCAGCGGATCAATGTTGGCATGCGTACGGAAGGCGTCACGCCACGCGAGGATGTCGTGTTCCGGGCTCAAGTCGGTCAGCGTCGACAGCAGGGTGATGACTTCGGTTGCCAAACGCCGGTCATCCCAGCCGACGCGGTACCATTCGAGCATGCGGAACTCCGGCGCGTGCCGCTGTCCACGTTCACCGGCACGGAAAGCCGGCGCCAAGGTCCACACGTCACCAACACCGGCAGCGACCAGTCGTTTGAGCGGATGCTCGGGGCTGGTTGGTAAAAATCTGGTGCCGCCGGCGATCTCAACGTGCATCGGAGTGACACCGTGATCGAGATTCGCGCCGCCTTGCAGCACGGGAGTGTCGACTTCGAGTACGCCACGTTCACGAAAGAACGCGCGCGTGCGCTCGACCAGCGCTGCACGACGTCGTAAAACGCCGACTGGCGCCGTGGGGCGCCAGTCGACTTCCGGACTTCCGGACTTCCGGACCTCCGGACTCATCTTACTTGACGCGACCGGAGTATTCGCGCGTTTGGGTGTTCACCGTGATCTTGTCACCGATGGCGACGAAGATCGGAACCTGGACGTTGCCGCCGGTGCCCTTGATCTTGGCCGGCTTGAGCACGCGGCTCTGGGTGTCGCCCTTCACGGCCGGCTCAGTGTACTCGACCTCGACCTGCACGGTGTTAGGCAGGCGGATGGCGATCGGTTCCTGGTTCCACAAGGTCACCATGAGCATCATGTTTTCGAGCAGGAAATCTTTGTCGTCGCCAATCGATTTGGCCGACACCGACACCTGTTCGAAAGTGGTCTGATCCATGAATGCGAAGCTGGTGCCGTCGTGGTACATGTACTGCATCTCGCGGTCTTCAACGTCGGCCAACTCGACCTTTTCACCGCCGCGCAGGGTCTTTTCCAGCGTGTTGCCGGTCAGGAGGTTGATGACTCGCAGCTTGTAGAACGCATTGCCTTTTCCAGGCTTCACGAAGTTCACTTCCAGAACCAGCCACGGCGCGCCGTCGAATATGAGTTTGTTGCCCTTGCCGACCTCGCCGATGCCCATGGTGTCCATGATGTTTCCCTTTGTCGCTGGAACTGAGTGGAAGAAGGTGACGTCGGAGGCGATCCGATGAACGACCCGTTTCCGATGAAGGGCGACACGCTAGCGGGCAGTCTTCCCGGCGCCAGCGGGCACGCGACGAGTGAGAGCGGCTGGCGCCGGGAACTTGCCGAAGCCATTCGAGATCCTGCTGAGCTCCTGCGGGTACTGGACTTGCCGATGAGTCTGCTGCCTGCGGCCGAACGGGCAGCGGCGTTGTTTCCGTTACTTGCCCCGCGTGGGTTCGTCGCCCGCATGCGCCAGGGGGACATCCATGATCCCTTGTTGCGGCAAGTGCTGCCGCTGGGCGAGGAGGCCCTCAGCGTCCCCGGCTTCAGCGCCGATCCCTTGGCCGAAACCGCCTGCGGTCCGCGCCCAGGAGTCCTGCACAAATACCACGGACGTGCTCTGTTGGTGACCACCGGTGCCTGCGCGGTGCATTGCCGTTACTGTTTTCGCCGCCACTTCGCCTACCAAGACCTCCCGCGTGGCCGGCGATGGTGGGCAGAGGCGGTGGACTACGTGCGCGCCGATCCGTCGCTGCATGAAGTGCTGTTATCTGGCGGTGATCCACTGACGTTGCCGGATGCGCAGTTGCGGGCGTTGGTCGAGGATCTTGCCACGATTCCGCATTTGGAACGAGTGCGTATCCACACGCGTTTGCCGGTGGTATTGCCAAGTCGCGTCGACGATCAGCTGCTGGCGTGGTTGTGCGGCACCCGCTTGGCACCGGTGGTGGTGATCCACGCGAATCATCCAGGCGAAATCGCTGATGATGTGGCGTCAGCTTGTCGCCGACTGCGCGATGCTGGTGTCACGACCCTCAACCAATCGGTCTTTTTGCGCGGTATCAATGATGACGCCGACGTGTTGGTGGACCTCTCCGAACGGCTGTTCCGCGCGGGGGTGTTACCGTACTACTTGCACGCCCTCGACCATGTGGCCGGCGCCGGACATTTCCTGATCGACGACCAGCGTGCCCGCGATCTGCACACGGCCATGGCGGCCCGTCTGCCTGGGTATCTGGTGCCACGCCTGGTGCGTGAGGAGCCCGGCCAAGCGGGCAAGACCCCGCTGCGCTGAGACATCCCGCGTTACACGGGGGCCTGGCGTCCCTTGCGCGGGCGGTCAGATGGCGGATAAACTGCCGTCATTCCCGCGAGGTCCCGACCATGTCCTGCCTGCGCCCCATGCTGCTGCTGTGTTTCGCCACGCTCACCCTGCTATCCGCGGCGGAGGAGTGGGCGATGCGCTGGCGGGTCTACAACGACATCGTCGGCGGAGTGTCGTTCCGCTACCCCTACGACTATTACACCCGCGATCAGTACAAAGGTGAGCTGTTCCGCCGCACACGTCTGCCGCAGACCTCGTCGTCAGAAGCTGACAGTGAAGTCCAGGTCATTGAGGTCGATGGCAAGTTGGTACGCGTTCGTGTTACCGGTGATGGCCCGCGTTCCGGACCCGATGTGCGAGCGTTTTCTCTGACGGCGTCCCAACTCGCCGAGTTGGGTGCGGGCAGCGAACTGGGCACGATCGGCGATGTCATCAGCAAACAAAAAATGACCTGGAAGCAATTCGACTATTATTCTGAATCGCCTGTCCGCCCCTTCGCCAGTAAGAAATGGGCTATGAAGGACATCACGGCCATGATCGGCGAAAACGCGTCGACCTGTGCGATCGTGGTAAAACATGGCGATCGTCATTCCGGACTCGTGCTTACTGGTGGCCTGAGTGCGGCGGACAACCAAGCGATTCTCGACACCTTTGAGATCCTCCAGCCCGGCAAGGGCAAGAATCCAGCCACCAACTGGCGTGAAGCCCAGGGCAAGGCCGGCAAAGTGATAGATTCCGCAGGGAAAACCGTTGGATCCGGCGGCAAGGCCCAACCGGTTGCGTGGAAAAACGGCTGGGATGTCGAGACCGCGCATTACCACATCACCAGCCACGTTTCTCCTGGGCGTTTGCTGCAACACGCCCAATACCTTGAGATCCTATATAAAGGATACGCCAGTATCTATGAACCGGAGGGCGTACCGCCGTACAAGTTCGAGATCCACATCATCAACACGCATCCCGAATTCATGGAGGCATCAGCCGCACACGGTTTCCCCGTCACCGAATCGGTCGGTGGATTCTTTGTGCCGAATCTCCAATCGATTTTTGTGTACGAAGACAGCGTCAAGTGGGGTGGCGACGATTTTTCGGTCGAACACGTCACGGCGCACGAATGCTCACACCAGTTCCTGCACATGGCCTGCAACGGCAGCCGGCATGTACCGACGTGGCTGAACGAGGGCCTCGCGGTGTACTTCGAGGCTGGCATCGTGAAGGGCGGCCAGTTCGTTGCTGGCGTGCCCAAGGGGCGCATCGAAAACCTCAAGCAAATCTATGAGCGCAGCCGTACCACGCTCCTCCCGGTCGACGAATACCTCAGCCATTACGGCCACATCGCGCCGGCGCAGTACGGCGAAGTCTATGCGATGACCCACTTCTGGCTGTTCGGCACCTGCAAAGACGGCTGTAAACACAAGCCGGGCGACTGCGGCCTCGCGCATTTCCGCGATTACTGGAAACGTTTGAAGGCCGGCGAGGACGGCACCAAGGCCTTCGACGCCACCTTCATGGACGGCATGACCAAGGCCAAAGGCAGCCGCGAAGCGGCCATTGCCGCCTGGCAACAAGCCTATTTCGACTACGTGAAGCGCGTACTGCGTTGAAAACAAAGGACTTGTGAATGTCCAAGGGCATTTCGCTATGCGCCGCCCTTGGCGGGATCGCCTGCCCGAGCTGAAACCCTCTTCGGGGAACTTTCTTTAAGGCCTTGCGGGGCTTTTGGTTACGATGTTCATTCACGGATGTTAAAAACTCGTGTTTGACAGAGGTAGGTGTGCTCACATATTGCGCCTCCCACACGTGAGCCAGGCGGTTGAAAAACCCCGGGAAAACGCGGGAAAAACCGGAGAAATCCGGAGTCTTTGACAACGCAACAGCCGTGGAGAAGAGAAGAAGGGAATCAGTCTTTCGGGACTGATTTCAGGACTCACGCAAGTGAGTCCATCCAAAACCGGTTAGCATCTTCGGATGCTAATCTATCAAGTGAGAACCGTTTCAAATCTTCGGAGATGAGGCTGTTTTGACATAAAAAGAAGAACCACGAACAAACACTTTTGAAGAGTTTGATCCTGGCTCAGAACGAACGCTGGCGGCGGGGTTTAGGCATGCAAGTCGCACGAGAAAGCCGCAAGGCAAGTACAGTGGCGTAAGGGTGAGTAATGGTTCGTCAACGTACCGAGCAGACGTGAATAATTTCCCGAAAGGGATTGTAATGCACGATGAGACCACGGGCTGTACGCAGTTTGGGGTCAAAGGTCGGGGATCCTTCGGGACCCGGCGCTGTTTGAGCGGACGAACTCTGATTAGCTAGTTGGCGGGGTAACGGCCCACCAAGGCGATGATCAGTAGCCGGGCTGAGAGGCTGTCCGGCCACACGGGCACTGAGATACTGGCCCGACTCCTACGGGAGGCTGCAGTCGCGAATTTTTCACAATGGG
>JANPLC010000086.1:0-1813 GCA_031426335.1 Planctomycetota bacterium
TCGGCACCAACCTGCTCAAGCTCGCCCGCGGCGATGACTGGCAGTTCCTGTGGATCCACAGCGCGCCCGCGTTCGAGTGGAGCGATGAATCGCAGGCGCTGGTGGCCAACCACCATCCGTTCACGGCGCCCTACGACGACCACGTCGATCTGCTGGCCACCGACCCGGCCAAGGTGCTGTCCAAGAGCTACGACATGGTGCTCAACGGCAACGAGATCGGTGGCGGCTCCATCCGTATCCACGACTCGGCAACGCAGTCGAAGGTCTTCCGCGCCCTCGGCATCAGCGAGGACGACGCGCAGAAGAAGTTCGGCTTCCTGCTGCACGCCCTGTCCTTCGGCGCGCCGCCGCACGGTGGCATGGCCTTCGGCCTCGACCGTTTGATCATGCTCATCACCCAGGCCGACAGCATCCGCGACGTCATCGCCTTCCCCAAGACCCAGCGCGGCCGCGACGAGATGCTCGACTGCCCGACGCCGGTGACCGACCGCCAGCTGAAGGAGTTGGCGTTGGTGACGGCGGCGCCTGTTGTGGCGAAGGCGTGATTCCCCTTTGGAGAAGTCCCTCCAACCGGGTGTCGGTATTCCGCACTGGGAGGGAAAGGGGCTAGGGACTAGGGGCTAGGGTACTGGTCTGACGTTCCTGGCGATGGTCTGACGGTTCTTGAGTGGAGAAGGAACTGAGCGGTCGGCTTGTGCCGGCCGCTCAAACTTTTACCGTTCCGCCCATCGATTGCCCAACTGCCCACTGATTGCCCACGTACACGACCCTAGCCCCTAGACCCTAGACCCTTTCTTCGCCCCCCCTAGCCCCTTCTCCAACCAATGTCCCACCTGCTTGATCTCCTCGACGCCGCCACTGAAGCGCGAGTGAACAATCCCCAGCTGCGCCCCTCCGTCCTGGCGTCGCTGCGCCTGGGTGCCGGCGCTGGTTACTTGCGTTACGGTCGCCTGACGACCTTCCGCCATGACAGCGAGATCCGCGAGATCATCTCACAGGGCGAATGCACCCAGAGCGACGAGGAACAAACCCGCGTCACCCTGCAGGCACGCGACGCCCACGTCATCACCACGGTCGGCACCCTCACCGCGTATCCGCTGGGCAAGGGCAAACGCATCCACGGCGTGCTGCTGGTCGAAGATCCCAAACCCGAGGTCGGCCCCCTGCTGGCGGACCTCTTCCTGCAATGGTGTGCCGTCGCTGAATTCACCAGTTTGGAAAAAGCAGAACTGATCGACGAGAACTTCCAACTGCGCGAAGAGATCAAGCAGCAGTTCTCGGATAAAAATATCATCGCCGTTTCTGGTGCGTTCCGCCGCGTGCTCGACAGTGCGCGCCGCGTCGCCGCGTCGACCGCCACGGTGCTGATCCACGGCGAAACCGGCACCGGCAAGGAACTCATCGCGCGCGTCATCCACGTGCACAGCAACCGCGCCAACGGCCCGTTCATCGCCATCAATTGCGGTGCGTTGTCCGAGTCGCTGCTCGAAAGCGAATTGTTCGGTCACGTGAAAGGTGCCTTCACCGGCGCGATCGCCGACCGCAAAGGCAAGTTTGAAGCAGCGAATGGCGGAACGATCTTCCTCGATGAAATCGGTGAGGTCAGTCCCGCCATGCAGGTCCGCCTGCTGCGCGTGCTGCAAGAGATGGAAGTCGAACGCGTCGGCGACACCAAGACCCGCAAACTCGACGTGCGCGTGGTCGCCGCGACCAACAAAGTGCTGGAAAAAGAAGTCGAAAAAGGCGCCTTCCGCGCCGACCTGTATTACCGCCTGAACGTCGTCTACCTGCACATCCCGCCGCTGCGCCAACG
>JANPLC010000087.1:0-1845 GCA_031426335.1 Planctomycetota bacterium
TGAGATCGCAGGCGACCAGACGCGCATGCGTCAGCATGGCCTGCGGGAACACCGCACCCGGTAGATCGCTTTCGCTGAAGTCGGCTTGGACCAGTTGCGTGCCTTGCCAGCACGAGGTCCCTGCCTGCACATGATCGAGTCGGGCGTTGCTGAAATCGCTGGCGACGATGCGGGCATTAATGAGTCGCGCTCGTGCGGCGTTCACCCGCAACGCGGAGACGTTGACCAATGACGCCGTACTGAGATCGGCGCCACTGAGATCGGCATCATCGAGTCGCGTGCCGGTGAAAGAGGCACCGGTGAAGACCGCGCCACGCGCACGCAGGCCCTCGCCTCGCACGCGGTCGAACGCGGCTCCCGCGGCTTGGACGCGGTCGAGGGAGGTGCCTCTCAGCCACGCCTCCTCCATTCGCGCGCCGGTCAGCACCGCATCATCCAGGACCGCGCGGTCGAGGTGGGCACGGGTGAAATCTGCAGCGGTGGCCTCAACGCCGATCAGGCTCGCATCGCTGAGGTCCGCTGATTCAAAACGGGCACCATCCAGGCGTGCACGGTCGAGGCGTGTTCGGCGCAGACCGGCTCCGCGTAGATCCGCGCCGCTGAGATCACAACCGCTGAGATCACGTCCGCTGAGGTCCAGGCCCGCGAGGGGTGCTCCGCGCAGATCGGCGCCTGGCGCGATGCGTGCCTGCCAATCGATCGGCGGTGCAGCTACGGGCACCGGTGCAGGTGGCTCCACGGGGAGAGGGATCGCTGGTGTGGGTTCAGGGATCGACGCCAGATCGTGCAGCAACACCTCGCTGGTTATTGGCGCGTTGAGCGTCTCCACTGCGACTAACAAACGACGCACACAGGCGATGTCACGTCCACGCACCGGGATCCAACCGCGCCACAGCAGCGTCAGGGTGCCGTGTCCGGTATCGGCGTGCACCGTGTCGAGCGTCAGTGCCTGGACGCGGCGACGGCCGCCGTCGGCGTCGTCTTCGACGGCGATGCGCATGGCGAGCTTGGGCAGGTGCGTCGACCATTCCGCCGCGGACGGATGCAGGTGAACGAAGGAACAGGCCTCATCACCACGCAGGGAGCCGGCCACCCGTTGGTCCGGGGGCGCAGCGTTGAAATACGACCAGTCGAAATCTGCGGGATACGCCGGCGCATGACGCTTCAGCCAGTCGGCAGGAAAGCTGCCGAGCAGGCGTGAACGCGCGTACCACAACGCATTGAGTGGTCCGACGCCGGCCGGTGGTTGCGGCGACTTCGGTTTGGCCAACAGCCGATCTGGCCATTCGAGGTTGGGCAGGTGCTCGCTGTCGCGGCCACAGCCCGCGAGGTTGTCGCGCCAGCCAGGACCGCCGTAGGCGCGGCTCCAGGTCAGCGGCATGACTCTGAATGGTTTGGGATCGCTGGCGCCAGCAGAGAAGAATCCTTTGCGCCAGGTGCGCTCACCGAACACCGCGATGCGTTTCTGTACCGGACCAACGCTGAAGCCGGCGACCAGCGCTGGCACCGGACGTCCACCGGGAGCATGGCAGGATCCGCTCAGCAGCACGTCGGCCTGTGGTTTGAACGGTGCGAGTTCGCTGTCGGCCAAACATTCGCCGTGCGGATCATCACCAGCGAAAAGACATCCGCCCGGAGCTGGTGGTGGCTCAACCGGTGTCAGCGGTTGTCCCGGCACCAAGTGGAACACGCGTTTGACCACCACCACCAGCATCGGCCCGGAGGGATGGCAGCCGGTGACGAACGGCACCACCGCACCGCCAGAATTGTTCTGCAACAACAGGGTCACGAGGCCACTCCTGGGACCGCAGGCTTCAGCCTGCTCCATGGTGGTGAGTATCGAAG
>JANPLC010000088.1:0-4718 GCA_031426335.1 Planctomycetota bacterium
GGCATGAAGAAGCGCGCCGGATCGGACGCGACGATCTCCTCCGCCTTGGCGATGGCGCCCTTCATGCCGTCGGGGCCCGGCGTCAGCACCAGCGTCGCACCGAGCATCGCCAGTACGCGGCGACGTTCGATCGACATGGTCTCAGGCATGGTCAACGTCAGCTTGTACCCGCGCGCCGCAGCGACGAAGGCCAGCGCGATGCCGGTATTGCCGCTGGTCGGCTCGACAATCTCGATGCCCGGCTTAAGTACGCCGCGTTTTTCCGCGTCCCAGATCATCGCCGCCCCGATACGGCACTTCACCGAGTAGGCTGGATTGCGCCCTTCGATCTTCGCCAACACCGTCGCGCCGCAGCCGGCGGTCACGCGGTTCAGCTTCACCAACGGGGTCTTGCCGATGGATTGGGAATTATCGGAGTAGATGGGCATGACGGCCTCCTGCGGGGCGGTGACGGTGGCAAGGCGGAAGTGGGTGGCAAGGCGGGGGACGGCACGGCGAATGGCGAATGGCGAATGGCGAACGCCGAACGCCGAACGCCGAACGCCGAACGCCGAACGCCCAACGCCCAACGCCCAACGCCGAACGCCGAACGCCCAACGCCCAACGCCGAACGCCGAACGCCGAACGCCGAACGCCGAACGCCGAACGCCGAACGCCGAACGCCGAACGCCGAAAAGGTGGCGTCACCCGGACGCAGCCCGGTGTTGCATCAGCTTCCGGATCATCCGGCCGATGTGATCGGTGTGGTCGAGCATCACCGTCACGGTCACCGGATCGATAAGGCCCAAGTCACCCGCGATGGTGATCTGAGCTTCGACCTCGGCATTGGAGCCGAGTGCGATGGTGAGGAACCGGCAGAACTCACGATCGGAGCGTTCCGCGCCTTCCGCGATGTTGGATGCAACGGAGATCGCCGCGCGTCGCATCTGCGATTTGAGATCGCCCTCCGCGCGCATATCTGCCGTCGCAGCCGAGACGAGTTTCAGAAGTTCCCGCGCCTGCTGCCAGACGCGAAGGTTGGAGAATTTAGCCATGGGTGGTGTCCTTTCAGCACCCGGCAGGAGGAGCGCGCGCAGGGGTCAAGGCCGCCGCAGGCGCCGCCCACAGGGCGGGAAGCCTTGACGCCGAGCACGGTCCGGAGGCTGGGTGATGAAAGGACGCCACCACACGGAAGACGTGGCCCTAGTGACGTAGGGCGAAGGGCAAAGAGCGAATGTTAATCCAGTTAGCGAACTGGGGACACAACACCTTTGTCTATGAATTGTTCATGATCCAGATCGCCAGACTCCGAGCCGCTTGTTTGCACAACGATTTCTTCCTTAGTGTTCACCAGGAAACCGAAGATGTGATCAGTATCTTTCCCTCCTTGGTATCGGGAAAACTTAAAGCGAACACGAAAATTGTTAGGGTCTATCTCCTCTGCAAACCAACCAGCTATTCTGGATACGGACTTGCCCATGCCATTGAGTCGATCTTTGATGACCGATTCGTTTTCATAGCTGCTTGAAAATGACTTGGTGCTCTTGGCGAGATTAATCGCATGAGCACTTGGTTCTTCGGGAGAACCAAGCGAAAGCACGCTATTCGAGGGCCCAACCTCGATCTCATCCTTCCCCACAACCCAAGTAGTCTTCCCGTCTGAGAGATTAACTTTGTACAGCGTTCCGTTTGGGCCCGATCTCAGTTCAACGATTGGTGGCTTTGAGCCCAAGAAAAAACCTAAACCAAACGTAACCAAACAGCACAAGAGCAGGGTGACGTATCGCATGATCGAATCCTTGGCTTTAGAAGTTCAAAGGGATAGCGGCATTCTCATTCCCCCACCACCTTCCCCTTCTCTCCCTTCTCCACCCGCTCCGTCCCCACCTTCCCCTTCCCCCGTTTCCCCGGCGCCGCATCCATCACTTTCTGCGCGGTCTCGGTCTTCTGCGACGACAGATGATGCGTGAACCCTTCAAAATGAATGCCCGTCGGCACCGCCTTCGCCGGGAAGCCGAACCATTCGACGGTTTCCAACGGTACGACGATCACGCCTGCCTCTAAATGTTCGTCGCCATAGATCTCGATCGTCACCTGACAGGTATCGAGATCGATGCCGATGACCTTCTTCACGCAGAAGGATGAAAAGCCCACGGTGCTGGCGTGCAGGAAGCAGCTGCCTTCGGGGAACTGGTCGCTCTCCAATTCGGACTGGACCTCCACCAGCTTCATGACGCGCTGGGATTGCAGCCAGAGCTGCGGCCGCTCGGACTGGAACTTGTCCAGGGCCATCTGTTGGTGCATCTCGCTGAGGACTTCCTCGCGGACCTTGGCCTTGTGGTTCCTGGGGAGGCGCTTGCTCATATGTGCCTTAGGTTGGTAAAGGTTCGCGACCTATGCAAGATCGCAATGGATAGGCGCCGGTTGGCCCCCTGTGACAGGCATACTCCCGCCTCATCGCTGGCGATGGGGGCGTTTAGGCCACGCTACCGGCCTTCCCCTACGGAGGCTACCCCATGACCGTCCAGACCAAATCAGCCCGCGCCTTCAACTTCAGCGCCGGCCCCGCGATGCTGCCGCTGGAGGTCCTGGAAGCCTCGGCCAAGGCCTTGATCGACTACCAGGGCAAAGGCTTCGGCATCGCCGAATGCAGCCACCGCGGCAAGGAATTCGACGGCGTCATCGACGAGGCCATCGCGCGCTGCAAGACGCTGCTCGGCCTGGGCGACACCCACGACGTGTTGTTCCTGCAAGGCGGCGCGACGCAGTTGTTCACCACCATTCCGATGAACTTCGCCACCGGCCCGGTGGATTACCTAGTCTCGGGCGAGTGGAGCCAGAAGGCCGCCAAGGCCGCACAGGCAGCTGGCGCCAAGGTCAACATCATCGCCAACACGGAAGCAGCGAACTTCGACCACAGCTCCGCGCCGGCCGAGTGGAAGCTCGACCCCAACGCCGCGTACCTGCACGTGTGCTCGAACGAAACCGTGCACGGCCATCGTCTGCCGCAGTGGCCGACGCACCCGAACCTGATCGTCGACGCGTCGAGCGAGTTCATGTCGCGTCCGCACCCGGCCAAAGATGCCGCGCTGATCTACGCCGGTGCGCAGAAGAACCTCGGCCCCGCTGGCGTGGTCGTCGCGATCGTGCGTAAAGACTGGTACCCGCGCATCGCCAAGAGCGTGCCCGCGCTGTTCAACTTCCAGAAGCAAGCCGAAGCCAAGAGCATGCTCAACACCCCGCCGACCTTCGGCATCTACATCCTGCTGGAGACCTTCCGCTGGTTGGAGAAACAGGGCGGCCTGGCCGCGATGGAAAAGATCAATGAGGAGAAGGCCGGCGCGATCTACAGCGCGATCGATGGTTCGAACGGTTACTACAAAGGCACCGTCAGCGTCGCTGCCCAACGCAGCCGCATGAACATCACCTTCAAGCTGCCGAGCGAAGAGATCACCGACGTGTTCATCAAGGACGCGGCGAAACTCGGCATGGTCGCGCTCAAGGGTTACCGCACCGTCGGCGGCATCCGCGCCTCGACCTACAACGCCATGCCGCTGGAAGGCGCCAAGGCGCTGGCCCAGTTCATGAAGGATTTTGCGGCGAAAAACGGATAACTCGGATCAGTCCGGAAGTCCGGAGGTCCGGGAGTCCGGAAGTCTCATGCTTCGCAGATCGGTCGTGTTTGTCGAAGTCCCCGGTGAGTTTCCACCGGGGATTTTCGTTTCCGAAAGACTTCCGGACTTCCAGACCTCCGGACTTCCGGACTGTTCCCTCATGAATCGCTCGACCGCGATGGCAGCCTGATCCCTGAGATCCGCCGCCGATCCGGACAACCAAACAATATCCGCCCACCCGCGATACCACGTCATCTGGTGTTTCGCGAGGTTGCGCGATTTCTGCTGCACCAACGTCAGTGCACGGGCGAGGTCGTGTTCACCGCGCAAATAGGCGAGTACTTCCTTGTAGCCGACCGCTTGCGCCGCTTCGGGGCTGAGTTGCGCCGCCAGTGAGCGGACTTCCTCAACCAATCCACAATCAAACATCGCCGCTGCACGCGCATCGATGCGGGCGTAGATCACCTCACGTGTCCACTCCAAGCCGATGAGCAACGGTGCGATGTCGGTGCGACGGATGCCATCGGTCGTATGAAATGACGAATAAGGCTGACCAGTGAGTGCATGCACCTCCAAGGCACGGATCAGCCGGCGTTTGTCGTTCGGATGACGATCGGCGGCGTAGACCGGATCGACGCGCTGGAGTTCAGCGAACATCGCTAGGCCGCCCTCACGTTCATAACGCGCTTCCAACGCACCGCGCACAGCAGGATCACGCGGTGCACCGGCTGACAACCCTTCCAGCAATGCCTTCACATACAGCGGCGTGCCACCGGCGACGATCGGCAGATGGCCGCGCGCACGAATGCCGCTGATAGCTTGCTCGGCGAGTTCCAACCAGCGTTGCACATCACAGCGGTCAGACGTTTCGAACACCGAGATCAAGTGATGAGGAATGTCCTGCTGCTCAGCCACCGATGGTTTCGCCGTGCCAACATCCATGCCGCGATAAACAGCGAAGGCATCGGCGCTGACCACTTCGCCAGCGAAACGCTGGGCCAACGCCACGGCGAGTGCGCTCTTCCCCGACGCCGTCGGACCCAAGATGACCACGATCGGCAACGCCATGGGCGGCACTCTGTGATGGCCAACGATTCCGCCAAGCGTTGCCGGGAGGGTCGAGCC
>JANPLC010000089.1:0-28997 GCA_031426335.1 Planctomycetota bacterium
CGATGAGCTGTTCCTCGCTCAGGATGCTGATGCCAAGCTTGACCGCCTGCTGGAGCGCTTCGTCGCTGCGTTCGCCCGCCACCAAGTAATCGGTGTTGACCGACAGTTCGTCGTCGTAGCGCCCACCGTTTTCGACGATGAAGCGCCGGAGCTCGTCCTTGCTGTAGCGGGTGAAGTCGCCGCGGATGGCGAAACCCTTGACCTTGTCCGGGCTGTAGACCGGGTTGGCAATGTAGTCATTGGCGAGCAGCGGATCGTTGTGGTCGGTCTCTTCGAGCACACGCGCGGTGGAGAGTTGTTCCTCCACGCGGGTCACTTCGACCACGCCCTTGAAGGTGACCTTGCCAGCGCGGCGATTATAGACGGTGAAACGCGTGCCTTTGCGCAAATTATGGCGTTGGCCGATATTGAGTATGACGAAACCATCGGTCGCTGCGGCCTGCAAGATCTGACCGTCGGGTTTCAATTCCTTGGCGCCGAGTTCGCGTTGTTGCGTCAGTTCGCGCACGCGGTCTTCGAGTTGGACCACACGCGTGTCGAGCACAGCGTTTTCTGCACGGCCCTTCTTCTTCACCGCTTCGATTTCTTGTGAGATCACTTCGATCTTCCCGCGCAGCGTGGCGCGGCGATCGTCGAAGTCGCGTTCGTTGGCGAAGGCGCGGGTTTCTTCCTGGGCCAATTCGGCCCGACGCTCTTTCGCGTCCTTGAGCACGTCCTGGTAGGTCTTGACCTGTTTGGTGATCGCTTCTTCGATGAGCTTCACGTTGCTCTGGTTCTGCTGAACCATGCGCGCGATGTCATCGGTGGCCTGGGTGTCGGCTTCAGTCAGCGACGCACGCAGCACGCGGCGGCTGGCGATCTGATTGTCGAGCGGCGGGATCAGGCCAGCGAGGTAACCCTCGTGACCGCGCAGTTCCTTCACCTCGAAGGTGAGCTGGCTCTGCTGCTCTTTCAGCGCGGCCTTTTCCGCATGGCGGAAGAGGAAGAGGCCGAAGGTCACAGCAGTGGCCAGCGAAAAGATCACCAGCAAGCCGACCATCCAACCAGGCGTACGAGCAGTCATTTCCATGGGGTTCCTTCAGCGTCTGTCCAGCGTCCGACCGGAGCGTCTGCACTACAACCCGCTTGGGCCGCAGCGCCGGGCCACGCTAGGTCGCAGCCCTGGTGCGACAATTCCGCGACCGACAATGTGGGGCCGTTGTGTGTCAGTAGGGCGTTTCCCATGTCCTTGAGCTGAAACCGATTGGGTGTGGTCCTTGGGTCCGCGTGCGGTTTCGCGAAATATTCTGCACCAGCGCTGGGGGTGATGTGGGCGGTTCCTCCACCACCCGTTGCGGTGGTGACCAGTCCGTCGTCACCGGACCGCCGTCGTCGGGTCTCTCACTGGGCCGCGGCCGTGTTGCTACTCCCCGGTCCTCACCCTGACTTCGGTGGGTCCACTGTCCGAGAATTGCCGTCCTGGTGAATTATTTGGCGACTTGTGGCTCCGGCGCTTCATTTAGATGCACGCCAACGCCCTGCTGTGGGACTATACAAAGGCCGGGAAAACACGCCTAAGTATCTGTTAGCATTGCTCCTGCGTCTTGAGCGACGAGTGCTTTCCCAGGTTGGGCCTGCTCATTGCCAAGGGTTGAGCTCGCCACTCGTCTCAACCCAAAGCAAAGGACAGCTGTCTATGCGCCACCTCCTCACTCTCCTCGCCGCGCTGGCTCTCGGCTGCGGTCCCGCCCTCTGGGCAGAGGATCCCGCCCCAGCACCAGCGCCCGCACCAGCGGCCGCGCCCGCACCAGCCGCTGCGGCTCCGGCTGACGCGGCTACCGCTCCGGCGGAAGCACCGAAAGAACCAACGGCCGATGAGAAGGCCATGGCCGAGATCACCGCCAAGGCCAAGGCCAAGGATCCCGCAGTCGAAGAAAAGATCGCCGCCTCCGCCTCGTGGTTCGGCACTTACGCCCAGAAGAAGGACAAGGACGGCAACGCCCTGGCCGGTACCCTCGAAACCGGCGTCAATAGCGGCGACAATGCCTGGATGCTCATCTGCGCGGCCCTCGTGCTGCTGATGACCGGTCCTGGCTTGGCGCTGTTCTACGGCGGCTTGGTGCGCCGGAAGAACGTGCTCGGCACCCTGATGCAGAGCTTCGCCCTGATGGGCATTGTCACGGTGATCTGGACGGTGTTCGGCTTCTCCCTCGCCTTCGCTCCGGGTACGCCCTTCTATGGCGACCCAGGGAAGTACTCCTTTCTGACCGGCGTGGTTTGGGACGCGGCGCTGTTTACTGACGGCAACCGCTATCCGATCAGCTACGACTACGCTCCGACCATCAGCTTCGGCATCTTCGCGCTCTTCCAGATGATGTTCGCCATCATCACCCCGGCGCTGATCACCGGTGCTTTCGCCGAACGCATGAAGTTCTCAGCGCAGATCCTGTTCTGCTCGCTGTGGTTGGTGATCGTCTACTGCCCGATGGCCCACATGGTCTGGGGCGTCGATGGCTTCTTCAACTGGTGGAACGCGGCGGCTGTTGTACCGGCATTCGACTTCGCTGGCGGCACGGTGGTGCATATCTCCTCGGGTATCGCCGCACTGATGTGCGCGATCGTGCTCGGCAAGCGCAAGGGTTACCCCACGCGTCCGTTCCCGCCGCACTCGATCGTGCTGAGCTTTATCGGCGCCTGCTTGCTGTGGGTCGGCTGGTTCGGCTTCAACGCCGGCTCGGCGCTCGGTGCTGGCGGTCTGGCGGTCCTCGCCTTCGCCAACACGCAGATCGCCACGGCCGCCGCGGCCATCGCTTGGCCCTTGGCCGAGTGGATCATCCGCGGCAAGCCGACCGTGCTCGGTGGTATCACCGGCGCTGTCGCTGGCTTGGTCGCCATCACGCCCGCCTGCGGCTTCGTCACTCCGGCCAGCGCGCTGATCATCGGCTTCCTTGCCGGTATCATCTGCTTCGTCGCGGTGAGCTACCTGAAGAAAGCGCTGGGGTACGACGACTCGCTGGACGCCTTCGGCGTGCACGGAGTCGGCGGCATCGTCGGTGCGATTTCGACCGGCATCTTCCTGAACCTCGACGTCAACGCCGCCGTCCCGGCACTGACGATGTGGCCAGGCGGCAGCTACTACTACGCTGAGATCATCGCCGGCGAGGCCAACCCGCTGATGAACCAGATCATGGCGGTGGGAATCACGGTGCTGTTCAGCGGCATCGCCTCCCTGGTCATCCTGTACGCCATCAAGTTCACCATCGGCCTGAACGTCACCGAAACTGAGGAAGAGGAAGGTCTCGACCTCACGCAGCACGGTGAGGAAGCCTACAACTCGTGATCTGTGGTCCCGGTCTGGGCGGGGACTAGTCCCGCCCAGGCTCGGATCTAGCATCCCCACCCTCTCAACCCCTACCAACACTCTCATCCAAGGAACCATTCATGAAGATGATCGAGGCCATCATCCAGCCTTCCAAGCTGGAGGCCGTCAAGGAAGCACTCAACGAGGTCGAGGTCGTGCGCCTGACCATCAGCGACGTCCAGGGATTCGGCCGCCAAAAAGGCCACACCGAAATCTACCGCGGTCACGAGTACACCGTGAACCTGCTGCGGAAGGTCAAACTGCAGATCGCCGTCAACGACGAGTTCGTTGAACCGACCGTCCAAGCCATCATCAAAGCCGGCCGCACCGGCGAAGAAGGCAAGGTTGGCGACGGCAAGATCTTCATCATGCCGCTGCAGGACTGCATCCGCATCCGTACCGGTGAACGCGGCCCGGAAGCGATCTGAACTTACGACACCCCCGTCGGCCCGATGCCGGTGGGGGTGTTCGTCTTGGCGATTCGCTGATCTTTCCCCTGAAATCTACGCTTTGGCACACCCGAGCGCAAATTTCGCCCAGTTTCTCACACACCCTTTCCGGTGTCCTTGCCCCACCCTTTGAGGCGGCTAGCCTGCGCGCCCTGCCTGCACCCCCCGCGGCCCGCAACACTGCGAAAACACCCCGCGGATAATCCTGCCTAGGAGCATTTCCATGAGCGTCGAAAAAGCACTGCAACTCGCCAAGGACCATGGCGCCAAATACATCGACATCATGTTCGGTGATTTGTTCGGCACCCTGCAGCACTTCACCATTACGGGCCATCGCCTGACGAAGGATCTGTTCACCGAAGGTCTGCCCTTCGACGGCAGCTCGATCCGTGGCTGGCAGGGCATCGAAAAGTCGGACATGAACATCAAGCCCGACCCGGCGACGGCGTTCGTCGATCCGTTCCGTGAGCAGCCCACGCTGTGCTTCTTCGGCGACATCTACGATCCCCGCACCGGCCAGCGCTACACCCGCGACGCCCGCGGCATCGCGCACAAGGCGCTCGCCTACCTCAAGAGCACCGGCATCGGCGACATGGCTTACTTCGGACCAGAACCCGAGTTCTTCATCTTCGACTCGATCCGTTACCACAGCTCGCCGCAGGCGGCGTTCTACTACCTCGATTCGAGCGAAGCGCCGTGGAACATGGGCGTCGATGACGGCATCAACCAAGGCCACAAGATCCGCCACAAGCAGGGCTACTTCCCCGCGACGCCGGCCGATCAGCTGATGGACCTGCGCAGCGAGATCACCACCAACATGCAGACCATGGGCATGGAAGTCGATCTGCACCACCACGAAGTGGCCAGTCCCGGCCAGTGCGAAATCGGCATCAAGTACGGCTCGGCCGTCACCGCCGGTGACCTGGTCCACCAGTACAAGTACGCGGTCAAAAACACCGCCTACCAGCACGGCAAAACGGCGACGTTCATGCCCAAGCCGATGTTCTTCGACAACGGCAGCGGCATGCACAACCACATGTCGATCTGGAAAGACGGCAAAAACACCTTCGCCGGCAACGTCTACTCGAAGCTGTCGCAGAACGCCCTGTGGGCGATCGGCGGCATCCTCAAACACGGCAAGTCGATCCAGGCCTTCACCAACCCCAGCGCCAACAGCTACCGCCGCTTGGTTCCGGGCTACGAAGCTCCGGTGAATCTCGCCTACTCGGCGAACAACCGTTCGGCCTCGATCCGCATCCCGCACGTGCAGGGTGACAACGCGCGCCGCTTCGAATTCCGCTGCCCCGACGCCTCGGGCAGCCCGTACCTGGTGACCGCCGCGATCCTCATGGCGGCCATCGACGGCATCAAGAATCAGATCGATCCGGGCAAGCCGATGGACAAGAACATCTACGACCTGCCGCCCGAGGAACTGGCGCAGATCCCAGGCACCTGCAAGAGCCTGGAAGAAGCGCTCGACACCATGTTGGAAGATAAGGCCTGGCTCACCGCCGGCGACGTCTTCACCGAGGACATGATCGAATCCTACGTCGCAGTGAAGCGCGAAGCGGAAGTCGAGCCGCTCAAGCTGCGTCCGAATCCCTACGAGTTTTACCTCTACTACGACGCCTAAGCGGCGCGTACGGCCAAAGGCCACGAAAACCCCGGAGAAATCCGGGGTTTTTCGTTTAACGACGTTTGGTCGGCACACTGTACCAGTGGGTGGTTTCAGCGCCTGGTACAGCCGTCAGTTCCACACTTGCTTAGCCAGGAACTGCTCGCCAGCATCCCGAGCGTGGCCCAGACCTCTGCCGTCATGTTGAGTACGTGGTGTGAAGATCAGGACCCGCGTTTTCTCGACGCGCTGCGCGCCTGTGCTGATGACCGCGCTTTGGCGCAGCTCGCGGCTCTTCTCATCCGTGATTGTCGGCCGTGGGTGCGGCAGCAGGTGCTGGCGTACCTGGCGCAACCGCTTGATCGACCTGGGCATCATCCGCTGGTCAAACGCCTGTTCAAATATGCCGAGGCGAACGATGACCGCGAGGTGATGGCGGCGTTCATGACGGCGTTCGATCGCTTGGTGCGACGCAAGCTCGTGCAGCGTCGCGTCTGGGATGCCTCGGTGAACGATCTGATCACCGATGAAACTCTGGTCCTGCAACGTGGCGGATTGCTGCCGCTGCATGCAGCCAAACACCCAAAAGCACCGCCGGTCCGGCGTCAACGTGGTGGAACTACGGGCAAGCCGTTGTTCAGCCTCGCGACCCGGCTTTATTTGCGGCGACGGGCGTGGCGTTTCTTCCGCCGGCTGGGCTACCGAGATCCGGCGGCCTACCGCGCGGCCGTTGTCGGCGCGTTGCTACGTTACACCGACGCCGATGTGGAGTCCGGCCATGACCTGTTGGAGAACTGGGGCCTGGTCCATGCGTTGTTTGGCCGCAGTCCGGTGCTTGAACGACGCGGCACTTGGATCGGATTGGCGGACGGTCGCAGCCTGAGTGAATTGACGGCCGTCCCGATGTTCGCCACCGCGTGGCGCGCGCCTGAGGCGTTCGCCTGGGTGTTGAACCTGGCGATCGAGGCCCGGTCCAAACTGGTGCGCACCTGGGCGCAGGATTGGCTCACCAGTGAACACGCGACCGCGCTGCGCGAGATCCCGTTCGCGGAGGTCCGGCGTCTGTTATCGGCAGCGTGGCCGGATGTGCGGTTGTTCGGCAGCTCCATCTTCACCAATCATCCCCAGACTCCGCAGCTCACGCTCGACGACTGGTACGGTCTGCTCAACGCCGCCGACGCCGATGTGCTGCAACGCATCTGCGATGCGATGCACCGGCATGTGCACCAATCGCGGCTGACGCCCGCCACCGTGGTTCGTCTGGCTTGCCACCGTTCGCCGATCGTCTGTCGTCTGTCGCTGTCTTGGTTCAGCTTGGTGAACTGGAACGATGAAGCAGCCCAGAGCACACTCGACGGCATGAGCGGAGTCACCTGCGTCACCTTGGCCAACGAGCTCGGACAACGCTTCCTCGCCCTGCGCCTCGGCGAACAGCGCCACGCGGCGGACAGCATCTTGCGCTGCCTCGATCATCGTCTGGAAGGAATGCGCAGCGCGGGCATGGCCTGGGTCGACAATCATGAAACGGCTCAGGGCGATGAACTGCTGTGGACCAGACTGGCGGAAACGCCGTACGATGAAGTACGCGCGTGGATGGTGCGTGCGCTCGAACGTTTCGCTGGCAAAGCCCAGGTCGCCGCCACGCAGGAACACCACCTGTGGGCGTCGGTACTGCTCGGCATCCATCGTGGTGGGCGCGAAAAACTCTCTGCCGTCCGGCAATTGACCGGCGCCCTGCGTGCGGGTCGCGACGCGGATACGTTGCTGGCGATCCTCGCGGTCGCCCTGCGTTCGTTGCGTCGTACGGAGCAGGCCGCGGCCTTGTCCGCTGTGGTGCAGGCGGTGGTCGCCCATCCGACCTTGCTGCCCGTGGTGCGTCAGCGTCTGCCGGAACTCGACCTTACCCACCTCGCCCAAGAGGCCTGCTGATGCAGACCTCCGTCGCTTACCGTGGCCGCAGTGGGGTGACCAGCACCGGCGATTTGCGCTTCGCCGCCAACGTCCTGCGCGATCAGGTCGCCTTTGCTGGCGATCTGCGCGATCCGCTGCGCTTCCGCGAGTTGTTCTCGGCGATGCACGAGGTGGTGGTCGCTGACCTGCGCTACCATGCGAAAGACCACACCGCTTTCCGCGCGTGGCTCAAAGACGAGGGCAAACGCCGCGAGGCCATCGCCCGTCAGGCGCGCCAGGCCAAACGCGACGAGTTGGAAAACCGGCGTGATCAACCCCTGCCCCCAGGACTGGAAAAGGATTTCCGCCAGTGCCGGGCGCAGTACTGGAAAGCACGCGGGCTGTGGGAGAAACGCCTGTGGCAGGAAGACGCGGAGTTGTTGGCGCGTCTGCGCCCACGTGACCCGGTGGTGACCGTCGCCGATGACCAGGTGTTGTTCGAGTGCTTCAGTACCGATGAAAGCAGCTACGCCAGCCTGGGGGTCGATCGCGATGGTTTTAGCGGTGGCGCCGACGCGGCCTACGGCACGACCAATGTCGATTACAGCTGGGATCTCTACGAGCACATCCAGACCCTGCGTTCCTACCATCCCGCGCGTTTCGCCGTCGCACCGGAAGGCATCGCCGTGCAGGTCGGAGAAGCGCCGGCCTATCAGGAGCAGAAGATCGATCTGCCGGCCAGCTGGCTGCGTGGGTTCGGTCAGATCTCAGCCGCTGCCGGCCTGCCTGGAATCCGCGTGCCGCTCAGTCGCGAGGTGCTGTATGCGGTGTTGTCGTACCTGCGTCGGCACCGCGAACGCACCGGCCCACGCGCGCTGCGGATCGAATTGCTGACGGGACGCCCGGTGCGGTTGGTACTCGAACCGTGGGAAACCGTGATCGAGGTCCCAGGCGCGACCTGGCAGGGCCCGGACCATGCGCCGATCCGGCTGTGGGGCCGACGCCGCTTGATGCCGCTGGCGCGCTCGTTGCCGCTGATCGATTCGGTCGAGATCCACACCCTGGGCAGCGGCATGCCGTGGTTCGTCGTGCTGCGCTGCGGCAGCATGCGTTTCAACCTGGGTTTGTCTGGCTGGACGGTCAACGACTGGACCCGCTCAGCGGCACTCGACTTGTTGGCCGGCAACAGCACGCCGGAAGAAACCGATCTGCAACGCGTCACCGACGAACTGCATCGCACCCGCAGCCGCACCTTTGCGCAGCTGCGTCCGATGGTCAGCGACAGTGCCCGCCTGGGTTCATGCCTGACGCACCTCGCCAGCACCGGTCAGGTGATCCATGACCTCGCCAACGGCGTCTACCGCTGGCGGCAGGTGATGCCACGCGCCTTGGGCGAAGCCGAGCGTGGGCCCGATCATCCCGAACTGGTGGCCTGCCGCTCCTTACTCGCCGAACGCGGCGGCGTCCGCGCGGTGAATGCCAGTGATCAGGGACGCTCGGGCACGCTGCTCACTGGCAAGATCCAGAACCAGGTTTGCGAAGTGCTCATCAGCACTGATGGGCATATGCGCAAGGCGACGTGCGGCTGCAGCTTTTTCCGCGCGGGCGGACTGCGCCAGGGGCCATGCCGCCACCTGTTGGCGCTGCGCTTGGCGTGGCAACAGCAGCGCGACGGCATCAGCACGAGCATCTGGAGTATCTGGAAATGAGCCCTGCTCACACCACGATGCTTCGGCTTGCGGCACCTGGTCGTGCTTCTAGTTTATTTTTGCGGAGGGGGCGGCGGACGACTGAGCTACTTTCATGCTGCGGCGTTCCGCCGCGGTTGCTCTCGGCTTGGTCATGCCTACCCAGCGACGATGTGCTTATGGCCACCAGCGCACTAGGCGCTCTCAGCCATAACAAGCCGAGGCTATCCAGAGCGCCTAGTGCGCTGGTGGCCTCGGTGATCGCCGCCGGTCCATTGGACGACGTCAGCGAATGCCGTCCCCTCCGCATTTTTTCCGCCCATTCGCCGACTGGACCTGAGCGATGGGCCTGATCCGCTTCCTGCGCAATCTGCTCGGCCTCGATCAGCAACCGCTGGCTGGCACTCGGCCACCGCCAGCGTCAGGAAACCTGGCGGTGCGGCCGGTGCCGTCTTTCGCTCCATCAGCGCCGCGGCCGGGCAGTGCGCCGGTGGTGCCTCGCTCCTCGCTCGCCGCGGCGAAACGCGCAGCTGACAACCACTCGCTCGTGCGTTTGCGCCTGGAGCGTTTCGCGCCGCTCTCACGCGAGGACTTGGCCAAGGTCGCGGGCACCGGCAGCATCACGCGCAGCTGGTCGTTGTGGCGCAGCGACACCATCCCGCCATCGATCGATCCGACGACCAACTTGATCGACCGATCGCTGGTGGCCGAAGGCTTGCTGACACCGGACGAGCTCGCACGCATCCACGAGGTCGGCGACACCTATCGTTCCTTCCGACCGGACCTGCTCGATGTCCATGCCGCTGGCGCTGCCGCGGTGTCCGACGATCGCGCTGCCCGTCAGCAACGGCGTGACGAGAAACGCGCCGCCGCGGCGAAACGCAAAGAGGCACACGCGCGTGCGGTCGCCGAGCGCAAGGCCACCGACATCATCTTCCTGGGACGTGGCGTCTCGACCTGGCTGCATGACCGCCGTGCCAACATCGAACGGCTGCAGCAGGCGGGATTGCCAATCCTGACCACGCCAGCGGATGTGGCCAAGCTCTTGGGCCTGACCATTCCCCGCTTGCGCTGGTTGGCCTTCCACAACGAATCGGCCGAAACCTGCCACTACGTGCACTTCCAGGTGCCGAAGAAATCCGGTGGCATGCGTCGCTTATCTGCGCCGCATGCCGATCTGGCCGCGGCGCAGCAGCTGATCCTAGAACGCATCGTCGGACGTTTGCCGATCCATCAGGCGGCGCACGGTTTTGTGCCGCAGCGCAGCATCCTGACCAACGCCACACCACACGTCCGTGCGCTGGTGGTGGTCAATCTCGACCTCAAAGATTTCTTTCCCTCGATCGGTTTCGCCCGCATCCGTGGACTGCTGAAACACGCTGGGTATTCACCGTGTGTGGCGACCATCATCGCGCTTCTCTGCACCGAGTGCCCGCGGCACGAAGTGTCGTTCCAGGGTCGCAAGTTGTGGGTCGCAGCCGGGCCGCGTGCGCTACCGCAAGGCGCGTGCACCAGTCCCGCGCTGGCGAATATCACCGCGCGTCTGCTCGATGCGCGGCTCGTTGGTTTGGCGCAGGCCTGGGGTTGGGCCTATACGCGTTACGCCGACGACCTGACTTTCAGCAGTACCCGGCCAACCGCCGACATCGGCGCGCTGCTGGGTGCGGTACGCCGGATCGTCGCCGACGAACGTTTCACCGTGAATGAGAACAAGACCCGCGTCCTGCGCCGGAATCAGGCGCAGGAGGTCACCGGCCTGATCGTCAACGATCGTCCGAAAGTGCCGCGTGAGACCATGCGACGCCTGCGGGCGATCCTGCATCGTGCGAAGTCGCAAGGCTTGGCGGCGCAAAACCGCGAGGGTCATCCCAACTTTCCTGCCTGGGTGGACGGCATGATCTCGTACATCTCCATGACCGATCCGGCCGCGGCCGCGCGTTTCCGCGCCCAACGTGCCGCCCTGCCAAAATGGCTAATTGGCTGATGCTCCGGTTCAGCCAGCGATCAGCGACAGTTCGCGCAGTTTTTTCATCAAGCGTTCCGGGTCGACCGGTTTGACCAGGAAGCCGTCGCTGCCATTGAAGAACGCGGTGCGCACCTGCTCGGCTTCGCTGTGTCCCGAAGCCATCAAGATCTTCGCTGCGATTTCGCTTGGCACGGCGAATTCGCTTTCCAGACGGCGGATCTCCTTGAGCACGTTCTGCCCGGAATCGTCGGGCATCTCGATGTCGAGACAGATCAGGCTGTAGGGAAGTTTCTGTTCCAAGGCCAGCCGTACGGCGGCCAAGGCTTCCAGCGCATTGCTGGCGGCTTCGCAGGATCCGTGGGCCTGGAGGATGCGTTGTAGCAGCATTCGCGGCACGAATTCGTCATCGACGACTAGGCATTTCATGTCTGCGGTTTCGTGTCGATGCTCAACGGGCAATGGTCGCTGACGAGGTGGCTTTGGTTTCCGCCTGCAGCACTTCCAGCAGGACGCTGGTGTCGACCAGGGTGTTGGCCGAGAACTCGCTCTTCATCAGGCCGGCTTTGTTCAACACCTTGCGCGTGTCGTCGACGTGTTGTGACAATCCGCCACCGATCGCGTTGCGGGCCCGCAAAGTCATGACGTCATGGATAGTGACGTTGGCGAGCATGTCCTTGATTGCCGCGTCATCGAACGGCGTCGGTTCGGCGAACGTGCGGGTGTTGACGATGTCGCGGTATTCCGCCCAGTTGGCAGGGTTTTGGCTCCAGCGCACGGCTTCGAGCCAACCTTCCATAAGCTTCTTGAGATCGTCACGCGGAATGGCGGCGATGGCTTCACGCCGACCACCGAGTCCCTCGGGCATACAACCTGGGAATGTCGCAGAGGTGGCGACCACCGTGCCGCCGTCTTTTTCCGCCTGCAGTGAATAGGGCTCATAGGAGAGGATGGCAGAGAAGTTGCCGGTGATGAAATGACCATTAAGCGCTTCGGGATCGTACTCGACCACCTTCACATCGGAGAGTGTGAGCTTCTGGGTCTCAAGGTACCGCGCGAGCAACATCAGCACCGCGGGATCGTTGTGATAGACACCGACCGAATCGCCGGCCTTGGTCGGCTGGGCCTTGTCGCGCAGGATGACCTTGTCGCCGCCGTTCGACCAGTCGAGTTCACCCAGGATGGTGATGTCGATACCCTTCTGCTGCATGCCGATGAAGTTGCCGATCATGTCGATCGCCAGATCGACGCGGCGTTGTTCGATGGCGCTGGTGTCTTCGCCAAGCTGGTTGACTACCTGCACATCGAGGCCGCGTTTCTTCCACAGGCCTTTGGCGTCGGCGACGCTGATCGGCGACCACGCGATCCACGGACACATACCGATCTTGTAGGTGCGAGGACTGTCGGCGGCACTGGCGCCGCCGCTCATCATGACCGTGAACAAACAAAGGGTCAGGAGTCGGGTCAGGTGTAACATGGGTCGGTCTCCAGTGACTATTAGGGGCCTATTCAATGAACTCCTGGGGGCACCGTCAAGGCTAGCCGCAGGCCGACGCCCGGTTCGGGCTGGGTATCGGTGACATCGCGACGGGAGAATACCCCAAAAGCCTCCGGTTGTCGATCTCGGTGGCTGCCGCCTGCCGCCACCCGTACCACGCCATCAAGCAGCACCAATTCGGCCACCGAACCACCCAGGTCGAAGACCCCTTGGACGGAACGGTCTTTGGCATGACTGCCGACCGGGCTGGCACACCAGGGGCCGGCCGCCAGCCCTAGAGCCGAGGCACTGAATCCAAGGTCCGCACGCAGGCCCCAGGGATAGGGCCGACCATCGCCACCCTGCGCCGCGAGCAGCCACTCGCCGTAAGTCGGTAGACGCCAGGGCTGCTGGTCACGGCGGGAAACAAACTTGGCATAGGCCAAGGCGTCACGGCCGCTGATGTGGCTGACCGGCCAAGTCGTCTCCACCGGTTGACCATCGGCAGTGGTCGGCAGGCGGTAGGTGCCATCGACGGTTTTCGGCCACAGGGGTTTGTGGCCTTCCCGTGGGACCAACAGCGGGTGACCGGCGTCGCCCGGTTCCGCCAGCTGAGCACGGGTGGCGGGATCGTTGAGGAACGCCAGCCAGTCGCCGCAGGTGACCTCCTGCTTGGCCATGGCGAAGGGGGCGACCTCTTCGATGACGCTGCCATCGGTGTCGCTCACCACTCCGCCAGGAATGAAGGCGACGGATTCCGGCAAGGCGGCGGGCGGGGCAGGCAAACGCAGGTTGAGGTGATCACCGCGCCGCAGGCGCAGCGCCGTGACCACGCCCAAGGCATTGCGCAGCAGGTAACGACCATGCAGGAACGCCTGTTCCTTCTCCGTCGGCACCACCAGCACCTCGCGCTCAGGATCCAGCGTGCGCTCACTGCCTTCTTTGAGCGCCTGGATGGTGATTGGTGGCTGGCCGGGTGCCGCGCGAATCCAAGTTTGGCCACTGAGTTGCTCGGTGTACCGCCCATTGTCATAACTGCGGCAGCGGTTCTCGGCGGTCAACGCACTGGCCAGATCGCCGCGGGCCTCGTAGTCGAGCATCATGAACATGGAGTAATCGGCGACGGCTTGGCGCACGCCCACATCACGCGGGGCCAGCGCCACCGCCTGATCGAAGAAGCCGGCCGCTCGTCCTTCGACGCTGGCCAGCTCTTCACGCAGTGATTCGATCTCGGCCTCCAGCTTGTGCAGCCGTGCACGCAGGGTCGGGTCATCACCCACACGATTGGCGGCTTCCAACGCGCGACGCTCCTTGTTCTTCACCGCGAGAAATTCGCGTCTGGGCTTAGCCCATTCGAGGGCACGTTGCGCCGATTCGATCGCGTTGAGAGCGCCCAGGCGTTTGCGCTCGTCGGCCTCGCTCTGGCGACGTTTGGTTTCCAGCTCCGCCAATTGATCCGTGACCTTCTTGTAGGCCGCGGTGATGGTCTGGTCATCGCTCACCAGGCCAAGGGCGCGCATGTACAGTTCACCGGCAGCACTCAGGTTCGCCTCGTTGCCGAGTTCGGCGGTGGTGCGCGCCTGAGCGATGAGCCGGTCGGCGGTCGCGCGTTTATCCGCCAGGACCCGCGCCACCTCCAAGGCGCGCAGGCCTTCTTCGATGCGGGGCAGCTGGCGCAGCGCCTTGTGGTCGTCGGGACGCAGGCTGAGGATGAGATCGACGACCGAGCGCGCTTCGACGTAGTTGCGTTGCGCCATCAGTTCGTCCATCTGTCCGCGCAGCTCGACGATCTTGCGGTCTCGTTCGTACCACTGATTGCCCCACGCGGCGATGCCCAGGACGCCAGCCAGACCGGCGACTACCAACGCCGTACGTACCTGCCGATGGTGGTGAGTGGCGACGCGCACCAAGCGTTCAACCGCGGTCTCCCGGTAGACGCTGACCGATTCGCCGGCGATGAAGGCACGCAGATCGCCGGACAGTTGTTCGACCGTCTGGTAGCGCTCAGGACGTTCAAAAGCCATCGCGCGGTGCACAATCGCTACCAGCGCCCGCGGCAGCACCCCGCAATCGCGGCGGGCATCCAACTTGGTCCACATGCCGTGGCTGACCTGATGCATGACCTTGCGGGCTTCGCCACGCACGTACGGCGACGCACCGGCAAGCATCTCGTAGAGGATCACGCCCAGCGAGTAGACATCGCAGCGCCGGTCCAGCGAATCGACCTCGCCCATCGCCTGTTCCGGCGACATGTAGGCGGGCGTACCAACGGCCGTGCCGTTGAGCGTGCGGTAGGGATCCGCCTCCGGAAACGAGCGCATGGTGCCCATTGGCCGAGCGACATCCGGGCAATTGACCACCTTGGCCAACCCCCAATCGAGCACCAGCACCTCGCCAAACGGTCCGGTCATGATGTTGCGCGGTTTGAGGTCGCGGTGAATCACGCCACGGCTGTGGGCAAAGGCCATGGTTTCGCAGATGCGCAGGAAGATGTCCAACAGATCGTAGCGATGCTCGGCCTTGCCCGCTTTGGACGTCAGCAGGTCGAGCAGGCTGACGCCGTCGATGCGCTTCATGGTGTAGTACACCGTGCCGTCGCGAAGTTCGCCTAGGTCGTGGATCGGCACCACGCCGGGATGTTCGAGTTGCGCCGTGACTTGCGCTTCATGGATGAAGCGGCTGATCTCCTCCGGGTCAGAGGTCGAGTACGACAGCACTTTGCACGCCACCTCGCGGTGACAGTCGCGGTCGTTGACGCGGTAGACGATGCCCTGCGAGCCTTCGCCGAGTTTGCCCACCAGGGTGAAACGCGGCGTCGCGGCGTTGATCAGCGAATCCTGTTTCGCGCGCAGGGCGGCGGCGAATATCTCGTCGGAATTGCTGCCATGCAGGCGTTTGAGCACCGACGTGGCGATGGTACCTGCAGTGCTGGCCGAGGTGCGCGACGAACTGCCCACCGGCGGCATCACCACCGTGTCGTCACGTTCATGCACCACGGTCGGCAGGATCGCCTGGTCGCGGGGCATCACGCGGTTGGCCCGCGGCGTAAAAACGTCGATGGCATCGATCTTGGCTAGGCGATTCGCTGGCACATACAGCGCCGCGGTCTCGTGTGAGCCCTGGTCGGTGGAAGGCAGGGAATGTTTATCCGTCGGTTCGTTCACCGGGCGCCCGTTCGTCGGCGCACGCTAGCGACCGGACTTGCCCTGAACACTGCTATCCCGGGTCTCCAATGACCGCCCTTGGTTGCCACACTAGCGCTCACCACAGCAGGTTGTGGAGCAACTCATAAGACGCCTCAGGCCTCCGGCGCGGTGTCTTCGATTTGGTCGGTGCGGTAGCGGATGAAGACCACGTGATCCATCTCGCTGCCGGGTTCGTTTTCACCGGTGACGTAGTCGCGTTCGATCGAACGTAATTCGATCGCCTCGACGTGTTCCCCTGGGATCTGCGTCAGCGTGCGGTTGGCGAGGGTCTCCAACTGTTCGAAGCTATTGGCGGCTTCCTCAAGCAGAGAGATCAGGCGGATCTGGATGTGGGTAGGCATTGCGGAGAAACTACTGGGCCACTGACCACAGGCTACAGGCCACAGGTCCCAGACACCACGTCCGTGGTCAGCCTGTGGTCTGTAGCCTGTAGCCCATAGCCTGTCGTTATTTCTTCGGCATTAGCCAGACATTGCGGAAGAACACTGGGTTGGCGTGATCCTGCAGCCACAGCGGTCCGCCTTCGGGCAGCTCCGGGCGTTTCTTATTGGCGCCGGTGCCGTGGGGTATCTCCAGGTCGTCCTGCACGGTGATGCCATTCAGCTTCACCGTCGCACGAGCGTTCTTCGCCTTCTTGCCCTCAGCGTCGAACTGCGGGCCGCTGAAGTCGATGTCGTAGGTCTGCCAGGTCAGCGGCGGGAAACAGGCGTTCACCAGCGGCGGCACCATGGTGTAGAGCGAGCCGGCGAAGTTGTTCTCTGGCACCAGGGCGAAAGAGTCGAGCACCTGAAATTCGTACGTGTGGTGGATGTACACGCCGCTGTTGCCGCGGTCCTGACCCTTCACCGAGGGCTTGAACGGCGTGCGGAATTCGAGGTGCAGCTGATAACTGGTGAACTTGGCCTTGGTCTCTGGTCCGCTGGCGAGCAGTTTTTCGCCCCCAACGGTTTCAATTTTTCCTTTGCCGTCCCATGCGTCGACGTTGGTGCCGTCAAACAAGACCACGGCACCGGCCGGTGGTTTCGCGCCCATGGTCGGGCTCACACGCTGGGTTTTCTTCAGCGTCACTGCTTTGCCGTCGGCGCCGGTGAACGTCAACACACCCGCGCTGATCGCGACTTTCCCGGCCTCGCCGCTGAAAACCGTTTCCGCGCCAGTCGTCTGGCCGTTCATTTCCTGGCGCGTTTTGCCGTCCCACCCAGCACCAGGCAAACCACCAGGCAGAATCACTGCGGTGAAAGTGCCCTTGCCGTTGGCGATCACCTGCACGCCCAGTGCGGGTTTACCCTCGCTGAGGTATTCGCCCTGCACCGCGTAATCAGGACCGGCTTGCTCGGCCTCGATCGCCACCAAGCCTGGGTCTGCCTTCTTGTCGGCGGCTGTGAGCGACGCGCCGGACGGAATCACCAGCGCCACCACAATGAGTCCGCTGCGCAGGGAGGAAGCGAGAGGGAGAAGGTTCATGGTCATGCCTTGGTTATACGCCGAGTGGTCGTGAGTGCTGATGCCTCGCGCGCGCTAGAGATGTTATGTTCATGGTCATGTCGCAGCGCGGTATCCCGCAGTTTCCCGCAGATCACCGCCAACTCCTACAGGCCACGCGTCCTTTTGCTCGATTCGATCGCATCCACGCCACATGCGTAAGCCACGGACGAACCCTGCAAGAAGCGACCCTAGTCAAAAGCGTCGACACCACTAATTCCTGCGCCACGTTTCCGCTCCCGCCACGTATCCCTGCCACGAGAAGCGCATGTCCCAAACGCCAATGACCATTCCTCCGCACGAGCAACCCGCCAGTACCACGGCGCGCTACATGGCGCTGGTGGCGGCGTTCCTCGGCTGGTTGTTCGACGGTGTCGAAATCGGGCTGTATCCGCTGGTCGCCAAACCAGCGATCACCGAACTGGTCGGTGCGGCGGCGATGAAAGCGGATCCTTCACTGTTCCACACCAATCATGCGTGGGTGGTGGTGGCCTTCCTGGTTGGTGCCGCCGCCGGTGGCGCGTTCTTCGGTTGGCTTGGCGACCGTTTCGGTCGCGTGCGCGCGATGACCTGGAGCGTGCTGGTCTATTCGATTTTTTCCGGTCTGTGTGGCCTGTCGCAAGAAGTCTGGCACCTCGTGGCGCTGCGTTTCCTGTCCGCGCTCGGCATGGGCGGTGAGTGGGCGCTGGGTGTCGCCTTGGTCATGGAAGTCTGGCCCTCCAACAAACGTTGGCTGCTGGCCGGCATCATCGGGGCCGCGGCCAATGTCGGCATCGCGCTGATCGCCATTGCTGGCCTCTACATCAACAACCTCGGCGCCGGTCTTTCCTTCCTGGGTCTGTCCGATGACACGGTGAAATCCCTCACCGCCAACGGCGGCTGGCGTTTGCTGATGATGCTCGGCGCTGCGCCGGCGTTCCTGACGTTCGGCATCCGGCTGTTCGTGCCCGAATCGGAGAAATGGAAACACGCGTCGCAGAATGCTGCGCCAGTCCGCTTGAGCGAGATCTTTGGCAGCAAACACCTGCGTTATACGCTGCTTGGTACGGTGCTGGCCGCCGTCGCGCTGCTCGGCACCTGGGGTTCGGTACAGAACTTGCCCTCAATCGCTTCCGACATCGCCGGACCCGACGTGAAGAACGCGCGGTCGGTCACGCAAATCTGGTCGGCGCTCGGTTCGGTCACCGGCTGTCTTGCGGCGAGCGTTTTCGCACTGTTCCTGAGCCGGCGCTTGAGCTACTTCCTGATGTCCTTGGGTTCGCTCGTGCTCTGTGCTTGGCTGTTCCGCGCTACACCGGGCTATGCTGACGGCTTCCTGGTGCTCACCTTTGCCGTCGGTGCCATCACCGCCGCGTTCTACGGCTGGCTGCCGCTGTACCTGCCGGAACTGTTTCCGACCCGCCTGCGCGCCACTGCTCAGGGCTTCGCCTTCAATGCCGGTCGCCTGATCACCGCTGCGGGCGTGCTCATCCTTGGCCACGTGATGGCGGACCCCAAGAGCTTGGCTCCCACCTGCGCCGCGATCAGCCTGGTTTATATCGCTGGTTTGGTGGTGATCTGGTTCTGCCCGGAAACCAAGGGCAAGCCCCTGCCGGAATAAGTCGGCCTGCTGGGTTCTGCGCGTGTCCGGTTCAGAACCCGCGGGTGCCGGGAATGCCGACTGGCAAAGACCGCTTCCGGTCTAGCATTCCCGGACATGCCGACGTTGGCCATCAGCCGAAACGACTCCACCCGCTCCGTGTTGGCGGTGATCCCGGCCTACAACGAGGCCCAGCGCATCGCCCCGGTGATCCGCGCCCTGCTTGCACAGGGTCTGCCGGTGCTGGTGGTCGATGACGGTAGCCACGACCAAACCGCCGAGGTCGCCCGTGAAGCCGGCGCCGAGATCCTTCGTCGCGCCAACGGCGGCAAAGGCACGGCCATCATCGCTGGATGTCGCCGCGCGGTGGAGCTTGGTTACCAACGCGTCCTGCTGCTCGATGGCGATGGCCAACACGATGCGAGCGAAGCGCCGCGCCTGATCGCCGCCGCCAAACGCGGTGCCGATCTGGTGATTGGGAAACGCATGCTCGACCTGGGTCGGCAACCTATGCACCGCCGCTGCTTCAATCGCCTCAGCAGCCTCTTGGTAACCATGGCCGCCGGCCAACGCATCTGCGACAGCCAGAGCGGTTACCGCATGTGCGATCCGCGCCTGCTGCTCTCGCTGCCGCTCGCCGGCCACAAATACGACCTCGAAACCGAGATGTGCATCCTCGCCGCGCGCGCCGGCCGCCGCGTGGTCGAAGTGCCGATCCGGGTGATCTACAACGATAAGGTCTCCGGCGTCCACCCGCTCTACGACACCCTGCGGTTCTTCCGCGCCGTAGCGATGAGCCTGTCGCGCTGCCGTTGTGGTCATCGCGTAGCGCCGAGTCCGCCGTTCGTGTTGCCGGTTGCTGCGCCACGCATAAGCGAACCAGAGCCGGTCTACGCGTTGGCCTCAGCCACCGGCTGAGATCTCTCACGTGACACGGGCGTCTCGCCCGTGATTCAGCCACCGATCACGGGCGAGACGCCCGTGCCACGAGGATGACCTGGTTCCAATCGTGGCTGAGCGCCTACGTTGCCACCATGCCTGCAACGCCGCCCGTCATCCGCCAACTGCCGGATCTGATCGCCAATCAGATCGCTGCCGGCGAGGTGGTGGAACGTCCAGCGGCGGTGGTGAAGGAACTCGCGGAGAACGCGCTCGATGCCGGGGCTACGCGCATTGTCATCCGTTTGGAAGACGGCGGTCGCCGGTTGGTCGAAGTCGAGGACGACGGCCACGGCATGCGCCCCGACGACCTCGCGCTGGCGGTATCGCGGCATGCGACCAGCAAGCTGAAAGATGCCGACGATCTCTTCCGCATCGCCACGCTTGGATTCCGCGGTGAAGCGTTGCCGTCGATCGCCGGTGTCAGCGAATTCACCATCGCCAGCCGGCCACACGATGCGACGCAAGGCCACGAGCTGCGCTTGAACGGCGGCACGCCGAACGGCTCCGGACCGTGTGCGATGTCGCCCGGCACGCGCGTCACGGTGCGCAATCTGTTCTGGAACATCCCCGCGCGACTCAAGTTTTTGAAAAGCGAAGCGGCGGAATCAGGTCACGTCACCGATCAGGTGATGCGGCTCGCGCTCAGTCATCCGCGCGTGGCGTTCCGTCTGGAGGTCCAAGGCCGCGCGGTCATCGATCAACCGGCGAATGAAACCCTCGACGCCCGCGTGCGGGCGTTGTTCGGCTCCACGGTTGCTGACCGTCTGCTGAGCGTCCACGCCAATGCTGACACCATGCAGCTCGCGGGCTTTGTCGCGCATCCGCAAGAAGCCAAGCCGACGGCGAAACGCCAGTTCGTTTTCCTCAACGGTCGCTACGTGAAAGATCGGCTCCTGCTCGCCGCCGTGCGTGAGGGCTTCCGGGGGTTCCTTGAACCACGCCTGCATGGCACGGTGTTCCTGCACCTGGATGTCGATCCATCGCAAGTCGACGTGAACGTCCATCCGACCAAATCGGAGGTTCGCTTCCGCCGTGATGGTGAAGTGTTCGCGTTGGTGCGTGGCGCGTTGCAGTCGACCTTGGCGAAAAACGCCGGTGGATTCTCGTTACTGCCGACGACGCCCAGCCCGGTCCCTGGAGGCGTGGTCCAGCGCACCATCGTGCGGCCGTTGCCTGGGACGTATCCGGTGCATGCACCGATGATCGTGATGCAGGAGCGTTATCTTCCGGAGATGTCCGGAGTCCGGAGTCCGGAGTCCGGAGTCCTTTCTGCCGCTGCTCGCGTCGCTGAAGCCAGCGGTGTTTATCAGGCGTCCGTCCCACCACCTGCCACGACCGAACCCGCACGACCCCGGACCCCGGACTCCGGACTCCGGACCGCCGAGTCACCCCGGACTCCGTCGTCCATCCGTCGCGTCCTCCAGCTCAACCGCATGTACCTGCTAATCGAAACCAATGATGGCATCCGCCTGGTCGATCAACATGCGCTACATGAAAAAGCGCTGCTGCTGGCGCTCGATCCCGCGCTCAGCGATCTGAACGCCCATGGTCGTCAGGAACTGCTGGTGCCGATCGCGGTGAACCTGCTGGCGCATGAATTGGCGCTGGTCGTACCACTGCTGCCCGAACTCGCCCGCACCGGCATCGTCACCGATGTCCTGTCACCGACCCAACTCGTGGTGCGCGCCTACCCGGTGCTGCTCAAACGCACGAACTGGCCGCGCTTCTTCGCTGACTTGGCGCAAGATCCCACGCCCGCGCAAGCCACGGCGACGTTGTCCGAACGCATCGCGCACAGCGCTGCCTGCCACGCCGCGGTGAAGGCTGGGCAGGAACTCTCTCCGGATGAGCAGTGGGAACTGGCACGGATGTTGGAGCGCTTCGCGGGACTGGAACATTGCCCACATGGACGGCCGACGACGCTGGATTTGGGATGGGACGAGTTGGCAAAACGCTTTCAGCGATAAGCCGCTTATTTAGGGCTTTTTTCTCGCCTGCATCGCCTGCCTTTGAAGTTCCTTTACCCGCATCATCGCTTTGATGAGCGATGGCTTGTGCCTGAGCGCTTCGCACAATTTCATGGGCGCGTAGTTATTTGGTTTTTTCGTCATTCATGACCTCGGTTAAGACCTGGGTTACATAAAAGTCCAACGTCATTCCGGCTTTTTTTCCCTTGGAACGGAAATGCTTCGCCACCGCTGGTGGAATCAAGACCGGCACACGAGCCAGCAGGATAGCTGCATACGGGTTTTTGATCGGTGGCTCCCCGCGTTTAGGCAAGGTTTTATTCTCCGGCATATCTCTTCTTCTCTTGGGCTGTTGCTTTCCACGCGGTGATAATGTTGACATGACGAACCTTTCCTTGTGGGTCGATATCCAGTTCACAGTAAATAACCGTCAAAATCCGTGAGCGTGAGGACGTTCCTATGATCTTCCAGCGATCTTGGTTATAGTCGCTATGAGCCTCATCGAACTCAATGATGGCGTTCGGATCAATAAAAATCGTTTCGACTTCTTCTTGAGTAAGGCCTCGTGCCTGTTGAACCGCTTTTGCTTTCTCTGGTCGCCATGTAATTTTCAGACTGAAAGTCATTTTTTCGCCATCTGCATATTGTTGAGGTTATGTCCGTCTGGGCCTTTCTCAGAACCCATTCCCCGTCGTGCTCAGCTTGATGCGCAGCAAGTAGCTGTCCGCGGTGATATAGAGCGTCTTGCCGTCATCGCCGAACGCACAATTGCTGGTTGCTTGGCCGGTGAGCAGCGTGCCGAGGTGTTTGCCGTCCTTGTTGAATACCAGCACGCCGCCGGGGCCGGTGGCGAAGAGGTTGCCGTTTTTGTCGACCTTCAAGCCATCGGGCAGGCCCTTCATCTTGCCGACGCGTGAACCCGCGTCGAAGAACACCGAGCCGTCACCAAAGGTGCCGTCGTCCTTGACCGGGAACTTCATCCACACTGCGCGTTTGGGATCGGAGATCGCGACGTAGGCGGTCTTGTAGTCGGGTGAGAACGCCAAGCCGTTCGGTCGGCTGATCTCTTTGGTCATGAGCGTCACCACGCCGTGCGGCGTCACGCGGTAGACGCCCTGGAAATCGAGTTCCTTGTGCGGGTCCTCCATCTTGCGCGGCAGGCCGTAGGGCGGATCGGTGTAGTAGAGATCGCCGTTGGGAAAGAACGCGCCGTCGTTCGGACTGTTGTGGCGTTTGCCTTCAAAGGTCGCCGCGAGCGGTACAAACTTGGCGGCGGGCATACCGAGTGGCGCGTCCATGCGCGCGACCTGACGCAGGCCGTGTTGGCAAAGCACCAAGCGGCCCTGCGGATCGAGGATCAGGCCGTTGGAGCCCGGCTCATCCGGCGCGCTGGCGTCCGGGCGTGGGATCGGGCCGAGCCAACCACTTTGGCCCAGGTACGTGCTGATGCCTTTCCCTGGCGTCCACTTGAGCACCACGTTGGGCGGGATGTCGCTGAACAGCAGGTAGCCACCGCCGAATTTCTCGGGCACCCACAGCGGGCCTTCGATCCAGTCGAAGCCCTCGGCGAGAACCTCCATCGCTGCGTCCTTAGGCACCAGCGCATCAAACGCCGGATCAAGACGCTCAATGCTACCCAGGGTCTTCACCGTCGGGGCATGCGAGACGGTCGTCCGCGATGAGCCGCTACAGCCACCGAATGCACAAGCGGCGAGGACGGCGGCGAAGGCAAAGACAGGGCGCATGAGCGGCTCCTTGGGAGTAATGCGCAACGGTGTGGCGGGCCTGGCCACGACCACAACCATTCACCGGCCGTGGCTGGCGCTGGCCACGCAGACACCCGGTTGCGGGACGCGCTTGCAGCGCACCATGCGCGACATGGACGACGCCCCTGCCCGTGAGCTCTGCCGCTTCATCGATGCCTCACCCAGTCCAGCGCACGCCGCCGAGCAGTTGGTTCAGGCGCTGACCGCCGCCGGCTTCCGCACGTTGGCGCCCACGGCCGCGGAATGGGGCTTAGCACCCGGACGTTGGCTGGTGCGCAGCGGTGCCAGCGTGGTCGCCTTCGTCCTGCGCTCACGCGCGCCGAAACGGTTTCATCTGGTCGGCGCCCATACCGATAGCCCGCACCTGCGGCTTAAGCCACGTGCGGCGTATGCCTGTGAAGGCTGCCGTCAGCTCGGCGTCGAGATCTATGGCGGGGTGTTACTCAACTCCTGGCTCGACCGCGATCTCGGTCTGGCTGGCACGGTGTTCGATCGCCGCGGCGGTGAACACCTGGTGCGCATCCACAAGCCGCTCGCACGCGTGCCGCAGTTAGCGATCCACCTCGACCGGCAAATCAATGAGAACGGGCTGAAGCTGAATGCGCAGACGCATCTCGCGCCGATCTGGGGTCTGGCTGGCAGCGGTGACCCGACGCAGCAACTGCATGCGCTGGTAGCGGAAGCCGCCGGCATTCGTGCTGACGATGTGCTGACGCATGACCTGTCGCTCTACGATTTGACTCCGAGCGCGCTCGGTGGTGCGGATGGCGACCTGATCTTTGCTCCGCGGCTCGATAACCTCGCCTCCTGTCACGCCGGTGTGTGTGCGCTGATCGCGGCGACGGAAGGTCCCGAGCACATCGTTCCCGTGCTCGCGTGTTTCGATCACGAAGAAGTCGGCAGCCAGAGCGCCGCCGGTGCCGAGGGTCCGCTGCTGGCGAACACGCTGGAACGTATCGCACTGGAGGTGGGCCTGACACGCGGCGCGCACCTCGCCGCGCTCGCGGGCAGCCTGATGATTTCTGCCGACATGGCGCACGCGGTGCATCCGAATTACGCCGATCGCCATGAACCACGGCACAAACCGTTGCTTGGCCAGGGACCGGTGCTCAAGAGCAACCACAACCAGCGTTACGCCACCAGCGCGACGTCAGCCGCCGCGATCCGTCGAGTGGCCGCGACGGCCAACGTGCCGTTGCAGGATTTCGTCGCGCGCACCGACCTGGGCTGTGGCAGCACCATCGGGCCGATCACCGCGGCGAACCTGGGCATCGCAGTCGCCGATGTCGGTACGCCTATGTTATCGATGCACAGTGTGCGCGAATGCGCCGCTACTGCTGATCATGCGCCGTTCATCGCGCTGATGACGGCGCATCTGCGCGGGTGATGCGTGCGGTGCCGCGCGGTCAGCGCGGTGCGCCGGCTGGGCGTGACGCTTATCTGAGCATCTGGAGAATCGTCTGCGGTACTTGGTTGGCCTGCGCCAGCATCGCCGTGGCCGCCTGGTAGATGATGTTGTGCCGGGCGTAAGCGGCGCTCTCGGCGGCGAAGTCGGTGTCGCGCAGGGAGCTTTCGGCGCGGGTGAGATTTTCGAATGAGGTACGCAAGGAATTGAGCGTCGCCTCCAGCGCATTCGCCTGGATCGCACCGGCTTCGCCGCGTGCGCCGCTGACCTCGTTGATCGCCGCGTCGATCACCAGCAAGGCATTGGTGGTGTTGCCGGTGGTGAATGCCGATTGCGTGATCAGATCCTGCAGATTGGCGAAGCCGCTGGCGGCCAGACCAGCGCCATGTCCGAGCGCACCGGCACGCATGTCCGGGATGTCGAGGATGGTGGTCTGGTTCGCCAGCGATCCGGTCTGGAAAAACGTGGTGCTCTGACGCAGCGCGCCGTACGCGCCGGCCGGAATCGTCACCGTCGAGCCGAACGATCCGTCGCTGGTGTCCTGGAACGTCACGCTGAACGCGCCTGGGTCGAACGCAGTGAATGGCGCCACCGCTTCCGGGCCACCCGCCAAATTGGTGAAGGTGCGTCCACCTGGTGAAGACGGATCCTGCGTCAGCGTCAACGTCCGCGCCGTGCCGGCGGCATCAGTGTAGGTGAACTGCGTCGTCTGATTGGTCGCTGGCGTGACAAACGTGTTGGCCACCGTGGTGGTGTCGCTGTCGAGCAGGCCGATACCAACCACGCCGCTGGTCATGTCGGTGCTGGCGATCGCCAACGACCCATTGCCGAACGACGTGCTTTCGATCGTCAATTGTCCGCTCGTGGGGTCATACGCCGCACGTGCGCCGGTCTGTGCGCTGAAGGCGTTCACCTGCGACACCACGTCATCGATGGTCGCGCCGACCGGAATGGTGAGGGTGCGGTTGCCAAGTGGGCCAGTGAGTGTGAACGTCGTGCCGTCGACCGCGTCGAGCACCGTGCCGTTCTGATCAAGGCCTTGCAGCAGCGTGCTGCCCGGCAGTGGGCTCACCGCACCGGTCAGGGTCACCGCCACCGTGCTGCGCGACAACGTCAGCGGCGCTGCGACCGTGGTGGTCAGCGCCGAGTTGTCGGTGATGCCTCCGGGCAAGTTGGTCAGATCATGCGTGGCCGTCTGCAGCACCGTGCGATCAACGCGGTTGATGGTGTTGTCGGACAACCGACCTTGCAGCAATGGCAGGTTGCCGAACCGCGTGTCGGTGGCGATACGCGTGATGCTGCTGATCGCTTGATCGAGTTCCGCTTGGAGCGCCGCCAGACTGAATGGATCGTGCGCGCCATCGTTGGCCGCATCGACCGCGAGCGTGCGCATGCGCGTCAGCAACGCCGACAGCTCATCCATCGCGCCTTCGGCGGTCTGGACCATGGTGATACCTTCTTCGCTGTTTTGCGTCGCCTTCTGCACCCCGGACAAGTGATGCCGCAGGTTGTTCGCCAGCACCATCCCCGCGGGATCATCCCCCGCCCGGCGGATGCGCACCCCCGACGACATACGGTCGAGGGACTTCTCCAGCAGCCGGTCGACGCCGCGCAGGTTTTGGTGCGCGTACACCGACGCGAGATTGAAATTGATGCGCAGTGTCATGGACCACCTCCACTCGCGTGTGCGGAGGTAACGCAATGACCGGGCCAATAATCAGCGACCAAAAATTGTGCCGCAACTACTCGGCATCGTCTTATTTGAGCACTACTTGTGACTTCCGCTGAGCAACCAGCCCACGCCCAGCCAAAACACCTCCACCCCGCCAAGCAGGGTGGAGGTCCAACCACTCACTTCGCTTCGTCGCCCTTTTCTTCCTTCTTCTTGCGCGTGCGCGCACCGTCTTCACCCAGGGTGATCTGATGTTCCTTGCCGTCGAGTTTGTACTGCAGCTGGTAGCGCACCTTGTCGCCGCCGAGCTTCTTCGCACTGGTGATCACGCCACCCGGAACTTCCTTGGCGAAACCATCCTTCACCGGCGCGGGCAGCGCGGTGAGCTCGATCTTCTCGGCGGCTTTCTCGGCTTCTTCGGCCATGGAGATGGCGGGGAGGGAGAAGGCGAGCAGGAGAGCCATTACGAGTGATTTTAACAAGGCGTTCATGGATAGGTCCTCAATTCGACCGGGTATTGCCGGCATGGTGCCATGGTCTTCTCGCGAACACCAACACGGTGCCCAAGGAAAACCAAGATACCCAATCCGTAATGCTCCGGGCTCGCTCTGCAAGTCTCTCTCTTGCTCAATGTCCCGGGTTTGGCCTGGTGTGACCCCTCAGCTTGGTGCACCGATGAAGGCCACTTGGCCAACCGCTTCACGGTGGCGATGAGCGCTGAGCCAAACCAGCGATGCGCGCGATTTCACAGTACAAATCAACTTCCGCATCGACGGCTTCTGGTGGGCCGAAAGAGAATGGGCTGACGGTCCCGCGTTTACGATCCTCAAAGACGTTGGGATACACGGCCTGCAGGAGTGGTAGAATGGCCGTTGCCTGCTTCACGCTGACCACGCCTTGCAGGATCAGCCGTAAATCGCTTTGCGATATTCCTCGTGAGAGAATCGTCCGGTAGTTTGGCAGCCAGGAAAAGGTCTCTGGCGGTGCCAGAGCCGCAGCTTGGCAGGTGAATTGAGCGATGTCCGACACGTTGCCGTACTTGGCCACCAGTTTTTCCAGCGGTGCGGAAATTGCTGCCCACGGCACTCCATTCGCGATGGACCAGCACAGCGCCGCATACAGATCCAACGCCGTGTCCATGGTGACTGGCGCTGCATCCAGGCTTGGCTTCGGCAGCCCCTTCTTTCCGGTCAAATACATCAATCGACGTTGGATGTCCGGCGAGATTTCTCGCGCCTGATCCGGATGATTGGTCAGGTAGGCCGACAATTCCTGATACACCTCGCGATTGAACGGCATGAAGACGAGGGCGCGTTTGAAAGCGGTGGTCGTGGCCGCATCGGCCTTCCCCTGACCTAAACGGTTACGCAGTTCCTGGATGGCCAGCGTCGTCGTCCATCCCATCTTCGACGACACCTCGTCAATCACCAGCCGCTGGTCCCGCGCATCAACGCCCGGTGGGCGGGTTAATATTTGCACCATGTAGAGATTGACAAGTTGTGGTTCCAACGCCTTTTTCAAGCAGCGATAGCGGATGGATGGTTCGGCTTCTTGATGGAGCACTGCCGGATAGATGGAGCGCGTAGCGCCCCAGCAACTGAGCAACACCAGTGGCCACGCCAGCCAGCGGATGGGTGGCAGAAAACGCAACGCTGGCAGCATGGATCCGGACGTTGGCGCCGACCAGATCAGGCCCATCACCACCCCAAACCACACCTGACCAAACGCTTCGCCGTAGGTATTGTCGGTGTTCAGGTGCACCAGCAGGGCGATGCCCATCGCCTGAAAGGCCAGCCTGAGCGCGGGATCCCTGACGCAGAAAACCCGACGGATGGTGAGGCCGGTCAGCACCAGCATCAGGACCAAGGCCAACGGGCCGCCATTCAATAATGTGTCGAGGAACTCGTTGTGGATGTGCATGCCCCAGGATCCGATCGCCGTGGCATGCCGCGTCGTTTCGCTGTCGAGCTGCTGCAAGTGCAGCGCGCCATAATTGCCATACCCCCACGGAAAGGAGTCGCGAATGCCTGCCATCGCCGTCAGGTACTGACCAATCCGTTCGCTGCGGCCCGACACCTGGCTCATGGTCCAGGTCCACGGAGCGATTTTCGACACCAGGACCGCGATCCCGGCCAGCGACACCCACCCCGCGCCGGCCGTGAGTCGCGGGTATTTCGCCCAGCACCAGCGAGCGACGAACCACATCACCGTCAAACCGAGGGCCAACGCCACCCCGCGGCGACTGGTGGCAATCATCAACGTGAGCAAAGAAAGACTTCCTACGATCCAGACGATCAGTTCCTGGGTCGGTGGCCATTCGCCACGGCGCATGCCCACGATCAGGTACACACTCCAGGCGATCAACGCCGGCCCCGCCGTACACATCAGGATGTTCACATTGCCAAAACCGAAACCGGCGGCGTCCCAGACGCCAAGAACTCCGCCAGCTATATTCACCACACAGGTGATGGTGACGCTGAGCGCCGAAGCCAGACCCAACAGCCGCAACAACATCGCCGTTGGCGGCCGGTTGGCGATGACCACCACCATCGCCAC
>JANPLC010000090.1:0-34812 GCA_031426335.1 Planctomycetota bacterium
TGTTTCTCCGTTCCTCTTGTTCAATCGCTCTGGTTTCCCGTCGCGGCCTCGGGGGAAGCCCGCTGTGCGATGGAGTGGCGACCCGTGTGCTTCCCACTGGGTGGCGTCCTCCGATTCCGGGGCTATGACCCCCGCCCATGCGTCCGGAACTGCGCAATCGGCTGATCTTCGGCTTCACCATCGCCGGGTTGGTGATCGGGACGGTGGCCCATGATCTGGTGCAAGGCAGCCATTGGGGCCTGCTGGTCCTGGGCGTGATCGCCGGCATTTCCGGCAGCATCGAGTTCACCAAGCTGGCGCGGGCGCATGCGACGCATGCGCGGTTGGCGCCGTTGGTGGTGGTGGTGGTGGCGTTGGTCCTGGCGGCCCACGGCGATCCCATGCCCTTCATAACGGCCGCAGCCTCTCCGAGTTTGGTCCCCAGTGGTAGTGACCCAGAAATCACCTTCGACATCTCGACATTGCTACCCCTCATCCCGCTCATCCTCGGCTTCGGCCTGCTGTGGACCGTGCTGGCGCAGATGTTCCGCTATGGGACCGAGAACTTCTTCGCCAACGTCGGCAGCACGCTGTTCGGGATGATCTACCTGGGCATCTCGCTGCACCTGCTGGAATGCCTCGCGCTCATCGAGTCAACCGAGAGCGCCTACCGCGGCACACAGCTGGTCCTGCTGTTCATCGCCACGGTGAAGATGGGCGACATCGGTGCCTACTTCGGCGGCCGTGCCTTCGGCAGACACAAGATGGCGCCGCGCATCAGCCCAGGGAAGACCTGGGAAGGGTTCGCCTTCAGCTTCGTCGGCGCGATCGGCGGAGCTTACCTGTTCACTTGGGGCCTGACGGCCACCTGCGCCCATGCGCCGTTTGACGGCTGGTGGCAGCCGCTGGTATGGGCACTGGTGCTCGGCCCCCTCGGCGTCGCCGGTGACCTCGCTGAAAGTGCGATGAAACGCGATGCGGCGGTGAAGGACAGCAGTAACGTGGTGCCTGGGTTCGGTGGCTTCCTCGACATCCTCGATGCCGTGATCCTGGCGGCGCCGGTCGCGTATTTGTTGGCGCTGGTGCTCTGACCCCTGGGGGCGTGGGCGGCCCGCCCGCGCATCGGCGATTCCAGTCCCGCAATGGGCCGCGCACCGCAGAAAACGGCACGATGTTGTCCCGGATTGCCACATGCCTGACATGTCGAGGGACGACGCGACAACTCCGCCGATCCGGTCCTTGATGTGACGACGCATGCGCGGGCGGGCCGCCCACGCCCCCAGGGGACTGCCGCTTGCTCCGGACGCCCTTGGCCCTGAATGCGCGCCCATGACCGACGCGGCCAAAGTTCCCGACGCCACCTTCCTCAACTTCCTCAGCGGGCTCAGCGCGCAGGCGCTGATGCAGTTCGGTGACATCCCCAGCCCGATCACCGGCACGCGCGAGGCCAATGCGCCGTATGCGCGTTACACCGTGCAATTGCTCGAAGTGCTGGAGGCCAAGACCAAGGGCAACCGCACCAAGGAGGAGGACGAGTACCTCCTGACCATGCTGAACAATTTTCACGCGAAGCTGGCGAAGCTGCCGGGCTGATCCGGCTGTCGGCCCCTGGAACAGCGGGCCCATTGGCGATTAGCAAAGCGGCGTCCCAGAGGGACGCTGTGGTAATAGCCCGGCACTTCAGTGCCGGGAATCGCGTCCTAAATTGCTCCAAGTCCCGGAGGGACGGCTGAACCGACTGAGATTTCAGTCGTCCCTCTGGGACTAATGCTCAATCGGCATCTGTTCCCGGCACTGAAGTGCCGGGCTATTACCAAGCCTCCCCTACGGGGCGGCGACAGCAGCGCTTAACTAAACGCCATTGGGCCCGCGGTCCGCCAACAGCCTACTGCTTTAACGCGCAACTCGCCGTTGCCGCGCCTGTCCATGCACCGTAGCCGCCGACCAGATCTGCCACGGTGAAACCGTTGGCGGCGAGCAGGCTCGCGGCGATGGCGGAGCGGTAACCGCCGGCGCAGTGCACGATGATCTCGCGCTCACGTGGCAGGTCGGTGAGCGACTTGCCCAGCACCTGCAGCGGCACGTTGCGACTACCAGCGATGTTGCCGGTGGCGTGTTCGTCGTGACGGCGCACGTCGATTACCAGCGGTGCATCGGCGCGTTGCAGCCAACGACGCAGTTCATCCGGTTCGACGCGTCGTGATCCACGAACCAACGTCGGATACGCGGCGAGCGCGGCCATGCCGCCGTTGAGGTGTCCACGCACGCGGTCGAAACCAATGCGCCGCAGGCGCGTTAGGGCTTCGTCTTGCTCGCCGAGTTCCGTGACCAGCACGATGTCGCGTGTGAGATCAAGCACCGCGCCGGCCCACATGGCGAACTGGCCGCGCAGACCGACGTTGAGCGCACCGTTCACGTGGGCTCCGGCGAACGCGGTAGCGTCACGCACATCAAGCACCTGTGCGCCAGCGGCGATGGCGTCCTGCATCTGCGGCACGGTCAACGCCATCGAACGGTGCTCGGCGGTGTCGTGTTCGCGTTTATTGAACGCAGCGTCGTGGCCAAAGTAGGCCGGGGCCTCCGGCTGGTCGGCGGTGACCGCGGCGATGAAGGCCGCTTCATCGCTGATATTCAGTGCGTAATTACCGATCTTTTCGCGCCCAATGGTGGAGAAGGTCTCCTTGCCCAGACTCTTGCCGCACATCGAACCGGCACCGTGCGCCGGGTAGACCTTCACCTCGTCGGGCAACGCCGCGAGTTTGCGCAGGCTCGCAAACAATTCGCGCGCCAGCGCATCGGCGGTGACGCCGACCGAGGCCATCAGGTCCGGACGACCGACATCGCCGACAAACAAGGTGTCGCCAGTCAGCACGGCGCTTGGTGCGGCACCGTTCTCCGACACCGCCAGGCTGATGCCTTCCGGCGTGTGACCGGGAGTCTCAATGGTGCGCAAGCGCACCTGCCCCAGATCGATGACGTCGCCGTCAGCCAAGGCATGGAAGGCGAACTCCGCCGGTGCGCGCCGTCCCAGGTGAACCGTGGCGCCGACCTGATCACGCAGGGCCAGGTGGCCAGCGACGAAGTCGGCATGGAAATGCGTCAGCACGACGTCAGTGATGGTCAGGCCGTGTTCACGGGCGAAGGCCACGTACTGGCCGACATCACGCTGGGGATCGACCACCACGGCGCGTTTGGACGATTCGTCACCGATGAGGTACGACGCATGGGCCAAGCAGGTCAGGTAGAATTGTTGGAAGATCATGGAACACCTCCGGAGTGGAATCAGTGGGATAATACCGACTGCATGAGCGGGATGAGGATGAGCGCAGCGGCGACCAGCACGAGCGCGATGCTGAATCCGCGTTGCACAACACGTTCCGGCAGACGCCGACCGAAACGGCTGCCGATTTCCAGGCCAACCACGCCGGCACCGGCGAACGCCGCCACCAGCATGGGATCGACACGCACACCTCCGGCGAAGGCGCCAGCCGCACCACTGAGGCTGACCAGTGCCACCACCAACAGCGAGGTCGCGGTCGCCTGACGGATGTCAATGCCAGCGATCAGCACCAGCGCGGGCACCACCACGAATCCTCCGCCGACGCCGAACAACCCGGAGATGATTCCGGTAGCGAATCCGGTGGGGATCAGCAGGCGCAGACAATGACTGGTCAGGCGCAGTTTTCCGGTGGGATCAAAACGACAGGCAGCATGCCGCAACAACGCGTTATCCGGCAACGGCGCTGAATCCGTGGGCAACGGACCGTACGACCGTTGCCACAAGCGCACCGCCACCAGCACGGTCAGCACGGCGAAGCCCACGGTCAGTACTGGTTCAGGCAGGCGATGCGCCACCAACGCGCCGATCGGAGCGCCCAACATGCCCGCAACCGCGAACAACACGCCCAAGTGCAGTTGGAGTTGATGCGCCCGCAGACGCGCCAGCGCGCCTATGAACGCCATCCCTCCGACCGCCACCAACGACACCGCTACCGCGTCATGCGCCGGCAAACCGAGGCCGTACATCAGGAACGGCAACGCCAACATCGTCCCACCGCCGCCGGTGAGTCCGAGGGCGAGGCCGGTGATCAGGCCGTAGATGAGAATGTCGGGAGACATGGGGACTCTTCATGAGTCCGGAAGTCCGGTGGTCCGGAAGTCCGGAAGTCTTGGGGTCAGGGACATCTGGTGACACTCCGCGCGTCACCGCATCGATCAGCACAGACAACCGCGAAACATTCCTGCGCGCCAGCAGCACAAGACTTCCGCACTTCCGGACTTCCGGACCGTGGCAATCCTCACCGATTCCACGGACACTTCGCAATCATCATCCCCATCATGCAGGTATCCGTGATGCCGGCGAAAGTCAGCCCCGCGCCGACGAAGCCGGAGAGGCCGAACCAGTACGGATGGACGGTAAAGCCGAGCACCACACCGATCAGCACCAGCAGCCCGGCGACAATGCGCACTTGGCGTTCCAGCGACATGGCGGACTTGCCACGCACGACGGGGAGATTCGCTGCGGCCCACGCTTCGGTGCCGCCCTCGACGACGACACAGGGGCAACCGGCGTCGGCGAGTTTCTGCGCTGCCATCTTGGCGCGACCGCCGGACTTGCAGAGCAGGTGGATGGTCTTGCCCGCCGGCACGCTGGCTTTGAGCGCCGATGGATCGAATTGATCGAGCGGCATCAGCGTCACGCCCTGCGCATGCAAGGCGCGGTGTTCAGCCGGCGTGCGCACATCAATCAGGTGCGCAGCTCCCGCGTCGTGGCGTTGTTTGGTCTCGGATGGGGAACAGGTGGAAATGGTCATGGCTCTTATCCTTTGCGATTGTCGGTTTGGGTTTGTGAGAGATCAGGTCTTGGCGGCGCGCGGTTTGCGCAACAGGCCGAGCGCCGCGTGTTGTTCCTGCGCGTGACGGGTCACACCGTCGCACATCAGTTGGCAGAGCTGGGGCAGGGCCGGGTCACGGATAGAGCAGAACGCCTGCACCCCCTCGCGGCGAACCTGGATGAAACCCAGGCCACGCAGCACCGCGAGGTGTTTGGAGATCGAGGCCTGCGCCACCCCGAGTTCACTGGCCAGAGTGCTGACATTGCACTCGCCGCCCTGCAGGCGGACCAGAATGCGGATGCGCGTGGCATCGGCCAAACCGCGGAAGCGTTCGGCGATGCGCGCCACCATCTCGTCGCTCAGTTCTTTCATCGTTTAATTCCTTAATTGGAATATACCGATTGAATAACCTGAAGTCAAGCCCACCAGGAACGCCCGTGGATGGCCCAGGGAGAGGCGAGCCCAGGCTCGCCTTGGTTTGGCCAAAGTACCTTTGGTGACTGTGGTTTGACCCAAACTAGGCGAGCTGGGGCTCGCCTCTCCCAGGTCGCTCCCAGGGCCAGCCTCCCCCACCTTGAGGGGTTGTCTCCCCGGCTTTGCCCCGATGCTCTGCCGCCCCCTGGATTGGAGCCCTCATGCGTCTGTGGTCGTTGATCCTGTTGTTCCTGTTCACTGCTGGCCTGCGCGCTGGCGATGAGGCCGTTCCCGCCGTCACGCCGGCACCGGCAGCAACGACGCCCACCTCCAGCGCGCCGACGACGCCGACCAGCGCCGCTCCGACTGCTCCTGCGGTCGAGGCCGTGAAGCCAGCACCCGTCGTTCCGCCTGCGGTGGTCCACAGCGAATTCCGCCTGACGAACAAATTGGTGCAGGTGGACGTCTATGACAACCAAGGCGCGATCCGCCGCATGAGCCTGCTCAACGCCAAGCCGGTCTTGCTGCATGAATGGCAGGCCAAGGCGCGGGTGACCAAGAACCAACTCGTCCCCGATCCGAGCAAACCCTTGGCGGTCTTGGCCGGGTTCAACCCCGCGGGTGAGAACCACAACTGGATCGACGGCATCGGCATCGCCGACAAGACCCCCTGGAAAAAAATCTCGGGCGACGACAGCCACTTAGTGCTCAGCCACGAGAGTGCCGAAAAAGGACTGCGTTGGACGCTGCGTTACGATCTACCGGCGGATGCCCTCGCGCTGCGCAGCACGCTGACGGTGGAGAACATCGGCAAGGCCGACACCAACATCCGCCCGGTGATCTACCCGCTCAACGGTATCCACCAGGACGACCTGAGTCAGGACGCCGCGTATCTGGCGCTGGTTCACCACAACAACGGCAAGATGAGCTCGCTCTACCTGCCGGCCTTGCCAACCCCGGGTTATGCGCAGGTGCCGACGCCCATTCCCTCCCAGCAGCTCGACTACGTGTGCCTCAAGAGCCGTTTCTTCGGCGCGCTCTGGCAACCGCTCGGCCACTCGGTGAAGGATGCCACGGGCACCGCACCCGTGTCTGCGCCGGTGGTGGCACCAACTGCGGACGGTGGCCCAGGCGGCGGTCCGCAAGCCACGATCGCACCGGTCGGCCCCGCCGGCCTGATGCACATCCAGGCTTACGGCTTCAAGGACAAGGGCGGCGCGCACCAAGCCTACATCGCAGCAGCGCTCCTGGGCCACAGTGGTGGCGAGATCGCGCTCAAGCCGGGGCAGAAGTTCGAAGCAGCCTGGACCACCACGGTGGCAAGCATGACCAAACAAGACATCGCGTTGCTCGGCGACACCGCCGCCAAGGTCGAGTACTCCGACGGCTACTACAAATTCTTCTCGATCCTTGCCATTGCCCTGACTTTCTGCCTCGACTGGTTGGTCCTGCTGGTGCGCAACTACGGCGTCGCGGTCGTGATCTTGACGGTCCTGATCAAACTCGCGCTGCACCGCACGACCTTCAAGCAGCACGAATCGATGATGAAGATGCAGAAGCTCGCGCCGGAACTGAAACTGCTCCAGGAGCAGTACAAAACCGACAAGCAGAAGATGGCGCAGAAGCAGATGGAGTTGTGGAAGAAACACGGCGTCAATCCGCTCGGCGGCTGCCTGCCGATCCTGATCCAGATCCCGATCTTCACCGCGCTCTACCTGGCGTTCTGCCACAGCGCCGACATGCGTGGCTCGGGCTTCCTGTGGATCAACGACCTGACGCTGCCCGACCAGCTCATCGGTTGGGTCATCAGCGGCTGGACCATCTCGATCAATCCACTGCCGATCATCTACATCGGCGTCAGCATCTGGATGAGCATGATGCAGAAGGTGCCACCGGGCGCCGATCCGCAGCAGGAACAGATGATGAAGATGATGCGCTGGCTGCCGGTAGTCTTCGGCGTGATCTTCTACAATTTCCCTTCCGGCTTGGTGCTCTACTTCACCATCAACGCCGTGCTCTCGACCATCGAGATCAAAATGGTGCGCAAGAAACTGGGGATGCACTAAGGGGACGCCGATGTCCGATGTTCGATGTCCGATGTCATGGAACCTGGTGCTCCGGTGACATCGGACATCGGACATCGGACATCGGATGTTGAGCCGACCATCGTGGCCTGTGCCACCGCCACCGGTGGCGAATCAGCGCTCATCCGCGTCAGTGGACCGCAGTCGATTGTCATTGGACAGCGTGCTGGGCTCGCGCTCGCTTCACCATGGCAGATCGCAGCACACCACTGGCCACTCGCTGGCGGACAGTGCCCGTGCCGCATCGTACTGGCAAACGGTCCACGCAGTTTCACCGGCTTCGATCTGATCGAGATCACGTTGCCCGGATCGCCGGACTTGATCACGCTCGCGCTCGACGCGCTGACGACCGCAGGCGCAGAACCAGCGCTGCCCGGCGCCTTCGCCCGCCAAGCGCTCGCCAACGGTCGCCTCACGCTCGACCGCGCTGAGGCGATTCTGGCAGTGGCGCAGGCCGGTGATGCCACAGCGGCACGTCAGGCAATCACGCGCTTACGCGGTGCACTCGCCAATGATGTCGCCACGGTTCGTCAGCAGGTGATCGACGCCCGCGCCGTGGTCGAGGCCGGCCTCGACTTCATCGATGAAGGCGACGTGCGCGCCTACGAACCGACACGCCTACGCGCGTTGTTGAGTGACGTGCGCAGCGTTCTCGCCCGCTGGCGCGTCACGGCGGATGCCATCGAAGGTGAACCGGTGATCTGTTTAGTTGGTCCCGCGAACGCAGGAAAATCCGCGCTCTTCAACCGCCTCGCTGGCGCGCGTGCGTTGGTCAGTCCGGTAGCAGGCACGACGCGTGATTGGCTCGATGCGCCGTGGGATGTCGGCGGCCGACGCGTGCGTCTGATCGACACCGCGGGCTGGCTCGATGCCGCACGTGGACTCGACGCCGACGGCATCGCGGCCGGACGTCGCACCATTGACGGCGCGGCACTGGTGTTGGCGTGCAGCGCGCCGGATGCACCGCTGCCGACGATGAACGACCTGCCAACCAACGCAGTCGTGATCGCCACCAAGGCCGATCTCGTCGCGACGCCGGATCCTCGCGCCGTGCTTGCGGTCAGCGCGACCGACGGTTCTGGCCTTGTTCAACTCACCGGCCTGGTCGCTGATCGCCTCGCCGCCGTCGGTGCCGGCGAACCACGTCAACAACGCTTGCTGACGGAAGTCGACGCGCTGCTCGCGCGACTGACGACACATTTGCCCGAGGACGAACTCCTCGCCGACGACCTGCGCCGTGTCGGCGATCTGCTCGGCGATCTCCTCGGCATCACCACCACCGACGACGTGCTCAACGCGATCTTCAGCCGCTTCTGTATCGGCAAGTGAACCGTCTTTCCCCGTGGCACGGGCGTCTTGCCCGTGGTCAAAGATTCTCAACCACGGGCGAGACGCCCGTGCCACGGAGAAAAACGCGTCACCCCTTCGCGCCGAGCGTCTTTTTCCCGGCCATCTGCCCCATCGGATCCGCGCCGATGGTGCCGTTGATGCGTTCGAGGTAGGCTGGGGCGCTGGCTTCCGCCAGACGTTCCTGCACCCAGGTCAGACGCTTGGCCAAGTCGAGACGCGTCGCTTCATCGGCATGGCTCGGACGCGCGAGGAAGTCCTGGAGGTACGCGCTATGCCGCGTCCACAGTGCCACATCGCGCTCCTGCTTCACCGTCAAGCGGCGCTGGTACCAGTCGCTGGCGACCAGCGCTTCGCGTTTGAACAACGCACGCACGGTCGGATCGCTGATGAGCTTGCCGTTCCAGTGGCCGTGGACCATGCAGTGCAGCACGGCAGCGAGCGGCGGACAGGCTTCTTCGATCGAGCCGTCGTCGAAGTAACCCTGCGCGGCGTGGCGCTGCGATTCGACGATGTATTCGATGCCGGCGGCAAACGCATCGGCGTCCTGCAGTTCGGGTTTGAGAATATCTTCGCTGAAGACCGCTTCCGGCGTGTCGAAGATCTTGCCGAAGTAGGTGTGGATGAACTTGCTGGTGATGCGCCAACCTAGACGGCTGGCGAGGATCTTGCGCCCCTGGTATTCGTAGTCCTTCACCGGCTCCAAGTGACCTTCGCGAAGGAACATCACGGGATCGCGATCCTTCACCGGCAGGCGGCACCACATCTCGGGAATCAGCAGGCTGACGTCGTGGTCGATCTGCACCTTCGGGCCGATGTGGCCGGTGGCGGAGGTGAAGCCATCGAAGCCGCAGAGGATGTAGGACACCAGCGCGTTGTTGAGGTCCGCCGTCGCGCGCACCGCGTTGAACGGGCCCTTGGTCAACGCACCTTCGCTGCCGGCGCCCGTGGTCGACGGTGACTTGCCGGAGAGGCTCGCCACGAAGTCCATGAACAATTCGGGCAGCTCTTGATAATGAATCGGGTTATAGACCGCGAGTTGACGGATGCCGGCTTTGACATCCGGGGGATTATTGCGGCGACCGGGCAACACCGCGTTGACCGGACGCAGCACCGCATCGGTGGATTTCAGACGACGGTAGAGCCGCGTGCCGACCTCGGCGAGGTAACGATTGCGATGGCCGGTGAGATCCGGACGCACTTGCAGGTAACGCGGGTTCTTCGTCGGCTTGCCATCAACGATGCGCGGGTGCGCGGACGACACCACGTAGTTCGCACCGCTGTTGGCCGCAGCGACCATACGCTCACGCATGGGCGTGGTGAACTGATCGAGGCCGATAGCATCGTCGACGATCTGCTTCACCGCTGGTTGATCGAGCGGCGCGAAGTTGGAACAGAACAAGCCCATAGCCGCCATGTCGATTTCGGTCTGCTTGTCGTAGCCGCGATGGATGGCGTCGTCCGGGCGCTGGAACAGGCGGTATTCGCAATTCTTCACCAGCTTGACGCTCGGAGCCTTATGGTCGCCCAGGTGACCAAGCACCGATGACGGCACCACCACTGATGCCGTGATGTCGTCTTCCATCTGCACCTTCTGCGCGGCGATGAAGTCCTGGCGCAGCTTGAAGGTCCGCCAGTTGCCTTCTTCGGTCAGGCCGACGCGCAAGTAGCTGCCGACCAGTTTGCGTTCACCGTGTTTCAGTTCGTGGCCGGGCCAGCCATTGACCACGTCGACGCTGAAGTTGCTCCGCCAGTTCTCCGCCCACTCCGGGCGGTAGAAACGTTTGATGATGAACACCAGCGCGCGGATGTGCTGCGGGATGGTGGTCAGCCACGCGTTGTAGGCGTCGGTGAACTCCCCAGGCGAGGGCGTCAGCAGCTTGATCACGGAGCCGAGTGAGCGTTTCGGCGACAACAGCGGACGCGTCGGACGCTGGCTGTAGTCGTGACGCAGGTGCGGCAGCATGCGGTCGCTGTAGTCGCGTTTGAACAGGGCTTCGACCTGGTCGAGGTCCTCCACCAGGTTCTTCACGAACACCGGGCCGTAGATCACCGCGTCGATGATCGACTTGCTGATCTCCGACTTGCCGCCACCGGACACGGTACAGGGCTTGTGGCAGAAGGTACCTTCGGCGACGGAACCAACCAGACGCCACGACGGCGCCCCAGGATGTTTTTCCAGATGCACGCGGTAGCCGCTCGGATGGACGTAGGTCACGCCGGCGGTCAGCGGGATGCGCTGTTCCTTGCCGCCCTTCGTCCATGACACGCTTTGCTTCGGCAGGTTGATGCGCACGTCCTCCGGCACATACAGAACATCGGCGTACTGCTTGTCGATGCCGTAGCCTTCGACCTGCACATTCATGAGGTCGCCATTGCGCGCGACCACCTCAGCGAAGGTCTGGCCGAGCGAACCGACGAGCGGCTCCTCGCCACGGAACTCTTCACCCAGGTTGTAAGAGGCGAACGCCAGCGCGCCGCCAGCGTGTTCTTCTTCCGCGAGGCCGAAGAGGTTGGCGCTGAAGCCGATTTGGGTCTTCACCTCCTTCTTGCAGTAGCCGTAATAATTGTCGGCCAGGATGGTGACCATGACGCCGGCCGCCGTGCGGCAGGTGATCTTGAAGGCCGAGCCGTCGTTGTAGCGCTCGTCCTCTTTCTTCCAGCACATGCCATCACGGCGCTGACGCTCCGTGGCGTCCTCATAACGCGGCAGACCGAGGTCCTTCTTCTTCAGCTCGGTCAGGTGCGGCGCGAGGATCACGCAACCGGTGTGGCCGGTCCAGTGCTCCACATCCAGGCCGGCATCGTTCTTCGCCAGGAACGGATCGCCGGCGTTGCCGAAGATCGATTCGACGAAGTCGAGGTTCGACACCAGGCAGCCCGGCGCGAAGAAACGAATCTCCATGCTCTTCTGCGGCGCGAAGCCGGGGACTTCGGGGCACACCACCGGACGCAGCAGCAGTGAGGTGAAGATCTCCACCTCGCTGGTCGAACCAGCAGTGAACGGCAGCTTGAGCAACGACTGCGGCGGACGTAGCGCGAAATGCAGCAAGTTGCCGTAGGTCACCAACGGCACTTCTTTTTTGTCATCCGGCACCGGCAGGCCACCGGCGGCGATGTGGAACACGCCCTTGGTGGTGCGACGGTCGCTCTTCGGATTGTGCAGCACGCCCTGCGCCGTGCGGTAACTGCTGAGGATTTCCGACTGGTGCAGATCCCTCTCAACCGGCAGCGACAGTTCGCGCGACAGGCCGTGACTATCGAGCACGAAGGTGCGCGACGGCAGACGCACCGGACCGGTGAGCTTCAAGCCTTTGAGCTGCGCATCGAGAAAGTCCTGGATGCGCTGGTCGGCGGGACACAGGTGATCGGTCAGCAGGCGCGCTTGCTCACGGTGATTGGCCAGCAAGTCATGCGCGACGTTGAGGAACTCACGGTTGGATTCATCCGCGTCGACCTCGAAGCCGAGCGCCGCCAAGCGCAGGTTGATGTAACGCACCAGCTGCCGCCGGTTGCCGGTCACCGCGTGACCATTGGGATCGAGACCGAGGGCGCGTTGCATGTCCATGAGTGTCACCTGAAAGAAGGGGCGGGCATCTCATGGTCGGTCGCCGGAAAGGGAAGTCCCCGCGATCATTCGCGCACCAACACCATCGTACGCCACCGTCCGTCTTCATTGGGATTTCACGATCAGAGTGCTGTGGTCCCATGACCACGGCACTCTGGGTCCGAATGGGCACGCCGCGGAATCGCCCAGCCCTGGGCAGAGGCTTGGCGATGACATCATGGAGCCATGGACCGGCGCGCCGCGACTGCAGTGTCCTTACGTCCCGTGCTGGCCCTGCTCGCTCTGGGCGGCGTGCTGCTGTTGGTCGCTGCGTGGTTGCTGCTGTGGTGGGGATTGCCGCGCTGGGCACCTGGATGGAGCATCGCACACCTGCCGTGGTTCACGCCCGCACTGGCCGCGGCGCTGCAGGATCCGGAGCGCCATCGGACGGCGTTGCTCGAACGGGTCGGCCACGAACAGGGCGCTGCCGTGCCGCTGTTGGTCGAGCAGTTGGCGGCCAGCACCAACGCCGACGAACGACATCTGCTGGCCGAGGCCCTAGGACAGGTTGCCGACCGACGCGCCTATGACGTGCTGATCGGCGCCCTCGCCGATCAGACGTCCAAGGTCCGCGCCGCGGCAGCCATGGCGCTCGGACGAATCGGTGATGCCCGCGCCGCACCGGCACTGACCGCACGCTGCGCCGATGAACATCCCTACGTCCGGCACCTGGCGGCCTACGCTCTCGCGCAGCTCCCAGGGATCGACCACACCGCGCTGCTGCTGCCGTTGCTGTCGCACACCCATGCCGGTGTGCGCGCCTCGACCGTGGCCGCGCTTGGACGCTCCCACGATGCCCGTGCCACCGCGCCGCTCATCGCCGCCGTGCAGGATCCACAACCCCAGGTGCGCGCCGCCTGTGCCAGCGTGCTGCCCACGCTGACGGATCCGACCGCTCACGCCGCCGCGGTGGCACTGGGCCACGACGTCCACGCCAGCGTGCGACGCGCGCTGATGGAAGCCGTGCTCGAAACCCGCCTGGAGGCCGCGCGTTCCATCACCTACGAACTGCTGCGCGATTCCGACGAAGGCACACGCCTGGCGGCAATCCGCGTCGTCGCGGTGCTCGGCGGCGACCAGGCCAACGATGCGCTGGTGCCCTTGCTCAACGATCCCACCAGCGAGCTCCGTGTCGCCGCCGCCCGCGCGCTCGGCATGGTCGGTGATCAGCGGAGTGCCGCCGCCTTGCAACGCGCGCTGGAAGATCCGGATCCGGTGGTGCAGGTGTGGGCACGGCAGGCGTTGAGAAAGTTGGGTATCGAGGTGGCGACGGCGACGACGCCGTGAGGAACGCCTCACCTTCCGGCGACCGACATTGAGCAGCAGTTCCCTGGGAGCGCGGCCGCAATGGCGCTAAGCTAAGCGGCGTCCCGCAGGGACGCGGTGGTAATAGCCCGGCACTTCAGTGCCGGGAATCGCGTCCCCAAATGGGATTAGTCCCAGAGGGACGGCTGAACCGTCGGCTATTTCAGTCGTCCCTCCAGGACTCGTGCTCATTCGGCATCTGTTCCCGGCACTGAAGTGCCGGGCTATTGCCATGCCTCCCCTGCGGGGCGGCGACTGCAGCTTAGCTAAACGCCATTGCGGCCGCGGTCCCAGGGAACTGCTGTACGGCAGGAATCGCGACGATCCGGGTTGTGTCGACTCCTGGCATGACACCATGGAACGGAATGAACGAACCCGTGGTGAATTCGCTGAGGATCCGGCCGGTCTTCCTGCTGTGGTTCCTCGCTGTGCTGGGATGGCTGGTGATCATCGCCAGCGGAGTGTTGTGGTGGGGCTTGCCGAGGTGGGCGCCAGACGTGGTAGTGGTGGAATCACCGTGGCTTGGGCCGGCATTCGAAGCGGCGATGCACGACAACGGCCTTGAGAAAAGTTTCAGGGACCGCTTGCCAGAATGGGGTGACCAGGTGGTGCCGTTCATGTGTTCGGTCGCGACCTCCGGCGGCGACCTCAAACGTCGGCAGTTGGCGTTGAGGAGCCTGCACCCCGAGAATGATCCGCGTGCGACGCCGACTCTGCTGGCGTTGTTGAACGATCCGGATGACAAAATTATTCACCACGCACTCTATGAATTATCGAGTCTCAATGATCCCGCGATCGTCCAGCCAGTATTGGATCTGCTGCTGCGCAGTTCGCCCGACGTCGCCAAATCGGCTGCAGGCCTCCTCGCTGAGCGACCGCAGGACGTCCCCTTTGAGTTGGTATCAACCATTCTGCTCCACGCCTCGCGGGATGATCACCAAATGCTGGGCTGCATCGTTCTGAGTGGCGGTACCGATCCGCGGGTTATTCCGGCCCTCGTCGAGCGCCTGGGACGATTCCGCCTCGGCAGGCATGATGCGGCGGGTTATTGCCTAGCTCAGCTAGAACTGCCCGGCACCACCGAAGCAATCGCCGCCGCCTTGACGGATCCCGATCCGCGACGCCGGTATGGTGCCGTCACCGCTGCTTGGTGGCCAAATCCTAAAACCGACCGATCTGCATTGCTCCAACCATTACTACGCCTGATCGCGGATCCTGAGGTTGAGGTGCGAACGAGCGCTGTCGGCGCGCTGAGGAATTTCTCTGATGATGCGGCCATTTCCGCGTTGCGTTCAACCGTCGCCGGTGGCGGCCCGCCCGCCGTGATGGCTGTTGAAAGCCTGATCCAGAACCGTTCCCCAACAGCCTTGCCCACCTTGCTCAGCTTCATCGATCATCCAGATGCCGAGGTACGGAAGAAGCTGATCCGGTTGGTGCGTTCCTTCTCCAGGATCCCCGATGGCTTCGACCATCGTCTCGTCCTGAACTTGTTGCAGCATCAGGATCCAGACGTCGTGGTGATGGCAAAGACGGTCGCTAAGGATCTCACGCTCACCCCGGACGAACAACGCGAACTGGACGCGGCCGGAAAATAATCCTCAGCCGTTTCCAACTCGCGCGACCAACGGATCCACCACCCCCGCCTCGCGAAACCCCTTCGCCCGCAGCTCACACGCCGGGCACGTCCCACACGGCGGCACCGCGCCGTTGTAGCAGGTGTGGCTCCACGCCAGCAGGTCGAGTTTGCCGTACTCCACCATCATCTTCACCGTCTCGGCTTTGGAGAGATGCATCAGCGGGGTGTGCACGGTGACTGGGAACTCCATGCCTTTGCGCAGGGATTCCTGCAACGCGACCATGGTGTCGGCGCGGCAGTCGGGGTAGCCGCTGTAGTCGGTTTGGCAGACGCCGGTGACGATTTCGGTGATGCCACGCTGATAGGCGAAGGCGGCGGCGAGGGTGATGAACACCAGGTTGCGGCCGGGCACGAAGGTGTTGGGCAGGTGGTTGTCGTCGCGCACGCCGCCGAGCACGGCTTCGCTACCGGTCAGGGAGTTGCCGCCGAGGGCGCGGAAGCTGTCACAGGGGATGACGGACTGGGGCACGCCGGCGCGTTTGGCGATCTCGACGGCGGCGCCCATCTCGATGTGGTGGCGCTGGCCGTAGTCGATGGTGATGGCGTGCAGGCGCTGGAAGCGTTTCTGTGACCAGGCCAGGCAGGTGGCGCTGTCTTGTCCGCCGGAGAGCAGGACGACGGCGGCATGAGGATTCGGCTGCATGAGCGGCACCTTGGGCCGCCCAGCAGGGGCGGCAAGGCTGCCGAGCCTGGCACTTCTGCGATGCAGTCAGCGCTTGGTTAGGCGACCGGAGGGTTTCCGATCCTGGGCTTTCTCTACCAAGCTTTGTGGCTCGTACTCGTCCGCCACCACCGGCTGGGGTTTGCTCGGGGTCGGCTGGCGCAGCTTGCTGGTCACCCGCTGGGCCAACGCCTCGGCCTCGTCTGCCCAGTCAGCAGAGACTTCTACTTCGTTGCGGTGGACGGCCGTGGTTATTGATGAGTTCTGCATGACGTATCTCAGCGCGTGAACATCGGTCACTTTACCACAAACTAAAGAGATGACCTGTGCAACAGGTGAAGAACTAGGGTAGGTGTGTGTGAGATGGAGACGGCTTCATTGGAAGACGGATAGAACACGGAGCACCAGAGCAGGCCTCAGGCAAAAGCCCTCTTCAACTCTGGTGCTCTGGTGCTCCGTGTTCGATCCCTCGGGTCGATGACGCCGTGGCGGCCGGGATCTTGCGGCCTTGTCGTCCCAGGCGGCTGGCGGATCGTCCGCCTCCCGATGTTCGATCTGCGCGCCCCCTACCAACCCACCGGCGACCAGCCGACCGCCATCGCCGATCTGGTGAAGGCGGTGCAGGAGGGCAAACGCGCATCGACGCTGCTGGGCGTGACCGGCAGCGGCACGACCTTCACCATCGCCAATGTCATCCAGCAGGTGCAGAAACCGACGCTGGTGTTGTCACACAACAAAACGCTCGCGGCCCAGCTCTACAGCGAGTTTAAGGGCTTCTTCCCCAACAACGCAGTCGAGTACTTCGTCAGCTACTACGACTACTACCAGCCCGAAGCCTACGTTCCTGGGAAGGACCTCTACATCGAGAAGGAGTCGTCGATCAACGAGGAGATCGACAAGCTGCGCTTGTCCGCAACGCGCAGCCTGCTGTCGCGTCGCGACGTGATCATCGTCGCCTCGGTGTCGTCGATCTACGGCCTTGGCTCGCCCAACAGTTATCAGGACCTGACGGTGCAGACCTTCGTCGGCATGCAGACCACGCGCGACGACCTGCTGCGCGAACTGATCAAGATCCAATACAACCGCGGCGATCTGAACTTCCAACGTGGCAAGTTCCGTGTGCGTGGTGACGTGGTCGAGTTGTGGCCGGCCTATGAGGACACCGCCATCCGCCTGTCGTTTTTTGGCGACGAGATCGAGGAGATCGCCACGGTGAATACGCTGACCGGCGAGGTCCTGGGCCGGCACGAGAAACTCAACATCTACCCGGCGAAACATTTCGTGGTCGAAGAACAGACGCTGCAAAAAGCGTCCTTCGATATCGAGGCGGAATTGGAGGTCCGTCACCGCGAACTGATGGCGGTCGGTGCGCTGGTCGAAGCGCAACGGATCCAATCCCGCACCAAGTACGACATCGAAATGTTGCGCGAAGTCGGCACCTGCCCAGGCATCGAGAACTACTCGCGTCACCTGACCGGCCGCAAAGCGGGTGAACGTCCGTACTGTCTCTACGACTTCTTTCCGCCGGACTTCCTCTGCGTCATCGATGAAAGCCACGTCACCATCCCGCAGATCGGCGGCATGTACGCCGGCGACCGCAGTCGCAAAGAGAACCTGGTCAATCATGGTTTCCGTCTGCCGAGTGCGCTCGACAACCGCCCGCTGCATTTCGCCGAGTGGGAAAGCTTGGTGAAGCAGATGATCTTCGTCAGCGCCACGCCGTCGAAATACGAAGCCGCACACGAACAGATGCGCACCGAGCAGCTCATCCGTCCGACCGGCGTCATTGATCCGCCGATCAGCGTGCGTCCGACTTCTGGGCAAGTGGAGGATCTGATCAAGGAAGTGAAGGAACGCTGCGCGCGCAGTGAACGCACGCTGGTGACGACGTTGACAAAACGCTTGGCGGAAGATTTGAGCGAGTACCTCGCCGAGGCCGGCGTGCGCACGACGTTCCTGCACAGCGACATCGACGCACTCGAACGCATCGACATCCTCAATGCATTACGCGCTGGCGAGACCGAATGCCTCGTCGGCGTGAATCTGCTGCGCGAAGGACTGGATTTACCCGAGGTTTCGCTGGTCGTGATCTTCGACGCCGACAAGGAAGGCTTCCTGCGCAGCGAAGGTGCGCTGATCCAGACCATCGGCCGCGCCGCGCGCCACGTCGCCGGGCAGGTAATCCTCTACGCCGATCGCACCTCCGACGCGATGGCCGCCGCCATCCGCGAAACCGATCGCCGCCGCGCGCATCAGGTCGCGTACAACACCGAACACGGCATCATCCCGCGCACCGCGGTGAAACAGGCCAACAGCGGCGCGTTCAAAGATCAGATGGACTCACGCCGCGCCGCCGAAGCCGGCGGTGGTTATGTCGCGGGGGGAATCGTGCTTACGCCCGCCGACATCCCCGAGTTGACTCGCCAGATGATCGACGCGGCGGAGAACCTGCGCTTCGAAGAAGCCGCGCGCATTCGCGATCGCATCAAAGCGCTAGAGGCCGGTGAAGTGGTGAGCGGCGAGGACAAGCCGAAGGCGCGGAAGCCACAGAAAGGGCGCTACCGGCGGAAGCGGTAGGCGGCTGGTCACAGTTGATGCGGCGCGACGTTTCGACGGTAACAGCACTGTTATACCATGAATGCCCCTCCCATTGCCCGCCACCTCCCCCTGCGTTCATCCTGCCACTTGGGCATGATCGTGGCCTGCCTGCTGACGGCAGGCACCGGCAGTGCTGCGGATGTGACCAAGCAGTTGCCGGGGTTCCTCACAACGCATTGCACGGAATGCCACGGAGGCAAAGAACCGGATGCCGGTCTGTCGCTCGACAAACTCGCGGTGCGCTTTGACGAACCCGCGGTCGCCACGCATTGGGTGCGCGTGCATGATCAACTGGTCGCTGGCGAGATGCCGCCGAAAAAATCCAAGGACAAGCGCCCAGATGCCGCCGAGGTGACGGCGGTGACCACGTGGCTGAGTGAGCAGTTGCACGCCACCTCCTTGGCGCGCCAACGCAGCAACGGGCGGGCGCTGGTGCGCCGGCTCAACCGCGTCGAGTACGAGAACACCCTCAGCGATCTGCTCGGCATCCCCATTCATGTCCGCGATCTGTTGCCAGAGGACGGCGCAGTCGGCGGCTTTGATACCGTCGCCAGCGGCCTGGATATTTCATCGACGCATCTGGTGCGATATCAGCAGGCGGCGGAGCGCGCACTGATGGCGGCGGTGCCGGCGGCGCCCGCGAAACTGCTACGCGAGACCGTGACCGGCAAACAGTGGTTTGAACGCGTGCATCCCAACATCAAGAAATTCGCCGGCACGTCGTACGTCGCCGAAGGCGAGATCGGCGTGATGTACCAGCGTGATGTGCACGGCGACACCGACCTGCGCAGCAAGGAGATGCCGCACACGCCTGGGCTGTACCGCATCCGCCTGACGGCGGCTGCGCGCAACACGGCGGGCAAACCCTTGCCGCTGAAGCTGGTGTGGGAGGGCGTGCAGGCGGAGTCGCGCCTCAGCCATCTGATCGGCTACCGCGACGTGCCGGCGGGTGCGCCGACCACGCTGGAGATCATCGTCGACGTGCCGGCGCAGCATGCCGGTCGACACAACATCGTGGTGCAGGCCATCACTCTACCGCCGGTGCCTCGTGAAAGTGGCCAGGATCAGACGCCGCCCGATCCCAAGACTGCACCCGCCCTGGAGATTCATCACTACGACCTCGACGGCCCACTCGCCGGTTGGCCGTCCGCCGGATATCGTCGGTTGTTCGGTGAACTGCCGTGCGAACCGCGTTCGTACGTCGACGCGCGCGCAGCCGGCAAGCCAGTCCCCACGGATGAGTGGAAGAACTGGAACGCCGAGCGTTTCATCAAGGACCCGGTGATCCCGTTCACCAGCGATCCGCAGGGCGAGGCCAAGCGTTTGCTCAGCGCCTTCCTGCCGCGCGCCTTCCGCCGGCCGGTGGAGCCGGCGCTGGTGGAGTACTATGTACGTTTCGCCCACGAGCGGCTGGGACGCGGCATCGAGTTCGCCGAAGCTATGCGCGCGACCTACCGCGCGATCCTGTGTTCGCCGCATTTCCTCTTTCTGCTGAGCAAGCCTGGGGCGCTCGATGATCATGCGCTCGCCGCGCGGCTGTCGTACTTCCTGTGGTCGTCGATGCCCGACGACGCGCTGCGGGCGCTGGCCGACAGCGGCACACTGCGCCAACCGGCGGTGCTGCGCGCACAAGTCGAGCGCCTGCTGAGTGATCCGAAATCCGAACGTTTCATCACGCGTTTCGCCGACCAGTGGCTGGGCGTGCAGAACGTGTTGGCGATGAAACCCGATGACGTCTACATCGAATACGATGATCACCTGGGTGCCGCGCTGGCGCCGGAGACGCGCCTGTACCTTGCCGAGATGGTGGCCAAGGACCTCAGCGTGACCGCCTTCATCGACTCCGACTGGACCTTCCTCAACCAACGTTTGGCCCGGCACTACGGTATCCCAGGCGTCGACGGCTTCGAGTTCCGCAAGGTCGCGCTGAAGCCCGAGTACCACCGCGGCGGAGTACTGACCCATGCGGGCATCCTCAAGGCGACCACCAACGGGACCTACACCTCACCGATCAAACGCGGCGTGTGGTTGCTCGAACAGATCCTTGGCCGTCCCGCTCCACCCCCACCGCCGGATGTCGCGGCGGTCCAGCCCGACATCCGTGGCGCGACCACGCTGCGTGAACAGATCGAGAAACACCGCGCGTTGACTGAATGTGCCGGCTGCCATGCCAAGATCGATCCGCCTGGGTTCGCGCTGGAAAGTTACGATGTGCTGGGCGGCTACCGCACCCGCTACCGCACCCCAGGGCCAGGCGAAGGCGTGAAGGGCTACCTGGAAAAACTGACCACCTATCCCGACCTGAAGCCGGTGTGGTTCGTCGCCGCGGTCGACGCCACCGGCGTCACCGAGAGCGGCGATAAATTCGCTGACCTCACGGAATTCAAACGTCTCCTGCTGCGCGAACCAGAGCAGGTCGCGCGCACGGTGGCGCGCAAACTGATGACCTATGCAACCGGCGCAGATCTCCAGTTCGCTGATCGTCAAGTGCTCGACCAGCTGACCGTCGCGGTGAAGACGAAATCCTACGGCATGCGTTCGATCATCCACGCGCTGGTGCTCAGCCGCGTGTTTGTTGAACAATAACCCGACACCGCAATCGAACACAGAGCACCAGAGCACCAGAGACGAACATGAAACCGTTGCAGCCCTCCCCTCGCCATAATTCCTCCGGGTTCGATCTCTGGTGCTCTGGTGCTCTGTGTTCAATCACTGCCTTCAACATCAATGGAACACCATGATCACCGCCCGCCGCGCCGTGTTGTCCCGCCGCACCTTGCTAAAAGCCGGTGCGGTCGCGCTGGGTCTGCCGCTGCTCGACGCGATGTCTCCGGTCGGGCTGCGCGCGGAGGAGGCCGCCCGCACCAACGCGCCGAAACGCCTGGTGATCATGCAGCGGCCGCTGGGCACCTACGCGCCGTTCTTTTTCCCCGACAAGGCCGGGCCGCAGTACGAAGCGCCGCGCCTGCTCAAGCTGCTCGACGCGCATCGGCGGAATTTCACGGTTTTTTCCGGCATCAGCCACCCTGGGTATCCCAACAACCACGGCAGCGAATTCGGCCTGCTCACCGGCGTGCATCCCGACGGCTTCAAACATTGGGACGACATCCACAACACCATCTCGCTCGATCAGGAAGTCGCGGAGGTGGTGGGCAAACACACGCGCGTACCGTACCTGCTGCTCGGCGGCATGGGGACCGGCCTGTCGTTCAGCCGCAAAGGTGTGCCGCTACCCGGCAACACCAATCGCGTCGCGGTGTTCGCCCGCTTGTTCCTCGACGGCACGCCGGATGAAATCGCGCGCGAGGTCCGTCAGTTGTCAGATGGTCGCAGTATCCTTGACGGCGTACGCGACCAGATTGGCGTGCTCGGCAAACAACTCAGCGCCAACGATCGCCAACGCATGGAAGTCCTGACCACCACCATCCGCGAGGCCGAGCAGAGCATCCAGCAGGACGAAGCATGGGCGACTCGTCCGAAACCCAAGGTCACCGCACAAGCGGGACAAGATTCCGGCGATTGGGTTGGCCACTCGCGCCAGTGGTACGAGCTGATTCACCTCGCGCTGCAGACCGACTCCACGCGCGTGATCGTCTACCGCATGGGCGAGAACGGCCCGTCCTCGCTGGCCGCCGGCGTCACCATCGGCGAACACGACGCTTCGCATCACGGTCAGGATCCGAAAAAGATCGAGCAGGTCGCGTGTTACGAACAGGCGTACCTCGGTGAGCTCAACCGCTTCCTGAACCAGCTCACCGAGACCACGGAAGCCGGCGGCACCCTGCTCGACACGACACAGGTGCTGGCGGTCAGCAACCTGGGCGATGCCTCGGCGCATGCGTCGAACAACCTGCCGGTGCTGCTCGCGGGCGGTGGCTATAAACACCAGGGCCACGTCGCCTTCGACCGGCAGAAGAACTACCCGCTGGCGAATCTCTACGTGCGCATGCTACGGCAGTTCGGCATCAAGGCCGATGCGTTCGGCACCAGCACCGGGGTCTTGAGCGAACTCGGCTGACGACGGCGCCGGAGAAACTCCGTGACACCCGGCCGGGGCCGGGAACTGGTGTGGCGGAGACCGCCATGTCCAGCCTGCCCCGAGCCGCCCTGCTCACCCTGATCCTGCTGTTGCCGCTCTCGGCGGTCGACCTGGTCAGTTCGATCGACGCCGTCTCCAGCGGCGCGGCCTACACCCGCACCGCCGCCGCCGATGGGCAGACGGTGTACATCGACCGGAGCTACACCCTCAGCGGACTGCCGACGAGTTTCAGTGGAGGGACGCTGATCCGCACGCGCAACGACGACGATGTGGTCACCGCCAATCCTCACCTGCGCTTCACCCTCAGTGCCGCAGCCGAGGTGCACGTGGCGTGGTCGACTGCGGCCACCGCCACCGCGACCTGGATGGGCGGGTGGAGCAACACCGGTGTGACGGTGTCCGCCGGCGGCGGTGGTTCGTACCGGCTCTACCGCAAATCATTTGCCGCCGGACCGGTGGCGCTGGGTGGCAACGAACGCGGCACCACCGCTGCCAGCTCCTGCTACTTCGTGCTCGTCGCCGCGACCACCAGTGGTGCGACCGGCCCGCGATTCACCGGCTCGGATGCCACGCTGGTCAGCCGCCACGATGGCGGACAACGCTGGGCAGTGGGCGTGCAGGAACACGCGTTGTTCCGTCCGACGCGCAGCGTCGCGCACACGCAGAACCGCGATGGCACCCCAGGCGCAACCTTCAATCACGCCATGATGCTGGCGTTCTGGAACAACCGCTTCTGGGTCAGCTATCATGGCTCGCCCAGCGAAGGCACCGAGGTGCCGGTGCCGGTCTACCTGTGCTGGTCGGATGACGGTCGCGACTGGAGCAAGGCCGACGTGTTGTTCCCGGCGCCGAAGATCGGTGCGATCAATTCCTACACCCACCCACGCAACGGCTTCTACCGCGCCAGCAACGGTCGGCTGCTCGCCTTCACCTTCCTGGGTGATCGCAAGCCCAACGACGCGGTCGGTGGTTTCGCCCGGCTGGTGCGCGAGATCAAAGGACCGGCGGACTACGGCCCGATCTATGCGGTGCGCTACAATACCGGCTTCAGTGGCGCGAACACGCCGTGGCAGCCGTACACTACCTCGACCGACGCTGGCTTCAAAAGTGCGGTCGCGGAAGCCGTCGGTGATGTGTTGTGGCGCGAGGACTGGAACGAGGAGGACACTAACAAGGACCTCTACCTCTTCCCTGGGACCAACAACACCGCCTTCGAGGGCAAAGCGTTTTCCTGGTACCGGCTGCCGGATCAGCGCATCGTCGGCATGTGGAAAGGTGCGTGGTTGACGGTCAGCACCGGCAATACCTGGACTGCCGGGCAAGTGCCGGCGCCGGTGAAGGACACCGCGCGTTTCGGAAATTTCTACAACACCGCCAAGCAGTGGTGCGAAGCGGCGCCGAACGCGACGCAGTACGCGATGTTCCTGACCATGGGCGTGCACCAGCCGGCGCCTGGGAAGTACGCGGCGCGTTCGCCGTTGGCCGTGTTGACCGCGGCCGACGGCCTGAACTTCAATGAACGCGGGATCATCAGCGGCGACAATCCCCCGCAGTGGTATCCCAACCCCGGCACCAGTTCGCCGCGTCCGCACGAAGACAACAAGGATGGCGGCCCGTCCTACGTGCGTGGCTTGGAGACCTGGGATCGTCGCCCGACCAACGATTCCATCTGGGTGACCTATTCCGTGAACAAGGAACCAATCTACGTTGCCGAAGTGCCGACGCCGGTGCGCTTCAGCGTGAACACCCAGGTGGACGACACCTTCGACGAACTCACCGTCGGTGGACGCGTGCGCGACTGGAACATCCGCGATGCCGGCTGGTGCCCGGTGCGCGTGGTCGAGGTCGCCGGCAACAAACGCCTGCGGCTGGCGGATCGCGATCCCTACGATTACGCCAAGGCTTTCCGCGTATTCCCGGAGATGGCCAAAGCACAGGTGTCGTTCACGGTCATCCCAGGCCAACACGCCCACGGCACCTGCGAAATCGACCTCGTCAATCACGCTGGCCTGCGACCGGTGGTGCTGAAGTTCGATGCCGATGGGAAGATCAAACGGCGTCACGCCGCCGGCTGGACCGACCTCGCCGCCTACACCGCCAACCAGAGCTGCCGCGTGGTCATCAGCCTCGACCTGCCGCAACAACGCTGGTCGGCGACACTCAATGGGGTCGCCATCGCCACCAACGCCCCGCTGTTCCAGGTGGTGCCGACGGTCGAACGCCTGGAGCTGCGCACCGGCGCGTGGCGGCTCGACGACTGGACGCGGGTGAAGGGCTACAACGACTATCCGACCGACATGTTGCCCGGTGCCGACGATCCGGTGAGCGAAGCGGTGTTCGAGGTCGACGACGTCCGTTCCAGCACGCTCGATGATACCAGCGCTCCGGCAACGCCGGCCCAACCGCACGCCAGTGTCAGCGGCAGCACCACGACCGTGTCCGGCACCACCGAGCCTGGTGCCACCATCAGCCTCCGCGACTTCGGAGTGCAGATCGCCACCACCACCGCCGATGGCAGCGGCCAATGGAGCATCACGCTGACACTCGCCCCAGGAGCACACCAGCTCACGGTGGTAGCCAGCGATGCGGCGGGCAACGCGAGCGCCGCATCACCGGCGCTCGCGCTCACGATGCCGACTGCTGGCGGTTCGTCGCCACCCGCGACGGGCGGCGGTGACGGTGGTTCATCCTCCTGCGGCTTGGGTGGCAGCGTGGTAACGCTCCTGATGCTCAGCGGCCTGCTGGTGTGCAGCTGGTCGGATGCGCGCACCGCGCACGTCGACCGCTCGCTGCATGCGCGCCGGTGCAACGCGGATCACGACGACTAGCTTGTCAGCGATGACCTCGCCTGACCGCATCCGCCGGCTGTTCCTCATCCAACAATTCCGCTTGATGGATTACCTCGGTGGGCTGGTGCGGCACGTGCACGATGCGGAGGATCTCTTCCAGGAAGTCAGCCTGGTGATCCTCGGCAAAGAGGACGATCCGACGGTGCCGACCGATCCGGCGGTGTTCGCCGCGTGGTGTCGTGGGGTGGCACGCAACCACGTGCTACATTACTGGCGCGCGCGTGGGCGCAGCCGCATCCACCTGGATGAACGCATCGCCGAGCTGGCCGAGCTCGCCTTCACCGAGGCGGAGGCAGACACCGAGGACGATCCGGTGTTGGATCCCGCCCATCGCCTAGCGCTCAGCACCTGCCTGGAGCACCTCGACGGCATCGGTCGTGATGTGCTGGAGGCACGTTACGTCGCCGGCCGCACGTGTGAGGACATCGCGCAGGGCCTGGGCAAGGCCGCCGGTGGCGTGCGCATGCTGCTGATGCGCCTGCGCGATCGTTTGCGCCAATGCATCGAAACCCGCGTGCAGAGCGAGGGCGGACGATGACCCGCGCGCAGGACCTCTTGGCGCGTTGGGAAGAGGATGCCCTCAGCGAGGCCGAACAGCAGGAGCTGATCACGCTCTTGGAAAACGATCCGCAGGCACGTCGGCTGCTGGTGCGGGAATGGTCGTTGTCGTCCGCCCTCGCACGTCTGCTCAACGGTCGGGCAAGCCCAGGTGAGCCGGGATGGAAACACCACACCGCGCGCCACCTCGCCGCCCGCCGCCGCAACGTGACCCGCCGCGCCCCAGTGCGCTGGTGGTCAGTGGCGGCCGCGGCCGCGTTGCTGGTGGCAATCGGCGGTTGGTGGAGCAGCAGTGGCCCGGCGCCAGTGGCGACCGTGGTGCTGTCGCAGGGAGCTGCTCCGGCCGTCGGCACCACGCTGCCCGCTGGCGCGACCGTCACCGTGAGCGCGGGCGCTCGCGTGCGGCTGCGTTTGGCGAGTGGCAGCGAGGTGACGCTCAGCGACCTGGCCGACCTGCTGATCACCACGCCCGACCACCTGACGCTCACACGTGGCCACGCCGAGTTGGAGATCGCCCCCCGCTTGAGCGGAGCACCGCCGTTCGTCGTCAGCACGCCGCACGGCGACACGCGCGTACTCGGCACCAGCTTCCGCCTGGAGGTCGACCGCGAGGAGACCGTGGTGCTGGTCAGCCACGGTCAGGTGCAGGTGGAACGCCGTGACGGCGCGAGTGTCGCCGCCAGTGCTGGCCAGCGCGCGGTGCTGCGCGCGGATCGTTATCCGGTGAGCCTGCCGGTGTGGGTCGCCGACCAGCGCGAGGTGCTGCTCATTACCGGGACGACCGAGCTGGACGCGGGTGAACGCCGGCTGCTCGGTCTGCTCAGCGGCCTCGGTCTGCGGCCGCGCGTGGTGCTCGCCGGGCAGGTCGAAGACCGCGAGGTGGGCCAGGCGCGCTTGGCCGTGTTGTGCAACCGCATCGCGCTTCCCGATCTGGAGAAACGCCTGCGCCATCCGCAGTGTCCGCTGGTGATCCTGGAGCAGGGCGCGTGGCCGCTGTACGGCTTCCCCATCGCCAAGGACCAGACCATCACCCTAGAGCAGGCGGTGGTGGCCGACATCGTGCGCAGTCATCCGCTCACTGCCGGGCTAAGCGCACCGCTGACTCTGGCCGGGCCGGGCAGCCGCATCAACCGCGGCCTGAGCGGAACGTCGACCCTGCTGACCCTGAGCGATGGCGGCCAAACCCTGCTGGCCGTGCATGAACCTGGGGAACGCCTGCCGGACGGCACCATCAGCCCACAACGCCGGGTGGCGTTCTTCGCCACCACCGACGCCCTGCCACAACTCACTCCGGCCGGTGAACAGCTCCTGGGAGCGGCGCTGCGCTGGGCCGCGGAGTTGGGCGGACCGTAGCTGACTCAGCGTGACTTGACCGCCGTCCACGCATCGCTGTAGAGACGCGTGTCTTTGCCGAGGTCGTCGATGGTCTCGAGGGTCTTCAAGGTCGCCGCGTCCGGATAGATCGCCTTGTCGGCGGCATCGGCCGGCGTGATGTGCGGCATCGCGGCGGCCACCGGGGTGGCGTAGCGGTTGAAGTTGCTGATCTGGGCCGCGACCTTGGCATCGAGCACGTAGTTGATGAAGGCATGCGCGCCAGCGAGGTTGGGCGCTTGGCTGGTGACCAGCAGGCAGTCGACCCAGAAGTTGCTGCCTTCCTTGGGCACGGCGTAGGCCAGGCCCGGTTTCTCGCTGACTGCGCGCACGGCGTCGCCGTTGTAGACCACGGCGAGTGCGGCTTGACCGGCGAGGACCTTGTTCTTGCCGCCGACGCCACCATCGAAGCCGAGGCACTGACGGGCCTTCTTGGCCTTGATCAGCACGTCGGCCGCGGCCTGGACATCCTTGGGATCACGCGAATTCATCGGCTTGCCCAGGAACTTCAGCGCACATCCCATGATCGAACGCTGTTCGTCCATCAGCGTCACCGGTCCGAACATCTGGTCTTCGACGAAGGCCCAGGCCCAGGTCGGCGTCACGCCCTTCGGCGCCTTGGCGCTGTCGTACAACAGGCCGATGGTGCCCCACTGGTACGGCAGACTGTAGGCGCTGCCTTGGTCATAGGCCGGATCGAGGAATCGTTTGTCGACGTTGGCGCGGTTGGGGATGAGCTTGGCGTCGAGCGGCTGCACCAGCTTGAGCTTGATCATCGAGGTGATCACGGTGTCAGTGGCGACCACCACATCGTACTGGTTGGTCGCGCCGGCGCGCAGCTTGGCGATCATGTCCTCCTGCGCTTCGTAGACCTCGATCTTCAGCGGATAGCCGGTGGCTTTCTCGAAGGCGGCGGGGACCTCCGGATCGATGTACTCGCTGTACATGAACACGGTGACGGTGGGTTTGTCGGCGGCGCCGAGGGCGCAGCAGGCGATGGCGAGGAGGGCGGCAAAGCGCATGTTTTTTCCCTAGGGGTTGAAGGGGGTCGTCTGACCCCCTTTGGAAAAGAGCTCGTTTGGCACATCACGGGGAAAATAGCAGCCGCAGGCTGCCCCCGTGATGTGCCAAACCTAGCCGGGTTCCGCCCGGCGGCGTTCGAGGAAGACCAAGCCGAGGATGATGACCATGGTGGCCAGCACCATCAGCGTGGATAGGGCGTGGATCTCTGGTGTCACTCCGCGTTTGACCGACGCGTAGATGATGATCGGCAGCGTGGTGCTGCTGGGTCCGCTGATGAAGAACGAGACCACGAAATCATCGAGCGAGAGGGTGAACGCCAGCAGCGCGCCAGCGACGATCCCTGGTGCGAGCTGCGGCAGGATCACTTTCCACCACGCCACCCAGGTGCTGGCATAGAGGTCGCGCGCGGCCTCGAACTGCTCCCGCCCGATCGCCTGCAGGCGGCTGGCGACCACCACCGCGACGAAGCTGATCTCGAAAGTCACGTGACCGATGATCAGCGTCGTCAGCCCTGGGCTGAACATGCCGCTGAACTGGCGGAAGACCCCGAAGGCGACCACCAGCGCCGCGGCGAGCAGGATGTCGGGCGTCACCGTCGGCAGGTTCATCAACACATCGGCGGTCAGGCGTCCGCGCGGACGCAGCGGCAGCCGCCGCATACCGATCGCCAACAGCGTCCCGAGCAGCGTGGCGATCAGCGTGCTGGCGAAGGCCACCAGCATGCTGTTCATGAACGCCGCGCCGATGTCGCCATTGCTGAACAGCCGCAGGTACCAATCAAAGGTGAACCCACCCCAGGTCTGGCCGTGCCGGGTGGCGTTGAAACTCATCACCGCCACCACCAGCAACGGAACGTAGAGCAGCGCCAACCCCAGCATCGCCACCGTCACGATCCACGGCGATTGCTTCACAGCGGGCTCCCGCTGGCCTTGCCGCCGAAGCGGTACATCGCCGCGAGACCGACCAGGCAGACGATGATGAGCGCCAGCCCGACCATCGCCGCCATCGGTGGATCACTGGAACCGGTCATCTGTACCTGCATGTAGTTGCCGATGAGCATGAACTTGGCTCCGCCCAGCAAGTCGCTGACCACGTACATGCCCAGGCTGGGAACCGCGGTCAGCACCACCGCAGCCACCACGCCGGGCATGATCTGCGACAACACCCCATGCCGGAAGGTGCGCCAGGGACCGGCGTACAGATCACGCGCCGCTTCGACGATGTTCCAGTCGAGGCGCTCAACGCTGGTGTAGAGCGGCAGCACGGTGAACGGCAGCATGCACGAAATCATGCCGATGTAGACCGCGAAGCCGCTGGGGTAGAGCCCCTCGCCCGGCAGCAGGATACCCAGCCACTGCGCCATCCACGCCGGCGGCAGGTTGTTGCCGAACATCAGCATCCAGGCATAGGTGCGAATCACCAGATTGATGCAGGTCGGCACCATGATCAGCGCCATCCACAACGCGCGCTCGTGGCGTGGCCGACCGGCCATCCAGAACGCCAACGGCAGGCCGATGAGCAGGCACATCAAGGTGGTGGCGCCGGCGACCTCCACGCTGCGCACGATGATGCGCAGGTTGTCGGCGGTCCAGCCGAGCGACGAATGGCCGAGCACACGCCAGATATTATCGGTGGTCAGCACCCAGATGATCTCCCCGTACTCGTCGCGTTGGGCGAAGGCCAGGACCGCCAGCACCACCATCGGCAGCAACAGGAAGGCGAACAGCCACAGCGCCCCACCACCGATCAGCGCCAGACCGCTGGTCCACAGGCGCGACGTCGAGGTCGGAGCGCCATCGAAGATCGGTCGTTGTCCCATGCGATCAGTCGCGCAGGACCAGCAGGTCGTCGAGCGGCAGTTCAAGCCACACCGCTTGGCCGCTTTGATGCACCTCATCGGGGTCAGTGACCACGCGCAACGTGGTGCCACCGGCCTGGACCTGAAGTTCCCAGTGATCACCGCGGAACAACCGTTCGCTGACGGTCGCCGGGATGCCCCCAGGCACCGCCGCCGTGCGCGCCTCGATGTCCTCGGGCCGGATGGCGACGGTGCCCTTCACCCAGGTCGGCGTGCACGACACCGGCAGCTCGCCGAATTTGGTGCGCACGCGGTTTCCGTCGAGGCGCTCGGCATCGATGAGGTTGGCGCCACCGATGAAGTCGGCGACAAAACGCGTCTCCGGCCGTTCGTAGACCTGCTCCGGCGTACCGTCCTGTTCGATGCGGCCTTTGTTCATCACCAGGATGCGATCCGACACCGCGATGGCCTCGTCCTGGTCATGGGTGACTAGGATGAAGGTGATGTCGTAACGCCGCTGGATGCGCTTGAGTTCGACCTGCACGTCGTGGCGCAGCGCCGCGTCGAGCGCTGACAGCGGCTCGTCGAGCAGCAGCACTTCCGGCTCGTTGATCAGCGCGCGGCCGAGCGCGACGCGCTGGCGCTGACCGCCGGAGAGCTGCTGCGGATACCGCTGGGTGAACTCGCTCAGGCGTAGGACCTCGCAGATCTCTTTGACTCGGCGGGTGACATCGGCCTCGGCCACCTTGCGCGAGCGCAAGCCGAAGGCGACGTTGTCGTACACGCGCAGGTGCGGAAACAGGGCGTAGCTCTGGAAGACGGTATTCACCGGCCGTTTGTGCGAAGGCAACGCCAGCAGGTCCTGCTTGCCCAGGTGCACGCTGCCGGAGTCCGGCACTTCGAAGCCGGCGATGATGCGCAGCAGGGTGGTCTTGCCGCAGCCCGACGCGCCGAGCAAAGTGGTAAACTGCCCATCGGGGATGGTGACCGAGATGCCCTCCAGAACTTTCTGCGACCCGAAAGCCTTGGACACCGAAACAATACTGAGGTCCAAGGGTTGCGGGGCGGCGGTCATTGCCCGCTTGCGTAGTGGGCGGCAAGCGCCCCGCAACATCCTTGGCTGAAAGAAGGGCGGGCTTCCTGCCGCATTGTTTCAGCCTTCATCACTTCAGTCGACAATCGGCTGTTGAGTCCTGCAATTTGCACCACGACGGTACGACGGCACCAGCAGGTGGGCGTCTGGCAGAACGCACCTCACGCCAATTCCAGCCCACGCATCGTCGCGGTTCCGGAGGAGAAGCGGTCGACCTCCAAGCCCAAGCGCTGGAGCATGCTGACGTACAGATTGCTCAGCGGGTAGTTCTTCTTGCGGTCGAAGGCCAGGTGGTTTCCGTGTTTGAAGCCGCCGCCGGCGAGCAGCACCGGCAGGTTGTCGTTCGAATGCGCGTTGGCCGAGCCCATGTTGGTGCCGTAAAGCACCATCGTGCTGTCGAGCAGACGGCCGCTGGGTTCCTTACTGTCGCTGAGTCCCTTGAGCAGCGTCGCGAGCTCACGGAACTGCGCCTCTTCGATCAGCTTGAGCATCGCCAGCTTGTCCGGCTGGTTGCCGTGGTGGGTGAGCTGATGCGTGCCTTCGTTCACTCCGGCGACGTTGGGCTTCACGAAGTCCTGGCTGATGTAGATGGTGATCAGCCGCGTCGAATCGCTGAGCAGGGCGAGGCGTGCCAGTTCGAACATCGCGCGGGTGCGCTCAATCATCGCACTGCGATCGTTGAAATCTTGCGGTGATTTGGCATCCGTCTTGGGCTTGGGTTTACGTTCCCATTCCTCGCCCACCGTCAGCCGGCGTTCGAGTTCGCGCAGCGAGGTGAAGTACTGATCGAGCTTGTTCTGGTCGCTGACGCCGACCGTGGACTGCAATTGTTTCGCGCGGTCGCTGACCGAATCGAGGATGCTGCGTTCCTGTTTGAGCCGCGCGACCTGGGCTTCGACCTCGGCCGGCGTGCCTTGCACGAACAGTTTTTTGAACACCTGCGAGGCTTTGTTCTCGCCCGGAATCATCACGCCAGCGCCGGTAAACGAGAGGCTGTTGCCGGTATCGATCGACAACGACAGCGAGGGATGGCGAGTAAGCAGACCGACACGCTCGGCAGCGAACTGATCGAGCGAGATGGTATTGCGGAAGCCGCCGCGCCCAGGGTGCCCGGCGCCCGTGAGGAAGCACAGCTCGCTGTGATGGCCGCCGTCGACTTCAGGCAGCGACACGCCGGACAGCACGGTCAGGTCCGCGCGGTGATCCTTCAGAATGTCCAGGTAGGGCGTCGACTGGTATTCGCGCCCGGCCACCTCCGGAAAGAAATGCTGCGGCAAGATGCCCTGATTGGTTTCGATGCAGAGCATGCGCCGTGGCGCACCGCCCTTGGCCGCGGGCTCAGCGCTCCACGCCGGCGCCGCCATCGCGTCGAGGAACGGCAGCGCCAAGGCGACGCCCATGCCCTTGAGCATGGTGCGACGCGACAGCGGACGAGTCAGGTTGAGATTACTCATGAGATGGTCCTTACGTCGCCAAACCGAGAATGAATAGAACACAGAGCACCAGAGCACCAGAGCCGACAGACCAAACATCCATGCCTGTGCTCTCCTCGCCTCTGGTGCTCTGGTGCTCTGTGTTCTATCCGCAACATCACTTGTTCCCGAACTGATCGCTCTGGACCACCGCGTGGACCAGAGAGCGCAGGCCGTAGCCCGTCGTTTTGGTGCTGGCGAGCATGGCTTCGATGGTCGCACGGTCGGCGAAGCTGATGCCGGCACCGGTGGCATACGTCAGCAGGCGGCGGGCCAGGTTGCGCGCGATCTGCGCTTCGTCCTTGAGCATCAGTGCGCGCAGGCTGGCGATGTCCGCGAACGGCGTTCCGGCCAACTCGCCCGAGGTGTCGATCTTGGGGCCCAGGCGGAAGTTCACTTCGCGCACGCCGACCATCGCCTTGGTCATGTCGCCTTTGCCCAGGCTGCGGTAGCGCTCGCGGCTGGCGCCCATCACGTCGAAGGCTTCGAGTGCGAAGCCCGGCGGATCCATCTTTTGATGGCACGACGCACAGGCTGGATTTTCGCGGTGTTTAGCCAACTGCTCGCGGACGGTGGTCGCGCCGCGGGTGTCGGGTTCGATCGCGCCGGCATCCGGCGGTGGCGGCGGGATCGGCTGGCCCAGCAGGTGATCGAGTACCCACGACCCACGCTTGACCGGCGAGGTAGTCAGCCCGTTAGCGGTGACCTTCATGATGCTGCCCTGGGTCAGGAAGCCGCCGCGCGGCGAGTCTTTGGGCAAGGCCACCTTGCGGATGGCGCAGCCGGTTACGCCGGGAACACCGTAGAGCTGCGCCAGGCGTTCGTTGAGCATGGCAAAGTCTGATGCCATCACATGCCGTGCGCCCAGATCACTCGTCAGCATCTCGGCAAAGTACGCTCGCGTTTCAGCGACCAACGAATCGACCAGATGGCTGTCGCAGAAGTATTCGGGATACAGCGGGCGATCGGGAACGGTGGCGTAGATGTCGTCTTGATCGAGCCACTGGCTGGTGAAATCGCTGACAAAACGCTGGGCCTTGGTATCAGCCAGCAGGCGTTCGGTCTCGGCGCGCAGCACGGCGGGCTTGGCCAGGGCACCTGACTGCGCCTGTTTCAGCAACGCTTCATCGGGCGACGAACGCCAGAGGAAGTACGACAGGCGCGCCGCCAGGGCATAGGCATCGAGCTTGCCCGGGGCTTCGCGGAAATAGATGAAGTCAGGCGAGCACAGCACTGCCTTGTAGGCGACGCGCATGGCGTCCTGGAAGCAACGCTTCTGCGCCAGCGCGTCGAGCGCCAGCGCCTGCATGCGCTTGACCTCACCGGCATCCACCGGGCGGCGGTAAGCGCGTTCCATGAACGCGGTCAGCAACCGCTCGCTGTCTTGCTCGGGATTCTTCGACTCGACCATGAACGGGCCGCCGTTGGCGCGCCAAGACTGACGCTTCAAGCCGGTGCCGATGGTGAGCGGTTGTGGTTCGTTGAGACCGCTCTCCTTGGTCCACTTCACCAGCGGCAGATCGCCGAACAGGCGACGGTGGCTTTCTGGTGGCCATTGGCCGCCTGCCAACAAGGGGCCTTCCATTTCCAGGTAATCGAACGCGATGCCCGGACCCTCATACGGCTTCTTTTCCGGCGGACTCGAATGACCTGGCTGGCTACGGTCATCGAGCGACGCGCAGAACATGACCAGGTGTTCGCGGCCGTGCAGGTAGCTGGTGAATTCGATGACGCCCGCTTCGGCCGGAACGTCGAAGAAATGAAGTGACCGTGTGTCCTTGACCTGAAGCGTCGCGACGTGATTGGCTTTGGGCGGCAAGAGTTTGTCATCTGCCGTCACGCCAGTGCCTGGGCTGTCGAGGTGGACGCCTTTGCAGCGGATACGGAAACGGTACTCGCCGGGCTCATCGAACTGGTTGTGCAAATCCCACGGCGACTGCGCGGTATTGGGTTGGCGCAGCAGCACCATCCACTCGCCGACCACGCGCGATTCGCTGCGCCCAGTCAGCTTATCGCGTTTGAAGTCCTCGAAAAATCTGCCGTTCTCGATGAACACCTGTTTGTGCGTCTTGACCTCAGGCTTCAACCGCAGCGCCATCGCCGCGTCGAGCGCCAGGTCGGCGGCTTCAAGGTAACGCGCAAC
>JANPLC010000091.1:0-3418 GCA_031426335.1 Planctomycetota bacterium
GGCGAAGCCGACGAAGCCGAGCTACGACCGAGTCCGTGGGGGCAGTGCCGCGGGGGCCGCGGGCCGCGGGAGCGAAGCCCCTGAACAAACAGGATCCATCCGAACGTCACCCACCAGAACGGGTTGGATGGGGGAGTCAGCGGTCGTCGCCTTGCACGGCGAGCACCGCTGGCAAGTATGCATTGGATGGTGGCCGCCGTGGAACATCAGCATGCAGGCACACGTGACCGCTGGGTGATTGATCCGGCGCTCAGCCTCGTCGTCGGTCGTCCGGCGGCGCTGATGGGCATCCTCAACGCGACGCCCGACAGTTTTTCCGATGGTGGCCGGCATTTCGGCGTCGACGCAGCGGTTGCTGCCGGCGTGGCCATGGTGCGCGACGGCGCGGCCTGGCTTGATGTTGGCGGGGAGAGCTCGCGTCCAGGTGCCGCGTCAATTTCAGCAGCAGAGGAGATCCAACGCGTAGTGCCGGTGATCAGCGCTGTGCGGGCCGCTGGCATCACCGTGCCGATCAGCATCGATACCACCAAAGCCGCAGTGGCCGAGGCCGCGCTCGCCGCGGGTGCGAGTGCGGTCAACGACATCACCGCAGGTGGCGATCCACAGATGTTCGCCGTGGTCGCGGCGCAGCGCTGTCCGTTGATTCTGATGCACATGCAGGGCACGCCGCGCACGATGCAGGTGGCACCGACCTATGGCGACGTGGTCGCTGACGTCATCGCCTACCTAGCCGAGCGCATGCGCGCGGCGATCGCGGCTGGCGTGGCGGAGTCCGCGTTGTTGGTCGATCCGGGCATCGGCTTTGGCAAGTCGCGTGAGCACAATCTCGCCCTGCTGCGCGCGCTGCCGCGGATGAACCAGGAACTGGGTCGCCCGCTGGTGCTCGGCGTCAGTCGCAAATCCTTCCTCGCCGCGGTCATCGCAGCTGATCTACCGCCGCCGGAGCGTGATGCCGCCAGCCACGTGGTCCATGCGCTGATCGCTGGCGAATGCGCCCTGCTGCGCGTGCACGATGTCGCTGGCGCAGGTGCGGCGCTGCGTCTGCGGAACGCGCTCGCCAGTGACGACCTCTTGCCGGACGGTGATGGAGGTGCCCATGCCTCTTGAATGGTCCGACCTCCTCTACTACCTGCGTTCCGGCATCGAGATCCTCATCATCACGGTGTTGATCTACTACCTGCTGTCGGCGATGGAGCGTATCAGCGCGGGTGGAAAATTGCGCGGCGTCACGCTGATACTCGCCCTGGTGGTGGTGTCGTGGATGATCGCCCGCGCGTTCCAGTTGCATGCCATCACCTGGCTGCTGCAGGCCGGTATCGGTGTCAGTGCATTGGTCATGGCGGTGGTGTTCCAGCCTGAGCTGCGCCGGTTGTTCACGCGCATGGGTGGGTTCTTCCCCAACCAGGATCTTTCGGGCAACGCCTCGATCATCCAGTACCTGGGTGAGTCGATCAGCTACCTGTCGAGCAAACGTATTGGCGCGCTGATCGTCTTTGAACGCAACGACCGCCTGGAGGACTACGTCGCCTCCGGTCCACTCGACTGCGAGATCTCCAGCAATCTCATCAACACCATCTTCTGGAAGGATACGCCGTTGCACGACGGCGCGATGATCGTGCGTAATGGGCGCATCGCCGCCGCCGGGGTGATCCTGCCGCTGACCAACAATCCGGCGTTTCGTTCCTTGTCCGGTACCAGGCATCGGGCCGGCATCGGCATCAGCGAAGACACCGACGCCCTGGTGATTATGGTGTCGGAAGAGACCGGCCAGATCAGCATGGCTGACCGTGGCCAGTTCACCCGTGGGCTGACGCGTCAGGATGTCGAATTGATCCTCACGCGAGAATTCCGCGCCGGTGGTCGCCGTGGTTTACGTACCGAACGGATCCAGGTGGGCGGACGTACCGCCACCGAACATCAGGTCACCACCCGCTTGACGGCGCACGAACCCGAGGCTGCTCCGGCAGTCTCTGCGGTGACAGCGCCAGCCGAATCGTCCAACGAGAAAGCCAAGCCATGATCGGTGCTCTCTTTGGTCGCCTGATCGAACATTGGGAATTGAAGCTGGTCGCGCTGGTGATCGCGGTGGCGTTGTGGCTCTACACCAACGGCCAGGTGCGCGTCGAACGCACGCTCAACGTCATGGTCAACAATGCTGCGGTGCAGTCGTTGCCGGCCGATTACCGCGTCAACGTGATCCAGCCGAAGAGTTTCACCGTCAAAGTCAGTGTGCCGATGAATCAGGCTGGGAACCTGCGCAATCCCATCATTCCCAATCTGATCATCAGCGGCGATGCGGTGCTGCGTGGCGAACAGAGCTTCCCCATCACCAGCAGCCTGCTTGGTCTTGACGACGATCTGCGTATCGAGCGCATCGACCCGGAAGGCGTGCGCGAGGTGCGGGTGGCTTTTGCGCTGATCACCGAGGATTACCTGCTGGTGGAGGCGCCCGCCATCAGGGGCCTGCCCGATGGCATCCAGGCGAGCTTGGTGATTGAACCAACCCGCGTACGTGTGCGCGGAACTCGCGAGCAGCTCGACGGACTCAAGACGCGTGGCCAACGTTTGGTGTTTGATCCGATCGTGCTCGACGGCGTCGATCCGGCCCTGCAGGCGACGCGCAAAGAAGTCGTGGCGCTGACGCACCAAGACACCCAGCTCGAAGTGATGGACCGCGTCACCGCCACGGTGACTCTCAGTCCGCAGCAAGGCGTGACCAAAGAAGTCAGCGTACCGGTGCAGATCCTCGCGCCGAAGGATTTCACCACGCGCTTCGCCGTCGAACTCAGCCAGCCGCAGGTGGTGCTCGCCCTGCATGGGCCAGCGGGTTTGCTCGCCGGACTTCAGCCGGGAAGCGAGCTGACCGCCTATGTGGCGTTGCGGCCGACCATCGAACTGGGTGTGCCAGTAGAGGTCCCGGTCGGCGTGATGGGGCCGACCTGGGCTACCTATGACCCTGTTACTATTCGTGTTACGGTGAATTTGCTGTCCACCAAGCCGGCTCCGGACGCGCCGCCGGTGGTGCCCACGCGTGCGGTGGGATCGCCTTGAACACCTTGCGTCGGGGTGACCTTGGCGGGTAGAACCCGCTCCGCCCGGATGTCAGGTTTCATCATCGACGCCGTCAAACCGGGTATCAACCCTGGCGCATCCGCGCCGCCCACACCGCAAGGACCCTCACATGAAGACTGCTCTCTTCGCTCTCCTCTTCGCCGTCAGTACCAGCGCCTTCGCCGCTGACTTCGCCGACATCTCGCACAAGGACCTGACCGCTGCGATCGAAACCAAAGCGGTGGTCGTGATCGACGTCAATGGCAGCGACTCCTTCAAGAAGGGCAGCATCCCCAGCGCCATCGACTTCGAAGCCAAGGAAAAGGAACTCGCCAAGCTCCTGCCCGCGGACAAGAACGCCCTCGTC
>JANPLC010000092.1:0-10700 GCA_031426335.1 Planctomycetota bacterium
AGCCATCCGCGACGGCTTCGCCAGCAGCGTCGCGGTGCCGACGATCATTAGTCGGTAGAGCTGCGAGCTACGAACTCACCGTTCATACCAACTCTCCATCCGTCGTCTGCTAATCCAGACAACCAACAACGGATTAAACCGCAGAGACGCAGAGGTACGAGGAGGGCCGCAGAGCGGACTGATCTGTCGTTTTCGTCCCTGCGGCCCTCCTCTCACCTCTGCGTCTCTGCGGTTTTCCCCTTCTCGTCTCGATCGATGCTCGATGGAGAAATGGTATCAAACAGATACTGCGCCTTTAACCGCATATCCTTCCGCCGGCAGATCTTGTCCGAGCGGATCGATGTGCAGGCGGTCGGCGTAGAAGCTGCTGCGGATCGGCAGGAAGGCGCTGCTCGACACCAGCAGGTCGGTGCCGACTTGGCGGTTGAGGTGACCGAGGGCGACCGCGCGACGTTCGACGGTGCTGGGATCCTCCCCCAGGTCGATGCCGATGGCGATACGCACCAGGATGCCGCAGTTCTCCACCGCCGCGAGGAACGCCAGGGCCGCCCGTACCGCCTGCGCCTGCGGACGGTCCTCCGCGTTGGCGGCGGGGAAGACGATCAGCACGCCGGTGCCATGCACCCGCTCCGGCACGCCACCGTGCGCACGCGTGGCGTCGAACAGCAGCGGCAGCACCTGCGACAACACCCGCGCCAACGCCGCGCGATCGATCAGTGCGCCGTCACCTTGATCGACATCGCAATAGAGCCGCGCCGCCAAACCACCGTGCGTCGACAACAACGTTCCAGGACGATTCAGCTGGGCGGCGAGCGAGTGCGCGACGAATCCTTCGAAGGCACGCCTGATCGCCGCCGCATCGCGCAATTCCGTGATCATGAAGTTGAAGGTGTCGGCCAGCAGGCGGAACTCGTCCGCCGAGCGCACGTCGACCTTGGTATCGAGGTCGCCCTGCGCGACTTTTAGCAGCCCACGTTGCAGTTCGACGATCGGTCGACGCATACGCAGAGCGACCAGCACACCGCCAGCTAGGAAGGCCACCAGGGTCGACGCCAGCAGCACGGCACTGTGGGCCATGAAGTCGCCTTCCAGCCGCGCAATGTGGCCGGCCGCCAGATCGAGGCCGACCAGTCCAGTCGAACGGCCCTGCGCGTCCCGGATCGGCGCGTAGCCCGACAACCACGAGCCCCACTGGTCGATGACGATGCGGTCGTCGGCACTGGTTTTTTCAAAGCCCTCGAGCAGCCGCGGCGCCTCCGCGGCACTGTAGCTTTTTCCTGGGTCGGCGATGACCTCATCGGGATCAACCACACCATTGTGGTTGCGATCGGTTTCCTCCGACGCGTCGACCACGAAGGCCACCACCTTGGTCGCATCGGTGTCCGGCAGCTTCGCCATGGTGTAGATGTAAGTGACCTCGGGATGGGTGCGTTTGAAACGCCGCAGGGTGGCGACCACCTCGGCAAACGCAGGGTCACGATTGGCTGCCGCCCCGGCGGTCACCAGTCGGCGATGGACGTCACCATCGATCATCAGCGCCGCACCGGCAGCGGCGTTGGCCAAGTTGGTGCGCAGGTGCTGCTCCTGCTCGCTGATCGCCTGATGTGAAATCGCTAAACCCGCCACCACCGTCGCCGCGCTGCTGAACAACCAGATGGCGAGAATCAGTTTGAGCACAAAACGCACGCGCGGCTTGCGCAGTAACGCCGCGGGCACGGGCCGCTGGCCGCTGACCGGCATGGCAATGGCGGTGCTCGGTGGGCGGTTGGTGCCGGCGAGCCTGGCGCGCCCAGTGATGCCGGTGGTGGCTTCCCGACTCGGTGATGATGGCGGTCCCGGCATTGCTAGCGTGTGAGCGGAGTCGTCGCCTTTCACCGTGCGGCGCGTGGTCGCCCGCCGCAGATCGGGACTGGTCGGGATGTCGATCGGTTCGAGCGCCTGCAACGCCGCCAGGGCGGTGGCGAAACGCTGGAGCGGGTCGTGGGCGATCAGCCGTGCGAACCACGCGGCGAACGCCGGCGGCAGACTAGGCAACACCTCAGACAAGGGGCGCAGCGGTTCGTTGGTGATGCGCTGGGCGATGCGCAGCGGATTGTCTTCCTTGGTCACCGGGTGTTTGCCGGTGGCCAGTTCGTAGAGCGTCACCCCCAGCGCATAGAGATCGGTCAGCACCGTGGCATCGCCGCCCGCCGCACGTTCGGGCGCCAAGTAGCGCACGGTGCCGACGATCTCACCGGTGTCGGTGAGGTCGCCGTCATCGAACTGCTCCGGACCGGTGCCGGTGGCGAGACCAAAGTCGGCGAGTTTGTAGACGCCGTCCGCCGCCAACAGGATGTTCCCTGGTTTGAGATCGCGATGCAGGATGCCCGCGCCGTGCGCTGCGGCGAGGCCCGACAACACCTGCCACGCACAGTCGACCAAGCGGCGCAGCGGCAGTGGCCCATCTTCGCGCAGCACGACCGACAGGCTGCGCCCACGCACGTACTCCATCACCAAGTAAGGCTGGAGCGGATCCGGATGGTAGTCGTGAACCTGCACCACGTTGGGTGAACAGAGCTGCGCCAGGGCCTTGGCCTCGGCGGCGAAACGAGTGATCTGGTCGGAAAAATTGAGCTTGGCGGTGTGGATGATCTTGATCGCCACTTCACGTTCGAGCGCAGGGTCGAAGGCGCGGTACACCAAGCCCATGCCGCCGCGACCGATCTGCTCACGGACCACGTACTTGCCGATACGTTGTGGAATTGCCGGGTCGATCACGGTGGGGATCCTGCGCCAGGAGACGTGGCTGCAACCCGGTGTTGGACGAAACCTGCTCGGCCGGCTCCAATCGTCCAACTTGGTGAGACGGTCCGCCTGCTGCAGCAGGCATCGTTCTCATTGACCAACCAGTGAATTTCGCCATGAACTCGCGCAGTTGCCAACCTCAAAGGATGTCCGCCATGACCCGCGCCCTGACCGTGTTCGCCACTCTGCTGTTGGCCGTGAGCGCCGGCGCTGGCGATGATCCCTTCAGCGGCATCCGCTTCAGCGATGGCAAGCCCCGCACGATCTCCGACCTGGGCGACCAGACGGTGGTGGTGATCTACTTCTGTGGTCACTGCCCCTCTGCGGCCAAATTCATGCGTACCGAGGCCAAGGCCTTGCATGACCTGATCGAGACACGCAAAGCGCCGATGCACCTGGTCTGCATTACGCCCGATTTGACGCCCGAAGATCTGGTCAACTGGGCCAAAGACGTCGGTGTCGAACACGCGCTGGTCGGCCAGGACACCCGCAACGAGCGGAAGATCGGCCTGAGCAACATTCTTCAGCGCGCCACCTACCGCGGCGGCAAATCCTCTTCGCTGCCCGGTGGCGATAACCTCGTCGGCGCTGCGACTGCCTGCATCGACAAAGGCGCCGGCACCTACCGCTTCCCGGTCGACGGCCTCACCGACGAGAAAGCCAAAACCGTGTGGTGGATGATCGAACGCGATCAACCGCAAGCGATGGACACGTTGATGGCCGCGCGCAAAAACAAGGCAGTCAAGGACGAGGCCGAGAAGATCTATGCCGTCGTCGAAGCCAGCCTGACCAAGCGGCAAGAAACCTTGCTCGCCGCCGACGTCAGCATGGCGACCTACGAAGGTCTGGAGACTTTGCTGACCCAGGCCAAACCAGTGGTGCTCAAACCCGCCACGGAAAAACTGAAGGAACTCGGCAAAGACGCGACGATCAAAAACGAACTCAAAGCTCGCGCGATTTACCAGCAGTGCCAGGAGATGATCGCCCATCCGAATCCGCAGAAACAACAGGCCGGACGTGAAGGACTGGAGACCTTGGGCAAGAAATACGGCGACACGCTGTACGGCAAGAAGGCGACGGGTGGGTAACATCCCGGCGTGAGGCTTAAGACTTAAGGTCTGAGGGCGACGTCGATACATCGGCGTCGCCCTCAAGCCTTAAGTCTCACCCCTAATTCACCCATCCATGGGGTATTTCAACCCGAACTGCCCACGTACCTGATCCAACACCCGCATCAGCGCGAGCGATTCATCGAGCGTGACGATCGGGCTTTCTTTCAGGCCAGCACGCAGGCAGCGGCCGACTTCCATCGCTTCGTATTCGTAGCCATTGGCCTTGTGCGGTGCCTCGATGGTTTCAGTACGTCCGCCGGCAGTGAGCACCGCGCGCGTCGCCTTCCAGAACGGTGACGGGATCTCGATGCGACCGTCGGTGCCGTCGATACGTGCGCCCTGGGTGGTCTCCGTACGCACGGCACACGTCAGCGAGGCGAGTCCACCGCCAGGATATCCCAGGATGTAGGCCGCTTGCTCGTCGACGCCGGTTTCACCCAGGTGGGCAAAGCCGGTGATGCGTGACGGCTTCGGACCGAAGACCATCGACGCGAAGGCGATGGTGTAGATGCCCACATCAAGCAAGCCACCGCCGGCGAGTGTCGGTGCCAGCAAACGGCTCGCAGGATCCCAAGCACAACGGAAGCCGAAGTCGGCAGTCACCAAACGCGGCTCGCCGATGCGACCAGCCGCCAACCACTCGCGCACCTTGGCCATCACCGGCATGAACCGTGTCCACATCGCTTCCATCAAGAAGACGTTCTTCGCGCGCGCGACCGCGACCACCTGCTCCAGTTCCTTCGCGTTGACGCAGAATGGTTTCTCACACAACACCGCCTTGCCAGCATTCAGGCACAGGATCGCGTCCTCCTTGTGCATCGGATGCGGCGTGGCGATGTAGATCGCGTCGATGTCAGGATCGTTGGCCAGATCGGCATAACTGCCATGCACCCGCGGCGAGCCGAACTCCTTGGCGAACTCCTTGGCTTTGAACACACTGCGCGACCCCACCGCCGCCAGCTTGGCATCGGGCACCGCGGTCAGACCGGTGGCGAAAGCGCGGGCGATGGTACCAAGGCCAAGGATGCCCCAACGGATGGGAGTGCTCATGCGGTGTTCCTGCGGGATGAGCGGGGAACGGTAGGTCCCTGGCCGGGGGCGGGCAATCGGGGAAAAAGTCCCACGCGACGTAGACTTGCTCTCGCGTCACACATCGACCCACACGGGAGCGGGAGGACCCCGCACCTGAGGTTCGATTCTGCGTTAGGCTCCCTGCATGCGCCGTCTCCTCTTCCTCATCAGCGTCGTCGTGTTCGTGTTGCTGGCCGCTTGCGTGCGAGCAGACCGACCAACCGCTGCGACGATCACCGCACCGCCGACCGCCTCTCCGACCAAGCCAGGCGCGCAGGGCTGGTTGCTGTGCCTGTCCACTGACCGGCCGATCTACCACCCAGGGGACACGGTGAACGGGCGGGTGGTGATCCTCGACGCGGTGACGTTCGCGCCGACGGCACCACGCCTGCCCATCAGCCTGCGCATGCACGATCCGCACGGAAAAACCGGCACTTCATCTCTGGTGTGGAGTGCCGACAGCATCGCTGCCTTTAGCTGGACGTTGCCGCGCCAAGTCGCGGAGGGCAATTACCGCATCACTGCTGATACCGCCGCCGCCGCGCCCGCCACGCCGGCGGAACGTGGCGTGTTGATTACCACCGAACGCACACCAGCGCTTGATCTGGACCTGCGTCTGGCGCGCGAAGCGTGGGCTCCTGGAGAAACCGCCACCGCTACGCTGCGTGTCCGGCAGCACGACGGGGGTGCCGTGCCTGGCGCAACGGCGCGCGCGTCCGCGCACGTGGATGGACAGCAGATCGACCTCGCCGCGCTGATGCTCGATGCCACTGGCGAAGCCACGGTGCAGGTGCCGTTGCCCGCGACCTTCACCGGCGGTGTGTTATCAGTGACCATCGATGATGGTGGGCGCATCGAACAACTGGTGCGACCACTACGCCGGCTGGGCCAACCGCTGATCGCGTGGACTCCAGAAAGCGGCGCGCTGCTCGCCGACGTGCCGAACGTGGTGTACCTCCAGGCGCAGTGGCGGGCGGATGAGCCGTTGGCGCTGCGTGGCACGTTGATGGATGATCAACAGCAGCGCATCGCCGAGGTCGTCACCACGCATGAAGGCCGAGCTCGTGTCAGTTTCACGCCACGAACCGATCGCCAGTACCACCTGACGATCCAGGACCCAGCGGGCGTCAGCGCGACCTATCCCTTGCCGCCGGCATCGACCACCGGCGTGCTGCTGCATGCACGCGACGAACAGATCGCCGCGGGCGAACCCGCACGCTTGGAGTTAGTGTCAGCCAGCGCCAGAGCCTGCCGCATCGCACTGACCCGGCGCGGCGCACTCGTTGCTGAGACCACGATCATGTGCGTCCCGCGCGTGGCCCAATCCATCGCCCTGGCGTTGCCGGTGGAGATCAGCGGCGTACTCGAGGCCACCGTCTACGACAGCAACCACGTCGCACTGGCGCAGCGCCTGTTGTTTCGTGTGCCAGCGCGGCGGCTGTCCATCACCATGACCAATGATCGTCCACGTTACGGCCTGAATGAGAACGCCACTGTCACCGTGCAGGTGCGCGACGAGGCCGGCCAGCCGGTCGCCGCCGTAGTGTCGGTCGCAGTGATCGACGCCGGTACGGATTCCGCCGTGCCGCCACGCGAACGCGCGCCACGTCTGCCGGTGATGGCGTTGCTCGAAAACGAAGTCGATCTCTGTGCCGATCCCACCGTGTATCTCAACGATCCACGCGCGCTCGACCTGCTGCTCGGCACCCAACAATGGCGACAGTTGTTCGATCCGCTGAAGGCAACGCCGTCCACGCGGCCCAGCCGCGAGCTGGCGCTGCGCCGTCTGCTGATGCGACGCCAACCGTTATGGCCGGCGTGGCCGGCGATGCTGCCACTCACCGCTGATGCGCCGGTGCCGGCGTTGTCGAGTCGGCATCACGGGAAACCGGTGACGCCGACATCACCCGCAGCAGCATTGCCCACGATGCCGCCATCACAGGGCGTGACCGACGAAGGCCTGCGTTGGATGCGCCGCACTCAACGCCCCGACGGATCCTGGAGTCCAACGTATCCGACCGAAGACGTCCGTCTCGATGCCGATCGCACCGGCGTGGCGCCTTGGAGTGGAGTGGATGCCGATCGCGCCACCACTGCCTTGATGCTGCTGTGTTATATGGGTGCCGGTTACGATCACGTCGTGCCCAACAGATACAAGAAATCGGTCAGCAACGGGATCACGTGGTTGGTGGCGCAGGCACCGGACGGGCGGTTCTCGCACGACGCCACGGTGCAGGGCGTGGTCACCTGGTGCCTGGCTGAGGCCTATGCCATGACCAACGATCAGGCACTCAAGCCGGTGTGCGAACAAGCGGTCGCCGCCATCTTGGCGGATCAGGTGCAGTGGCAGGGCCAGCGCCTGGGCTGGTCGGCGACCACCGCAGATGCACCGATCTGTGACGCCGACGCCAGCCTGTGGTGCGTGTTCGCGCTCAAAGGCGCACTGGCTGGCGGCCTTGCCATCGGTGACGGCATGCAGGGTGCGAAGGCCTACGTGCAGGCCGCCTGGCAGGCCGCCAATCGCACTGAAACTCTGGTGAAACGCGATCGTCTGGCGACCTTCCCCACGCGTTGGGATCCGCGCAGTGGCGTCTGCCACCAACCCCATGCTCCGGCCCAGGGTTTGAGCATGGCGATCTGGCTCGGCTTCCATGCCGGCCATCCGCTCGCGGAAAGCCTCGCTGCACACACCTTCGATCGTTACTACCCGCCAACGCTGCCGCTCCCTCTGATCGAGAGCCACCTCGCCAGCGTTGGTCTGTTTCAGATGGGTGGTGAACGCTGGAAGAAATGGGACGAAGCGTTCCGCGCCCTGCTGTTCGATCTGCAAGAGGATGACTCCAGTCCACTGCGTGGGAGTTGGGATCCGCAACTCTTCGATGCGTTCGCTGCGCACGGCGGACGCACCATCTCCTCTGCCTTCGCCTGCTTGTCGCTGGAATTCTACTACCGCTTCAAGGACGTGAACGCGAGCGGTGCTGCCGATGCCGCCACCGCCGCGCCACCACCACACGAGTTCGACGCCGGCACCCGTTACTGGAACGCCGCATTGCGCACCGATCCCACCACCGGCACCGCGACGCTGACCTTTCCCACGCCGGCGCGACCAGCCGATCTGCGCGTGGTGGTCGACGCGGTCGATGCGCGTGGTGCGCTCGGCAGTGGTGACGACCTGCTGCGTTGTGGTGCCGACCTCACGCTTGAAGCGCGGTTGCCGCAGCATCTGCGCGTCGGCGACACCGTGCAGGTACCGCTGAGCGTGCGTGATCGCCGAACTTCTCCCGCGACCAGCGCGCTGCTGAGTCTGGATGGTGTGGCGGAAACACCCATCGCGCTGACGCAAGGCGTGGCGCGCCAGTTGGTGCCGCTGACCGCCAGCGGACCGGGCATCCTGCCGATCGCGTGGCAAGTGCAGGCTGGGGATGCGACGGATGCGCTGCGTCACACCATTGCGGTGGGCAATCTTGGTTTTCCCTGGGACCAACACCTGACCGGCATGATCACGGATCACGCCGACGCCGCACCGATCACCTTCCCGCAGGACATCACCGCCAATTCCCGTCTCGCGCGCTTGACCGTGTATCCCTCGCCAGCGGCACGGTTAATCGGAGCGTTTGCCGGGCTGGTCAAAGAACCCCACGGCTGTTTCGAACAAATCAGCGCGACCAGCTATCCGCTGATCCAGGCCGAGCGCCTGATCAGCAGCCGACCTGCTCCTGACGAGCGCTTGCGCGAACGTATGCGCGCCATGCTGCAGATGAGCTACGACCAACTCATCGCGTACGAAGTTCCCGACGGCGGCTTCAGCTGGTGGGGCAAGGCGCCCGCCCATGCAGCGCTGAGCGCATTCGGACTGATGCAGTTCCGCGAGCTGGCCGACGTAATTCCGGTCGATGCCACGCTGCTGGAACGCACGCGCACGTGGTTGCTGACCCAACGTGATGAGCACGGAATTTTCGTGATGGAAGCCAATCAGCAGCCGTGGGGAAAAGCGTGCACCAATCCCTACATCACCTGGGCATTGTTGGAGAGTGCCGCTGATCCGCAGGCGCTGGCAAGCGAACTGACGCTGGCGTTGGATGCAGTGGACAACGATGCCCGCACCAGCACCAACGCCTACGTCGTGGCCTTGGCCGCCAATGCGCTCCTGCGTGGCGGTCGCCGTGATGCGGCACGCGCCGCACTGATGCGCCTGACCTGGAATGCCGATGGCAGCGTCGACGGCGCCACCGCCAGTTTGCTGAGCGCGAATCTCGACGACGCCCGGCAACAGGCCACCGCGTTGGCACTGCTTGCCTGGCTCACGCTCGACCAGGCAGCCGATCAGCCGCCCGCCGACCAAGCGCGCAACACCAACGCCGGGCGCTACCTGCTGGGACGTTGTGCTGACGGCACCTTCGGCACCACGCAAACTACCGTGCTGACACTGCGGGCTCTGCGCGCGTTCGATCAGCGGCTCGCAACAGAGCGGCAGGAACCGGTGGACGTCATCCTCACCATCGATGGGAAGGATCTGCCGACCCCGGTAAAGATTCCGGCCATCAGCGATGAGCCCATCAGCGTCGATCTCAGCGTGCACCTCGCGGTGGGAGATCATCGTCTGGGAGTTCGTCAGTCCGGAACGCGGCACCTGCCGTGGACGCTGACGCTGAGCGGCAGCACCGCGACGCCACCGCCGGTAGGCGATCCCGGCTTCGGCCTACACGTGGCGCTCGATCAGCTCCCGCGCTACTCGCTCGGCTCCAGCGTGATGATCAACGTCAGCTGGAAATCGAAGCAGGATCTGCCGACACCAGTGGCAGTGATCGGCATCCCAGGTGGCCTGCGACCGGTGCGTGCCGCGCTCGACGATCTGGTGGCGGCGGGTGACCTTGATGCCTGGGAACAGACCGGCGATCTGTTGGTGCTCTACTGGGACGTGCTCTACGACTACACCAACGGCCTGTCGTTTCCCTGCGTCGCCGAAGTCCCTGGCACCTTCACCGGCCCACCCAGCCGTCTGTATCCCTACTACGATCCGAGCCGTCGCGCCTGGTCGACACCGCTGAACGTGACCATCGCCGCACCGCCGGGGTGGTGATTCCGTTGCCCACCTGCAAGGCGTAGGCGACCCCCCATCGCTTTGCGATAGGACGGGGGCCGAGTGGCGGTGGGCGGATTAAGATGGCGAAGCCATCCGCCCACGTTTGAGGAGGCGAAGCCGACGAAAACGAGCCACGACAAAACCCGTGGGGGCAGGCTCGCAGAGCCGCGGGGGCGAAGCCGGCGAAGCCCCTGAGCAGACAGCGTGCTGTACCTTCTGTACCGGCGATCCATCCTGCCGCTGCGTGACGCCACTGACCGCCACCGATCGTTTGCCGCTGACCTGCACGCGCCTGGGCACGTGTTGCCATGGGCATCGCATCGTGATCTCACCGTGGGAGCTCGCGTGGTTGGCGCAGGGAATGGGCATGAGCCCACGGGTGCTGCGCGATACGCGCACCGTGGGCGGTGGGACGCAACTGATGGCCGATGGTCCGGTTGGCCTCCATGGACCGGCGTCACACCGTGTGCCGGCGTGCACGTTGTACGATTCGGCGCTCGGCTGCCGGGCACACGCGCATCGACCGCTCGCGTGCCGGTTGTATCCGCTCGGTCGGCAGCGCCATGAAGGCGCGATCCGCTACTACCACCCAGGCGCGGTGATGCCGTGCCGCGAACTCTGCCCGTCAGTCACCGAGCTGCCGGAACGCT
>JANPLC010000093.1:0-2261 GCA_031426335.1 Planctomycetota bacterium
GCCGAGGGCGGCCGCGCTCCCAGCGGTGTGCGGTGAATTGTCGAGCAAGATGGAATCCGGCGATGGTGAGCATGATCACGATGGTCAGCCAGAAGCCCCAAACGAACCAGGGCGTGTCCGGGATACATGAAAGTTGGACATGGCCATTTCCGGACATGGCCTCTGCTGCAATCAATCCATGCACCACGACGTCAAGCGTCGTGGTCAGCATTGGCATTATTTCTCGGCTGTCGGCGCCAACGGCAGGTACCGGTACGGCACCTGGAGGTTCAGCACCACCAAGCTAGTGGCGAACACCTCGCCGCCAGTTTCGCCATAACGGATGGCCTCGGCGCTGACGTGGCCGTCGGCCTGCACCAATGGGATGAGTTGCCCTTCGAGCGCACCGGCCCACTTCTGCCAATCGCTGCCATCGGCTTCACGCAGCGCGAGGGTGGCGAAGAACCAGCCGAGCGGATCCGGACGGCCAGCGGCGGAGCCCGGCAGCAGATTGCCGAGTTGGCTGACTTGGAGCCGCGTGCTGCTGTTGCTGCCCAGGCCGTAGATGTAGCGCGCAAAGGCCGCGAGACCGACACGGCCAGCATCCGCATCCTGCGTCGGCAGCGAACGCGCGAGCGAGCGGCGGGCTTGTTGCAGCAGCCGGCCGGGCACACGCATGCCGCCCTGCTGGGCGGTTTCGAGTGCGAGCAAGGTGAAGCCACCAAGTCCTGCGGCACCAGCCTGCATCGGTAGACCGCGGTCGAGCGTCACCAAGGTGCTTTCAGCCACTGAGCGCAAACCGAGGTCGCCGTAGAGCAGCGCGCCTTCGACTAGCGTCAGGCTGACGAGGCCGGAGGTCACTTGGCTGAGGCCAGCGAACGCGTGGTCGGTGCCGCTGCCGTCGCCGGCCAGTTCGGTATCGCCCAGACGGATGCGCAGCCAGTCGAGCGCGCGGCGGGTGTCGGCGGAGTGTGCCTTGTCGCCGAGGCCTTCGCCAAGCAGCGCCAGGGTGCCCAACGCGTGGGTCGCCAAGGCGCGTTCGTCGGCGGTGGCGAGTGGATCGGCGCTGAACGTCCCGGTCTTGGCGTCGAGGCGTCCACGCAGCCACGCGACGCTGTGCGCGACGCTGGGTTCGGAAGCCTGCATGCCGAACAGCTGACGCGCATTGGCGCGTAGTTCGGGGAAACGCCGCAGCAGGAAGAGGTCGGTGCCGAGTCCGCGGATGTCGCCCCAGGTTGCCGGCAGATTCGGCGGTAGTTCCGGAGCGTTGAGATTCAACCCGTTGCGATTGCCGGCGACGGTGCCGCCAGCGGCGTCGGTTGCCGCATCGTCGCTGCTCACTGCCAGCGTGGTGCCGTCCGCCTGGGTCTCCTGGCCGGCGTGGAAGCCGATCTGGAAGATGGCGAAGGCCAACAGTGCAGCAACATGGCCGGCGACCACGGCGCTGATGATGCGCCAACGGCTGCGGCCATCGTGGTTTTCGCGTTCGTCGTCGGTGCCGAGCACGGCGGCCAAACGCGATGACGCGCGGATGCGCCGCAACACGGCATTGGTCACGTCGACGCGGCGTGGGCCGACGCTGCGCGCGAGGCCAGCGAGACGGTCGAGGGTCGGATCGACATGGACATTGGTGGCGCTGCCATCGGTCGCGCCGTCATAAAACGCGTCGATGGCGTCGAGTTCGTTGACGTCGGCGTGTTCGACATCCTTGAGCTTGGCCAGGATGTCGGCGCTCAGGTCGTCGGTTTCTTTCGGCGGCTGGGCGTGGCGACGGAACAGATCACCGAGCGCCGACAGCATGCGGCCGTCCGGGCAGTTGGGATCGCCATCGGCGACCGCGCGCAGCAGCGGATCGCTGTCACTTGACGATTTGGCAGTTTTGCCAACAGCGGGGAAGCGGTCGCTCATGGTTCCACCAGATCCTGCAGATCATCGCGCAGCGTACGCACCGCGTTGTGCATACGGCTTTTCACCGTGCCTTCGGGGATGCCGAGCACGGCGGAGATCTCCTGGTATTTCATCCCATGGTTGTTGGCCAACACGAACACTTCGCGCTGACCTTCAGGCAGGGCGTCGAGCGCATCCTGCAGACGGGAACGGATCAGGTGGTCGCGGCTCTCGTCCTCGGGATCCGGCGAGCCAGGCGCTTTGAGCACATCGGAGAGTTTGAGCGAGCGCTCGCCCATCTCGGCATCAATGCTGAGGTGATGTTTCTGCCGGCGCACGTGGTCGATCCACAGGTTGTGCGCGATGCGGTAGAGGAAGGTGCGGACCTTGGCGGT
>JANPLC010000094.1:0-17403 GCA_031426335.1 Planctomycetota bacterium
CGTTGTCGGCTCCTGCCCGCCCTGGGAAAGGGCCAGGGCGACCAAGTCAGGGAGGCCAACAAACATGCCAGTGGGCAACCGTGGTGATCCAGCGCTCCCCAGGCGTCCCACGCCCGACATTGCCCTGCCACCCCACCCCCCTAGGCTCCCCGCCCTTTCCGTACCTGCCGCGCCGTTGTGGCGCCTCTTGAGGGATGTCCCATGGCTGATCAGACCAACCTGCCCGCAAAGCCGGATCCTGCCGCGAAGAAGACCGGCGGCGACGACCACAAGAAGGGCGGCGCCGATCAGGGTCAGGACGGTTTCGCCATACCGAAGAGTCAGCAGCTCTCGACCACCCAGCAGGTGTTCATCTGGGCGCTGGTGTTGTTCGTCGGCATCCTGTTCGGTGCCGGCCCGATCGCCGACACGCTGCTCGGCAACGTCAACCGCGTGGAGGAACACTCCGGCGTCAGCGAGAACGACATCCTCAGCCGCCAGAGCGTCGCCCGTCGCCTGCAGGACCTGCTCAATCCTGGGAAGGATCCCTCCGGCGAGTACTTTGATCCTTCATCCTACGATCGCGGCCAGTTCGACATGAAGAACTATTGGGCGTATCGCATCAAGATGACACGTCGGGCGGACGCCATGGGCCTGCTGCCGGATGGCCCGTCGTTGGAGGCACTGATCAAAGAGTTCCTCAACAAGCCGTTGCCCGGCAATGCAACAAAACGCTACGTCGAAGCCTTGCAAGAGGTCGAAGGCACCGACATCGGCGTGACGCTCCAGGAACTGCGGCGTTACGTCGCCGAAGACCGTGCGCTGCGGTTGGTATCGGCTGCCCGTCTGGTCGCGCCGGTGGTGCCGATCGCCACGGGTGATCTCGTCCCGTCGATGAATCAGATGGATTTTTACCGCGGTCTGCGCGGCGATCAGGTAGCGATCGACGAGGTCGTGCTGAACGCCACACACCTGCTGCCCGAGGTCAAAGATGACGACGCCGAGATCCAGCAGACCTTCGAACGCCTGAAAGGCACGCGTTTCACCAGCCTGACGGCGGTGGAGACCACCGTCGCCTTCGTCGATGTCCCGGCCCTGGCGGCCAAGACCGTGGTGCCCGAGGCCAATATCGAAGCCTACTACAACGCCCACAAAGATGACTACCGCAAGCCGGTGGTCGTGCCCAAGCCCGAAGAAAAGAAACCCGACGCCGCGGATGCGGCCAAGGCCGACGGCGCCAAGCCGGACGAAAAGAAACCAGACGAGAAGGCCCCCGAGCCGCCGAAGATCGAGTACCAGCCGCTGAGCGAAGTTGCAGGCGAGATCAAGGCGAAGCTCGCACGCGAACTCGCCGAACGACAGGCCGAGGCGTTGGTACGCCAGTTCGATACGGCGGTCGAGCCGCTGCTCACCGACAAGGACAGCACGCGGTTCAAGGCCAAGGCGATGGAACTCGGTCTGTCGATCCGTGAAAAGGTCTTCATCGAGGAACCCAGAGGCGGCGGCACGCTGGACGCGGGCGAGTTCGGCATGCTCAGCGAAGCGCAGCTGCATCTCTTCAACCAGGAACAACACGCCATCACCTCGGCGGTGAAGAGCACCGGCGACAAGTCCGCGTGGCTGGTATTGCGGGTCGATGGCCGGCGTGAGGCTGGCTTCCGCGAGCTGAGCGACCCGGCGGTGAAGGCCGAGGTCAAGGCCGTGCTGCAGGGGGAACGGGCGTACAAGGATCTGCTGACCAAGGCCGAGGAGATCCGCGCCGCGAGCGAGAAGCTCGGACCGGGTGGCCTCAAGAAATGGGCAGAAAGCGACGCCGCCAAACCATGGGCACCCAAGGTCACCAGCCGCAAGGAAGCGGTCTTCGATCTGCGCCAGGGTTCGCTCAGCCAGATCCAGCCGCCGTCGAGTGTGCCGGGTGAAGCGCTGCTGAGCGAGAGCAAGCTGCTGGTCGCGCTGGTGATGCCCGAACGTCCGGTGGTGCTTGGCCAACAAGCGGCACAGGGCGATGTCCCAGCCGTGCGTCTGGTCCAGGCGACCGAGTTCATTCCAGCGGCACCGCCCATCGGCCAAGCCCGGGTGGAACGTGCCAACAGCTACCGTGATATGCTGCTGGACTACCGTCAGGACCTGCAGCGCACGGAAATGAACGCCGAACTCCAGAAGAATTGAACCCGCGAGCGCTCCACCTCATGTCCACCGCCGCCCAAGCCGTCGTCACCAGTTCCTGCCCGACGCTCAAACTGCTCGCGCGCGGCAAGGTCCGTGACGTCTACGAGGTCGACGCCGAGCACCTGCTGTTCGTTGCTTCCGACCGCATCAGCGCGTTCGATGTGGTGATGGCCAACGGCATTCCTGGGAAGGGCAAGATCCTGACCCAGTTGTCGATCTTCTGGTTCGACCTGCTCAGCAGCGTCTGCGAGAACCACCTGGTCACCGCCGATGTGGCGAAGATGCCGGCGTCCGTGCAGGTCTACCGCGAGCAACTGGAAGGTCGCACCATGCTGGTGCGTCGCCTGAAGATCCTGCCGGTGGAAGCGATCGTGCGCGGCTACCTGACCGGCTCGGGCCTCAAGGAATACCAGAAGACCCAGACGGTCTGCAACATTCAGCTGCCCGCAGGTCTGGTGGAAGCGAGCAAACTCAGTGCGCCGCTCTACACCCCGAGCACCAAGGCCGAACTCGGCACCCACGACGAGAACATCCATCCGGACCAGGCGGCGAAGATCCTGGGCGTGCATGCCGATGCCGTGAAGTCGCTCGCGCTCAAGCTCTACACCACCGCGCGCGATTACGCCGCGACACGCGGCATCATCATCGCCGACACCAAGTTCGAGTTCGGCGTCAATGCCGCGGGCAAAGTGATTCTCGCCGACGAAGTGCTGACGCCCGACAGCAGCCGCTTCTGGCCGGCCAAGGATTACAAAGCTGGCGTGGTGCAGAACTCCTTCGACAAGCAGTACCTACGCAATTACCTGGAAAAGATCCAGTTCGACAAGAACGGCAAAGGCATCCAACTGCCCAAAGACGTGATCGACAACACGCTGGCGAAATACGTCGAGGCGTTCCGGCTGATTACGGGCAAGGAACCGAAGCTCTGATTGCCACGGTCCGGAAGTCGGATCGATCAGTCCGGAAGTCCGGCTGTTTTGGACAGCAGCCGGAAGTCCGGAAGTCTCCCGGTTCAGGAATGATCGTAACTGCAAGCGATCGAATTCGGCGACACGTCGGATTCGTCACGGAGCTCGTGCCCGAAAGACTTCCGGACCTCCGGACCTCCGGACTTCCGGACGGCATCGCGCGAGCGATGCCGTGATCCTCGAACCCTGGCAATGGGCCCTCGGCCTGCTGTGCGCCTGCATGAATGGTGTGGCCAAGACCGGCGTGCCTGGTCTCGGCATCCTGGTGGTGCCACTGATGCTTTATGTGGTCACCGATCCTCGTTTGTCGCCTGGGGTGGTGCTGCCGCTGCTGTGCCTCGCTGATCTCTTCGCGGTGCTCTACTACCGTCGTCACGCGCAGTGGGATCGGGTGATCAAGCTGGTGCCATGGGTCGCGCTCGGGCTGGGATTCGGCATGGCTGGGTTGTGGGCGATGGATCATTTCGGCATCAGCGATGTGGTGCTGACGCAGGCCATCGGCGTCATTGTGCTGGTGATGATCATCATGCAGCTCATCCGCAAATGGCAGGGTGATGCCGCGCCGACCACGGCATCACCGCTCAAAGCCGCGTTGTTCGGCATCGCTACGGGCTTCGCCACCTACATCGCCAACGCCGCTGGCCCGGTGATGAACCTGTACCTGTTGAGCATGGCCCTGCCCAAAAGCGAATTCATGGGCACCGGCGCGTGGTTCTTCTTCGTCATCAATCTGGTGAAGATCCCGCAGTTCGTCATGCAAGGGCGCATCACCAGTGAGACCCTGTGGATCGATCTGTGGCTGGCCCCTGCGGTGATCGCCGGAGCGCTCATCGGACGTTGGTTGTTCACCCGCATCCCGCAGGCGTTGTTCGAAAAAATCATCATCGGCTTGGCCTTGCTGGCGACGATCACGTTGTTCCTGCCGCGGTGATCACTCGCCACGCCCAGGAGTGATCCTGGATTGCAGAAGTTGATCGCGGGAGAGCATCACGGCATGTCCGACGAATCACTCGCCTCGCCCGCCTCGCCCGCCTCGCCCGCCTCGCCCGCCTCGCCCGCCTCGCCCGCCTCGCCCGCCTCGCCCGCCTCGCCCACGTTGTCCTCGCGTGCCACCCTGTTCGCGCCGGTCGTTACGTGGCGCGTGGAGGGCGACCACTTGGTGTATGAGCGTAAAGCCGGGGCGACCCCCGAGGTGTTGCCCATCCGCGAACTCCAGGAAGTGCGGCTCTGGCGCACCATGGGCGTCAACGTCAACGGTTCCTCGTTGGGTGCCACGTTGGCAGCCCGCCTGCGCATCGCCGGTCGTTGGTGGAAGATGTCGGCGCATCATGTCGAAGGCCCGTTCCAACCGGCCGAGCGCAACGAGGACTTGTTGGCGGTGCTGCGCCTCGCGGTCACCCGCCGGCAAACCATGGGCGATGGCTTGCTCTGTCGCAGTGGCAGTGGTTGGCAGATGATCGGCGCCATCCTGCTCATGGTATTGGTCCTGGCGATCGTCGCGCTTTTCGCTGTCGGCTTCGCCCTCAAGGGCATTCCGCCCTCGCCACCGTGGGGCAAACTCTTCAGTCTGGTGTGTGCCCTCGTGATCATGGCCGCCCTCGCGTTCTACCTCGCCCGGAGCGGCCGGCGGAAGACCATGAGCGTCGCGCAGTTCCTTACCTACGACGGTGAGCGGTCGTTTCAGTTTGGGGAGCAGTGAGGCTGGGCGAGAGAGGCCAAGAACGTGCGACATTCCTGCTCAAGCAGGCTGAGAGGTTCAATTACCCGTTCGATGCGTCACCTTTCGCCACGCGGTTGAGTTTCACCAGATCCTCTTCTGCCGTTTCGATGAACTCTGCCACCAGCTGTTCGATACGGCGCAGACCGACGCCATCACGACGAGCGACGATCAGATGCCAGAGTACAGCGGCGACCGCGTGATCGAGCTGGGCGAGCAGGAAGGCATCGTCGGCCTCGCGTATGCGGCTCTGGAAACGGCGGATCACCAGCGTCTGGCGTTGCACACGATTGCCGACCGCCGCGCGCAGCAGGTTGCCGGCCAACAACCACGCGCCGAAGGCCAGCTTGGCCAACAGATCGCGCGCGACGGCGCGGGAGTCGGCGTCGGTGCGTACGCGCAACGTCTTCCACCGACGCGAGGTTTCGCTGGCAAGATTCTGCACCTGGGTTTCGAGCGACATGGTCTGCTCCCGCGGCGCAGCATCCCCAAGTTGGCGTCACGACAAGCTGGTGCCGGATCGGCCGTCGAACCGGCCGATCCCGGCGTTCGTACACCCTAAGAGGCGGTTTCACGGCTCATTCCTACTGCGCCCCGCCCTCGTCGGCTGCGGCGGCGTCAGACGAACCATTTGGTGCTCAACATGGCCTACGGCCATGCCTCCGCTCCAAATGGCCCGTCTTCCTTGCCTCGCTCGACGATGGCTGGGCTCGCTACGGAATGAGCCGTGAAACGCCGTGAAACCGCCTCTAACGCAGGATTAAAGTCGGGTTGGTCACGTTTTCATCGAGCCGATCAGCGTGCGCAAATCCGTGGCGAGCTTGGTCAATTGCTGGGCGGCGCGTTGGGTGTCGTCGGCGCCCTGGGCCACCGCGCGAGCGGCATCGGCGAGCCCGGTGACCTGGCTGGCGATCTCGCCAGAGCCCTGGCTGGCCTGGGACAGGGTCCGGGTCATCTCGCTGGCGGTGGCGGATTGTTCCTCGACCGCGGCAGAGATGGATTGTTGGCTGGCATTGAGGCCGTTGATGGTCTGCGAAATAGTCGCCAGGGCCTCGGTGACTCCTTTCACATCGGCCTGGATCGAACCGATCTGCAGGCGGATATCGCCGGTGGCGGTGGCGGTCTGCTGGGCGAGCGTCTTGACCTCGGCGGCGACCACCGCGAAACCGCGGCCACTCTCACCGGCACGGGCAGCTTCGATGGTGGCATTGAGCGCTAGCAGGTTGGTCTGCTCCGCGATCGCGCTGATGGTGTTGACCACGTCGCCGATCTTCAGCGACGTGGCGCCGAGTTTGGCCACCAGGGCGTCGCCGTGACTGGCTTGGCTGGCGGCTTCACTGGCGACCCGCGCGGTGTTGGCGGTGTTGCCGGCGACCTCCTTCACACTGGCCGACAACTCTTCCGACCCGGCCGCGACCGAGGCGATATTGCCGGAGATGCTCTGGGCAGCGCCCGACACATTCTTCGCCTGCGCATCGGTCTGGGTCGAGGTGGCGACCAGTTCGGTCGCGGTGGCTGACAACTCTTCGGCCGCGGCTGAAAGCGTAGTCGAGGATTCGGAGATCCGTCCGACGAGAGTGCGCAGGTTGGCGACCGTGTTGTTGGTGGCGCGCGCGAGTTGGCCGACTTCTTGGCCACCGATCAGTTCGACCGTGTGGGTCAGATCACCCTGGGCCACGGCGCCCATCACGCGCTCGATCGCCTGGATGGGGCGCACCAGGGAACGGGCCAGCCAAGCACCGAACACCACAGCGGTGACCATGGCGACTACACCGATCAGCAGGCTGAGCAGGATCACCTGAGTGATGCTAGCCATCGCCACGCTGCGCTCCATACGCAGCAGGACACTCCAGCCGTATCCGGGAAAACCGATGGATTCCTTGCGCCAAGCCCAGCCATTGATCTGTACGGTATTGGTGCGTTTGTTGGCTTCGTTGGTGTAGCCTCGGGCGTTGGCGGTCGCAGAGATAGACTTCGTCACGGCTTCTACGCCCAGGGTCGCGAGGTTGAGATTCAGGTTCATGGCCCCGGACCGATCATTGCCATCGATGAGCACGCGGCCCTTCTGATCCACCAGGGTCAAGGTCGCTCCGAACTGCGTGATGTTGGCCAACGCCTGGTCCGCCACCGCCTGGACCACCCGCTGCCAGCTGGCGTAATTGGTCCACAGACCAACGACCTTGCCGTCGCGCCGGATCGGCGTGGAGAAGCGCAGGCATGCTCCCGAGCCGCCAGCGGCCTTGGCGACCAGCGGATCGAGCGTGACATCGGCGTAATTGGTGCTGCCCACGGGTGCGCCGATGGCGGCGGCAAACCACGGTTCGGCGGCCAGGGATTGGCCGATCAGCGCGGCGGTGGTGGGCAGCGCTTTGCCGTCGTGATCCTTGGTGTTGGTGGCGACGATACGGCCATCCACATCGGTGATGACCATCAGGTCATAGAAGTCGTAGAGCTCGGTGAAGTTGTTGGCGATTCCCGTCAGCCCCGCCGGTTCCATCGCCGCCGCAGTGGGAATGGTGGCGAAGGCCTGGACGTCGCCATATCGCTCGAAGAGGTTGCGGTACATGACGTCGAGCGTCGAGTCGGCAAGCAACGAGAGGTAGGTCCCGGCCGATTTTTCAGTGTCGCGCAAGGTCGCTTGACTGGTCACCGCCAGCACCATCGCCAAAGGCACGGCCGCCATGGCGATAAAGGTGGCGGCAAGTAGGCTGGTAAGACTGCGGAATCTGATCATGGGTCCCCCGAATTCCAGACATCGTACACCAGAATTGCCTGCGGGGACATGGCCAGTCGCCCACGTGCGGTGGAGTTCATGTGAGCCTGCCGTGACGTTGTTCTGTCGTTCACCATCCTCATGGGCGACGGATTGACCCCGCACGTGCTAACTACCGCCAAGAAAGTCAGTTAGTGGTGATGATGATGCCCAGGCACCAGCGGCCCCAGTTTTGGATCCGCCTTGGGAATGGTGATCCCCGCCGCCACCAATGCGTCGACGCCACGTTCCATCGGATGGCCGACGCGGTGGGCGAGGTGGTACTGTAAATGACCGGCGTCGAGGTCGGCGATGATCGCCTGCGCTTCTTTGGCCTTGCCGCTGCGTGCGAGGGCGACGGCTTTGAGCACCAGCAGTTCGCTGTGTTCCTCGTTCGCCGCCAATCCGCGTTCGGCAGCGATCAGCAGTGCACTGTAGTCAGCACGCGCGAGCGCGACGTAGGCCAGGATCAATTGCGGAAACAAGCTGGCCGATTCGCTGCCGCTGGCGATTAATGCCTGACGTTCAGCGATGGCGAGATCGTTGGCGGTCAGTGCGGCGCGGGCGCTGGCGATCAGCGGCCAGAAAGCGCCGGGGTCGCGCATCAATTCCTGACGCGCGAATTCGATGAGGCGCTGGTCGGGACCATACAGCGCCAGCAACACCGCGGCGCTTGCTGGATCGGTCAACGCACCGTCGGACTCGGCGCAGACGCAGAACACCGGCTGGTGCGCCTGGAACTCGGTGCGCAGCATCAGACCACCCAGTGCACGCCAGCCAGCCGACGGCCCGCCGTCAGTGACCAAGTGTGCCATCAAAGTCGCCAGCTCCGGTTCACCCATCGCTGCGGCGGCGTGCCACAGATGGACCAGCCCTTCGACCAGGAGGAGGCGAAGCGGATGATCGGCGAGCAGCGCTAAGTCCTGTGAATGTTTTCCTTTCGTCAGCGACATCCCAGCTTTGCCCAGCACCGCTCGCCAATCGCTGACCTCATCAGCCCATGGACCGCTGCGTCGAGTACGCGCCAGCAAGGTGTCGAGGCGTGCGCGTTGAGCGGCGACAGCGGCACGTTCACTCGCCAAGTCGAGGGCCGCCTGCAGACGTACCGCCAGCTCGCTGGCCTCAGTGAGCGTGGGATGACGCGCGGCGAGCGTACGCACATCGGCCAACACTACCGTCACCGCTTCGGCATCGTGCAGCGGCACGGTCGCGGCGATTTCTGCCACGCGTTTGCGCGCGGTAGTGAGAGTTTCGCGTTCGACCACCCAGCGACCAGCGGTGATCGAAATCACCAGCATCGCCGCGACCCACAAAATAGTGCGCGCCCGTCGTGAACGCCGCAGGCGCATCCAGCCGAGCGTGAACGGACCCGCCTGTTGCGCGAGAGTCAAGCCATCATCGAGCCAGCGGCGCAATTCCGCCGCGACCACGCCGGCATCGGCGTCGCGCGTTGCCGGATCGTCGCCGAGGCAGCGTCGCGCGAGCGCGGCCAGTCCGTGTGGGACCTCGCGGTTCGTCAAGGGCGACAGATCAGTCACGCCGTTTTTGCGCGGACCGTTTCCGGTCAAACTGAACATCAGCAGCCCGCCAAGCGCGAACACGTCCATACGTGGATCTGCCGGAACTCCGCCATTTTGTTCGGGTGCCATCCAGTCACGTGTGCCGACGGTGACACCACCGCCTTCGCCACGCTGTGCCGCAACGCCCCAGTCGAGGACGTACACCGCACCGAAATCACCGAGCAGGACATTGGCCGGCGTCAGGTCGCGGTGCACCACGCCACGGCTGTGAGCGAACGCCACCGCCTCAGCGACGCGCAGCAACGCTTCGACCAACGCCACGCGCGAACGTTTGCCCTTTTGTACGACCGTCAGCAGCGTCTCACCTTCCAGGCGCTTCATGGTGAAAGCGGGCTTGCCGTCGGAGCGACCAACGTCGTACACCGGCACGATCGCCGGATGTTCCAGCGCGGCGGTGAGCGCGGCCTCGCGACGGAACGCGGCTTCGCGCAGATGGTAGGCTTCGAGGGTTTCCCCAGGCTGACGTGCCTTCAACGATTTGAGCGCCACGACGCGATCGAGCGCACGGTCACGCGCCGCTTCCACCACCGCCATGCCACCAGTGCCCAATTCGCTGTCGGTGCGCAGGCGTCCGGCACCACCGTCAGTGACGAAGCCATCGGTGATGGTCGACTTCACGCTCGCGAGCGCACCGGTGTCGTCAGCGCCGGCTTCCTCCAACAATTTCTCTGCCATCTCGGGATGCTGGTCGAGCCAGCAATCGACCTCGGTATAACGCTCGGCGTTGAGCTGCCCGCGTAGGTAGGCGCGCAGATCGGCGGTGGTCGGGGGAGTCATACGGGCATCACCGTGGAGCGACCCGGTAACCGCAGAGACGCGGAGCGCCGCAGAGGGCCGCAGAGGAGGGCCAGGGAGGTTCCGCTCTGCGGCCCTCCTCTCACCTCTGCGGCTCTGCGGTTACCGAGTCGCTCACCGGAAGCTGTGCGGCTCCCTTGGATGTCCGTCGCAGGCGCCATTCCCAGAACCATGCGTAGAACACCGGCACGGAAAAGAGCGAGATGAGGTCGGCTATCATCCCGCCAATGACTGGCAGGACCATCGGACGCATGACTTCGGCACCGCGGCCATCACTCCACAACACGGGAATCAGCGCCAGGAGCGTCGTACAGTTGGTCATCAGCGCCGGGCGACGGCGGCGCACGCCGGCGAGGAACACCTTGCGGTGCGCGTCGGCCACGTCCTTGGGCAGGGTCTTGAACTGATCATGCAGGTAGGTCCCGAGCAGGATGCCGTCGTTGAACATCACGCCGAGCAGCACCAGGAAGCCGACTGCCACCGCGGTGGTCAGTTCGACACCGGCCAACCACACGGCAATGAAACCGCCAGCGGTCGTCACCGAGAGGTTTGCGCCGACGATGATGCCGGTCACCAGCCACGAACGCGTGCCGATGACGATCAGGATCAGCATGATGCCCACCGCAGCGATCAGCACCCAGCGCATGGTGGTGGCGGCCTTGACCTGTTGTTCGTAGCGGCCGACCCAGCGCCAGGTCACACCGGCGGGCAGCGACACACGGTTCTCGGCAAGGGCACGACGCAGGACGGCATCGGCGTCTTGGATGACCTCGACCTCGCCGCGGCCATCGGCGCGCAGCAACACGTACTGTGTCCGTTTGCCGCCTTCGCTGCGGATCGCCATCGGGCCGATGACGTAGGTGAAGGCGTGGTCCGCCGGGCGGGTCGCCGCCACGCTCCAGGTGCCGACGGTTCTGGTGATGGCGTTGATGGGTTGGTCGCCAGCAGCCAACGTCAGCAGCACGCGATCTTTTCCCACGACCGTGCTGTTACGCTGCGTCGACAACGGTTGCAGACGCAACCACGTCGCCGCATCGATGCCGCTCAGACGTAGGTCGTGTTCGAGCGGCCGCGCCGCGAGCAGCGCCAAGGGGATTGCGCCGTGCAGGCCATTGCCGCGCGGCACCTGCACCTGATCGATCTCATCGTGATCATCGCGGCGTTCGCGGGCATAACGTACGCGTACAGCGTAACGCTGGGTGCCCTCCACCGACCACGCGAGCGGCATGCCGCCAAGTGCGACCTCGACCGATTGCATCACCTGCTCGACCGACAAGCCGAAACGCGCGAGGCGTTCGCTGTCGAGGCGCAGCTCCGCATACGGCTTGCCACCTTCGCGCTGCATCTGCACATCTGCTGCGCCACGCACGCCACGCAGCAACGGCTCGACCTGCTCGGCGACGCGTTCGAGCGCGGCGTGGTCATCGCCGAGCAACTGCAACGCCAGCGGACTGCGGATGCCGGTGGATAACATCACCACGCGGGTCTCGATCGGCTGGAGCCAACTCGGTGCGACGCCGGGAATGTCGGTGACGGCGGCGAGCACGGCACGGACTTCGGTGAGTGTGCGCGGACGCCGTTCAATTGATCCGTCGAGACGCGAGATGTCTTGTATCGGCCATTCACGGTACGGCTTGAGCAGCACGATCGTTTCGATCATGCCGATGGGTGCCGGGTCGAGCGCGGTTTCAGCCCGGCCCATCTTGCCCATCACGCCGGCGACTTCGGGAACGTCGGCGATGGCGCGGTTCTGCGTCGCCATCACCCGCTGGGTTTCGCCCAGGCCAGCACCCGCCGGCAACGACGGCATGAACAACAACGAGCCTTCATCGAGCGGCGGCAGGAAGCTGGAGCCCAGGCCTGGGAAGGTGCTGCTGAGCGCGGCGTCGATCCGCGTCGCACGCAGATCGCCGCCGACCACCGCGAAGCCCTGCGCCAACGGCCAGGACAACGTGCGCCAACCGAAACCGATCAGCCAGCCGCTCGACGCCAAAACCACGATGGCGAGCGTGAAGGCGATCTTATGTCGCAACAGACGAATCAGCGCCCATTCGTAGGCGACGTGGATGCCGCGCGCGACGGCGTTGTGATCGGGATCAACCAAGCGTTCCGAACCCAGACGCCACACCGCCGCACCGGCCAGCACCGCCGCGAGGGGACCAGCGATCCATCCAGGGATATGCACCAGCCAGCGACCGTGATCGCGTGGGATGCTCAAACCATCAGCGCCAATCCACACCCCGACCAATCCGGCAGCGAAGCCGGCGAGCGCGATCAGGATTGGCCGCCGCAGTTCCCACGGCGGTAGCAAAAAGCGGCAGAGCACCGGCACCAACAACATGCCGAACGCCACCGCTGCGGCGATGGCGAGGGTCTTGGTGATGGCCAACGGTACGAACAGACGACCGGCCTGATCGTCGAGCACAAAGAGCGGCAGGAAGCCGACGATGGTGGTGGCACCCGCGGTCAGCAACGGCCGGGCGACTTCGTTCGCGCCATCGATGACCGCCGCAATGACCTCCGGATCGAAGGGTGAACGGATACCGTCAGGACGTTTCGCTTGGAGCGCACACAGGTGCTGCGTGATGTTCTCAGTCATCACGATGGCGAAGTCGACCATCACCCCGATGGCGATGGCGATGCCAGCGAGCGTCATCAAGTTGGCGTCGACGCCGAGCGCCCACATCGCCAGGAAGGTCGCAGCCACGCCGAGCGGCAGGACCACGGCGACCGTCAGGCTGGCGCGCGCATGGAGCAGGAAGAGCAGCACCACCAACGCGGTGACGATCAGTTCTTCGATCAGCGTGTGGATGAGCGTGCGGCTGGTTTCGCCGATCAACTGCGAGCGATCGTAGAAGGGAATGGCGGTGAGCTGTTCCTGCTGCAACGCCGGGCGCAGTTGCAGCAGGCGTTCCTTCACCGCACGGATGACCGCGGAGGGATCCTCGTGCACGCGCATCGCCACGATGGCGCCGGCTTGTTCCTGCTCCGCATCGGCTAGCAGACCCTGACGCACCGCGCCGCCGAGCGTGACGGTGGCGATGTCTTTGAGACGAAGACCAGCGCGTTGTTCCTTGTCCGCGCGCAGGACGATGTTCTCGATCTCGCTCGCCGAACGGATGAAACCGACGCCACGGATCATGGTCTCGACGCCGGACTGCTCGACCGACATCGCCCCGACATCGCGGCCAGCTTTTTGCGCTGCCATCATCAGCATGTCGAGCGTGATGGCTTGTTCTTCGAGGCGCGTCGGATCGACGTCGATGTGGTATTCGCGCACCACGCCGCCGGCGGGGGCGACTTCGGCTACGCCGGGAACCCCACGGAGCGCCGGTATGACGATCTGGTCGAGCACATGGCGTTTGGCTTCCACATCGCGCTGGCCGGCGAGGGTGAAGGCGAACACCTGCCCCATGGCGGTGGCGTCCGGTCCCAGGCGTGGCGCGACACCGGACGGGAGCAGTCCCTGCACCTGTGACAGACGTTCGAGTACGCGCGTACGGCAGTCGTAGAGGTCACGGCGTTCGTCGAAGATGACATAGACGTAGGAGCTGCCGCTGAGCGACAGGCCGCGCACGGTTTGCACACCGGGCAGGCCTTGTAGTTCGCGCGTGAGGCGTGCGGTCACCTGGACATCGACGTCCTCCGGACTCTTGCCCGGCCATTCGGCCCACACGATGACTTGGTTGTCGGAGAGATCGGGAATGGCGTCGACGGGGACGCGTTGCCACGCCCACGCGCCGGCAACGGTGATCGCCAGCGTGGCGAGGAAGACCAGCAGCGGATTTCGGATGCACCACGCGATCATAAACGATCACCGCCCGAATGAGCACATGCCACCGCTGGGAGCGCGGCCGCCCTCGGCCGCATTCCTTTACGGAAGCAAGACCACATGAACTGGGAACCGATTTTCACCGGAACCAACTCCATCATAAGAGACCATCGCGCATTGCCGTGCTGAGCAAACAGCGGCCGAGGGCGGCCGCGCTCCCGGCGGCTAATCGGCTCCGCTTCTCGTTGCACGTGGGACGACATGCTCAGTGCTGATGAGCGGCGGGGACAGACGAAGCACCCGTCGGGAACAACAACGACGGCGTGCCCGCGAGTTGCGCTTGTGCATCGATCAGAAACGCGCCTTGCGTCGCCACCTGATCACCAGCCTTCAATCCGCTGCGCACGACATAAAGGTCCTTGCCGTCATCACTCTCGATGCGCGGCCCGAGCCATAGCGCTACCGGCTCGTACTGTTGCGGACCTTTGGCCTCGCCCGGTTTTAAACGCCACGCGACGTGGCGCACGCCGGTGGACAACACCGCGCTCTTCGGCACCAGGGCGAAGGTGCCCATTGCCTCGGTCACCGACGGATCAACCGGCGTCAGATTCGGCGACAATGCGCCGCGCATACGCACGTTCACCAGCGAGCCCGGTCGCAGCACCTCGCGCGCACCACTGATGTAGACGCGCACTTCGACCGTGCGGATCTCTGGATTGATCTCGTAAGCGACGCGACCGATGACCGCCTTGATTTCGGGCAGAGCTCCACGGTCGTCACTCGACAACAGCACCGGTTGATTCTCGCGCAGGAACGCCGCGCGGGTTTCGGGCACGTGCAGGATCAACACCAGATCATTGGGTTTGACCAGGCGTAGCAGCAGGGTGTCGGCGGTGATCTCACGCCCGACCAGCAGATCTTCGTCGACCTTCTCCATGTTCTCGAACCACACCTGACCACCGACGGGCGAGGTGATGGTCACGGTGTCGACTGGATCACCGCCTTTGATAACCGCGTCTGCCACGGGCGCCAAATTCCAGCGCTCGAAACGTTGGCGCAGGTTCTCAATTAGGTTCTTGTCGCCAAGTTTCACCGCGGTCTGCAACTCCGCTTGAGCGCGGAACGCTTCGGGACTGTAGAGATCGATGATCGGTTCGCCCGCCGCGACCACCGTGCAGCACCCGAACGTCGCATCGTGGCGTGCGACGATGCGACCACTGATGCGCGGAATGACGATGGCGGTAGAGCGGTGATCGTACTCAGCGGAACCCGACGCTCGCACCGTCACTAATGCGTGGCCGCTGGTGACGGTGGCAGTTTCGACACCCATGCGCGCACGTTGTTCGCGGGTGATCTCGCCCGCGGTCATGCGCTCCATCTTCATCCCGCACACCGGACACATGCCGGCGTGGGTGCCGATGAAATCGAGCATCGGACAGGCCCAGCGTTCACCGCTGTCACCATCGGCCTGCGCCGTGACCGAGTCCGGTAGAAACAAGGCGGTGGCCGGCGTCAGGGTGATGGCGAGCACGCCGACGGCGAGGCCGACGGTGGCGGTGATAAGGGCAGGATTCACGGTGCCTCCTGGTTCTTCAGGAAGTACGGACCGAAGCGCTCGGGATCTTTAGCGAACTTGTCCGGACATTTGGCGCAACCAAAGGCGATGACCTGCTCTTTATACCTCGCCGTCAGCTTCGGATCGGCGTCCATGCCGCAGATGGCACAGATGTTGTTCACCGGTTTGGCAGTCGGTGCACTGACATGGCCAGCGTGGGGATCAGTTGCCGGTTTGGCCGGTGCCTTCGTTGGTGGCGTGGAATGGCCGTTCTGCTCCATCGCGGGGGCGGCATACGGTTGATGCCACGCGCTGCGCACTGCCAGCGCGAGCACTGCGCCGATGCCGGCGGCGATGACGAAGATCAACACGTGACGGATCATGGCGTCGTTCCTGGATTCGGCAGTTCGGGAATGACGTGTGCCCACAAGCCGGCCTGCGCCTGACGCGCCTGCACGCGTGCTTCGATCACCGCCAGGCGCAACTCCGCCAAACGATCGTGCAGATCGAGCACCGCGGTGAGGTCGCCGCCGGCACTCGCGAGCGCGGCCGAGAGCGTCTGTTGCTCTGCCTGCGCGCGGGTGAGCAAGCCGCTGGCCAGACGATCGGCGCGTTCCGCCTGGGTGATGGCCCGGCGAGTGGCGGCGATGGCAGCGGTCGTGCGCCAGCGGGCGGCTTCCGCCAGTTGTGTCGCCGCGCGCAGACGGGCAAAGGCGGCGTCTTCACTCGCCGCGATGGCACCACGCGCGATCGGCAGGCTGATGCTGATGGTGACGCCGATGGTGTCCTCGTTGCCGTCGTCGCCGTCTTCGCGTTCGGCACGCAGGCCAACGGCGGTTTCCGGACGACCCATGGCGCGGGCTTCTTGCAGATCGGCCTGCGCGTCAAGGCGACGCGCCTCGGCGTCGAGGCTGAGGTGCGTATGCGCCGGATCGATGGTTTCCGGCGTAGGTGCAGCGAAGGCGGGCAACGCGGCCTCCGGCGGCAGCGCCAAGCGTCCACGGATCTCTGCCGTGCGATCCGTCACCAGGCGACGTTGATCGTCAAGCCGCAGTAGCAACCGTTCGCGGCGCGTATCGATCGCGAGGCGATCGAGCACGCCGGCGTCACCACTGGCGATGCGGGCGTCGACGGCGCGTGACAACGCCGCGATGCGTTGTTCCTCGGCCTCACCTTCGCTGATCTGCGCCCGCAGACCGTCGATCTCCGCCAACGCCATGGCCACGTCGCTCGCCAGCATCGACAGCTCGGCGACGATCTCCGCCTCGCTCAGGCGCGTGGCCGATGCGGCCCGTGCGCGCGCCGCATCGCGTTCGCCCCAGCGCGGTAGCGGCTGTTCAAGCATCACCTCGTACATCGGCATGGTCTCCATCGGCGTGCGCTTGCGCGCGTAGCCGAGGCTGAGCATGGGATCCACCAAACGACCGGCGGCGCCTTCCAGATGGCGCAGCGCCTGTCGTTGCGCCAGCAAGGCACGCACCTGTGGTGCCTGCCCTAGAGTCAGCAAGAAGGTGCGCATCGCGGGATCGGCGTCAGTGACTGGAGCGGCTGGCGTTGAGGTTGCCGCGGGCACCGGCTCAGCCGCCGGTACAGCACACGCGAAGAGTAACACCACTAAGCACGGGAGACGCATGACGTGATCCCGTGCGGTCAATTATTTTCCGGCCTTGTCAGCGATCTTCTTCAGATTGCCGGCCACGTCCTTGTCGAACTTCTTGATGCAGGGCTTGCAGCAGAACTTCACTTCCTGCGTCTCGTAGATCTTCGACACCGGCTCCCCGTGACCGTCCAGGGGCTCACCGCTGATGATGCAGGTCTTCAGCGGGTAGGGTTTCACCCCGGCCGGGAGCGCATCCGCCGCGAAAGCCGGGGCGAGGAAGGACAGGGCAGCGAGAGAGAGCAGGTAGCGCATGACGGACTCCAAAGCGGTGATGCGAGGGAACGTGCCGGGTGGACAGGGTGTTCCGCAGGAATCCGGGTCAACTAGACGAAGCACGAGGGATCCCCCTGGGAGCGGCGAGCCCCAGCTCGCCGAGCAAAGTACGTGTGCGTTGATCACGTGCTGAGATCATGCGGACGATGCCGACTAAAAGGCTCGGCGAGCTGGGGCTCGCCG
>JANPLC010000095.1:0-3127 GCA_031426335.1 Planctomycetota bacterium
ACGGGCCGTTTGGCGCGGAGGCATGGCCGTAGGCCATGTTGAGCACCAAACGGTTCGTCTGCCGCCGCCGCAGCCGACGAGGGCCGGGCGCAGTAGCAGAGGGTTTTGAAACCACTCCTTAGCCCGGCGCCGGTCAGGCACCGCACGGTCCGAGTCCTTGTGCACGATTGCTGATCCACACGCCGTTTGTCCGACTCATCGCACCACCCGTCACGACGCGGGTCGGTTTCCGACACGTCAACCCGCATCACCCCTGATTCAGCCCCGACAAACCACGCAGGTCGGCGAGTTGTTTTCCGATGTCGCGTAATTCACGATTGAGCTCTGAGATGCGCGCGAAGTCGCGGGCGCGCTCCGCTTCGGCCACGAGGAATTTCAACTTTTGCGAACGCTCGGTGAGCGCACTGCGACGCAGATCGGCAACGGCTCTCGCCAACGCTCCTGCGGCATCAGTGGCGTCTGACACCCGCGTCTCCAACCCGCTACTGGCCCACCGGTAGATCGCCGCGTGCAGGGCGCGGTGGCGCTGCACCACATCAAGCATGCTGAGCGCGTGCAGATCCGCCGTGGGGTTGATCAACAGGTGGGCGGCAATGTCGCGCCACGGTGGTGGGAAAGCATGCGCTTCCAGGTGATGGTCGTCCGCCGCCGGACCACGTAAGGCGGGACATTGCACCAGCACATGCAGCAGCAGGTCCTGCGCGGGTGACAACTCTGCAATCGGCGGTTCGCCGTCACTCACGGCCTCTTCTACGGTCGGAGCCACCTTCCCCTCGCCGGCCAAACGTTTCTCCAGACGCACCCGTTCGAGACCGAGCCAGTCGGCAATGTCACGCACATGCAACGCCCGCAGTTCCGCATCCGGCATCGGTCTGACGGCATCGAGCAGTTGATCGGTAACCGCCACCTTCGCGCGGTTGTCGAGTTCGAACGGGCGCGGCGCGAGCGTGCGCAGCAAGTGGTCGATGTCGACATGTGCGCCACCGAGCACCTGCTCCATCACCACGCGACCACGTTCGCGCTCCGCCGGATTACCGAGCAGTTCCGCCGGATCGAGCTCATCTGGCAGCGTTGCCACGCGCACCGGTACGCCAGCTTGCAGACAGGTACGAATGGCCTTGAGACTGTTGGCTTGGCCCGCGCGATCGCCGTCGAGCAAGATGATCAGCTTGCCGGTCGCGCCGACCAGGTTGCCGAGTTGTTTGGCGTGTTCGGGCGTCAGCGCAGTACCGAGCACCGCGACGCATTCCTGGTAGCCGGCCTCGTCCGCCGCCATCACGTCGGTCGGACCTTCCATGACGATCAAGCGGCCGCGATCGCGGCTGACGGTGCGCGCACGGTGCAGGTTGAACACCGTGCCACCTTTGTGGTAGAGCGGCGTGTCGGTGTTGTTGACGTACTTGCCAACGCCGCGGCCTTCTTCTTTGGCTTTGCGCTCTGCCGCGGGCAACAAGCGACCGCTGAACGCGATGGGCTGGCCAAAACGATCGCAGATGGGGAACATCACCCGTTCGAAAAAACGATCGACCGAACGTCCATCGCGATCGACCGCCAGATCCGTCGCCAGCAGCGCTTTGACCGGCAAGTCGTTGCGCCGTGCTTCATCGATCAGGCGACCGCGTCCAGGCGACCAACCCACGCGGAAACGTCTGCACGCGGCCTGCGTCAGGTGGCGACTGGCAAGGTACTCGCGCGCCTCGGCGGCCTCGGGTGCCTCCCACAATTGCCGCTCGTAAAACCCGACCGCGAACTCGACCACCTTCATCAGGTCGTCGCGCTCACCGCGCGCCATCTGGTTCTTGCCGGTGTTCTGGTAGGTGATGGCGATGCCGGCGCGACGGGCAAGAAACTCCACCGCATCAGAGAACTCCAGGTGCTCCTTCTCGCGGATGAGCGTGATCGCATCACCGTGGGCACCGCAACCAAAGCAGTGGTAGGACTGCTGTTCGACATAGACGTACATCGACGGCGTACGTTCCTGATGGAAGGCACAGCAACCGGTGAAGTTGCCGCCCGACTTGCGTAGCGGCGTGTATTCACCCATCAACTGCACCAGGTCGATGCGCGTTTTGATCAGGCGGACTTGATCGTCACCGATGAAAGACATGGGCGAACCCTACGCCCGTCCGGAAGTCCGGAAGTCCGGAAGTCCGGGAGGTCCTGTCCGGTCGTATGCCACCGACCACATCGCGGCTAGACCAGCATCCCACCGTCACGCTTCGTCCCGACTTCCGGACTTCCGGACCTCCGGACTTCCGGACTGGGGCAATCCCCTTTTCTCACAAAACCGCGCCACCGGGCAGCGTTCACACCGCGGTTTCTGCCGCCGGCAGCAATCCCGGCCCAGGCGGATCAACTGGTGGCACAAACGCACCCAATACTCCGGCGCAAAACGTCGCGCGAGAGCGACCTCGGCATCGGCGGGGTGTTCGCGAGCGGCCCACCCCAGACGGTGGGCGATGCGTTGCACATGCACGTCGGCGGCGATGGCCGGCTGACCAAAGGCGTTGCCAAGCACCACCGCAGCGGTCTTGCGTCCGACGCCGGGCAAGGCCGAGAGCGACGCCAGGTCGCGCGGCACCTGGCCGTCATGCAAGCGCAGGACCGACCGCGCCGCCTCGACGATGGCGCGCGCTTTTTGCCGATGCAGCGGCACATGACGGATGACGCGGTCGAGTTCACGATGGTCAAGGTCGGCGAGTGCCTGCGGACCAACGTAGTGTTCGTTGAGCACCGCCATGACCTTGTTGACCTGCACGTCGGTGGTGCGCGCCGACAGGATGGCCGCCACTAACAGTTCCCACGCATCACGCGCCAACAGTTCGCAACGCGCATCCGGGTAGGCGTCCTGCAGAGCGTGACCGATGCCGGTTTCGGCGAGGTCGTCCATATGGCTACGGATGATGGCTGCTGCGCCGAACAAGAAAGCTGCGAGCTGCGATTCCGGACAACCGACAACCAATCGAACCGCAGAGACGCAGAGGTAAGAGGAGGGCCGCAGAGACGAATTTTTGCGAGCTGTCCGCTCTGCGGCCCTCCTCCAGCCTCTGCGTCTCTGCGGTTTGATCAGTCTTTTCGTTTCGCTCGATGGCGGATTGGCATCACTGGTTCACACCGGACGATTGCC
>JANPLC010000096.1:0-15603 GCA_031426335.1 Planctomycetota bacterium
TGGCGTGGTCCAAAACATCGGCGACGAGAAAAACACGCTGGAAGTGCGTCCAGCACAGCGGTGAGGAGGTGGTGGGGTGGAGGGCGTTGGAGGTGTCGCATCCAGCGCGCCGCTGTGCGGCGCGTCGGGCATCTCACGTGCTGTCAACTATTTTTACCGATTCGGAGCGTCGCTTCGATGCGGATTGCTAAAGCAACGCCATTGGGGCATCGCCCGGGCGTTGCCCGGGCGTTGCCCTGGGCTGTGTTCACGCCGCGCCGTTGGCGCTCTCGAGACGTGATGATTGAGCGACGCGTGTGATCGAAGCTCCATCGACGTGCGGACGATGACGGCTTGTCCGTGCCCGCTTCTCACGGCATCCTGCCACCATGGTCGAAGCGGTTACTCCAACACCTTCACGTCGTCTGCCGTTCTGGGTGATGTTCATCGCGCTGGTTATTTCGGCGTTGGCTGGCGTGTTCGTGCTGCTGTGGTTCAAGCTGCCGACCTGGGCGCCGGAATGGGTGGTCGAACATTCACCATGGGTGGATCCGATTGTACGGGCGGTTGAGGCGGCACCGAAACACCAACGGCGCGGAGTAACGAGCGTGGTTGAGGAAGCTTTGCTGCGAATCGAATCCATGGGTGAGGCGGCACGTCCGGACCTGCTGCAGGCTCTCGACTCTGAATCCCGCACGACGCGCGCATTTGTCCTGCACACTTTGTCCTCAACAGTTGATGAGCAGTTGATCGTACCGCTGGTGCAGTTGTTGATGCTGGAAGCGCGCGCGCTTGAGGCGGAAGCTAGTAAATCAGGTGGTTCGTCCCGCATTGCTGATCAACGGCAACGATTCGAACCGATCTACGCCGCCTTGCTGACGCAGTCGCATGCGGCGTTGGCAGAGGCGATTCTGCCCCTTCCGACAGAGAGTGATCTGGAGGCTGCGGTGGTCTTCGAACTGGCGGGGAAAGTGGCAGACGACCGTTTGGTCATGGCATTGGCCAACATCCTGCGGGAGCCCCCAGGTCCGTGGAACGAGCTGGTCGGAGCTGTCTACGGTGGGCGTGCAGTGATGGCGGCAGACGCGCTCCTACATTCGCCAGTGCCCGCGGCGATTCCGGCTTTGCTGCCTGCGTTCGAGGATGCCTCGGTTGATGTCCGACAGGTGGCCGTGAGCGCAGTCCGTGGCCTCTTCAAACCAGTCGACTTCAGACTTGGGCAAGCCATGAGCCGTAGACTTTCCGACGAGGATGCGGACATACGCCGCACGGCCGCAAAGGCGATGGTATTCATCGAGATCCCCGAAGCCGAAGAGGGGCTGATCAGCTTGTCGCAACGCGCCGACACTGGCGACCGTAAAGGAGCAGTATTTGGATTGGGATCGATCCATGCCACGCAGCGGGCAATCGATCGACTCGCGGAATGTCTGGCGGGTGACGTCGATGAAGCTGTTCGTGCATCAGCCCTCGATGCGCTCGTGAAAACTGACAACTCGGCGGCTATTCCCCCGTTGCTGCGGGCGCTGGGCACCGGTACTCCTCGCGTACGTCGGGAAACGTGTTTCGCCATCAGTCGTACAAGGTGGGTGCATAAAACGCCGGTTCAGGAAGCGTTGATGTTGGCGATCGATGACCCCGACGATCCGACCAGTGAGTGGGCGGAGAAGACCTTGTTGGGTCAGTCGTTGTCGCCGGAGTTGAAAAGCCGAGTGCTGGTGGCGGTCGAACGTCAAAAGCCGCGCAGAGATCAGCGTGCGAGTCATCGCTGAGGCTGATGTCGGCTTGGCAGAATGAACGTGTGCCGACCGGGGCCTTCAATCACCCCGTCGCTCTTGGCCTTAGCAGCAACTCCTCAATTACCGCATTATACGGCAACTCGATCGCCAGCAGCGCACACGCCGCGACGTCGTCGGCCTGGAGCATGCTCTTGCGCGCTTCCATCGGCGGTGGCACCGGGCGCTTGTCGAGCAGCGGGGTATTGATGTCGCCCGGATAGATCGCGGTGGCGCGGATGCCGTTCTTCTGTTCTTCGCAGTTGATCGCCTGGGTCAGGCCGCTGACGGCGAACTTTGATGCGACGTAGGACGGCCCGGCCTTGGGATTCGCCTTGAGGCCGGCGTCGCTGACGATGTTGACGATGGTGCCGGATTTCTGCGCGCGCATGGCGGGCAGCACGGCGTTCACCATGTAATAGGTGCCGTTGAGATTCGCATTGAGCACTGCGTGCCAGTCGTTGGTGCTCAGTACTTCCAAGCTGCGCTTGGGGATGTTGGTGCCAGCGGCGTTGACCAGCACCTGGACACCACCGCGTTTGGCGATGGCGGTGGCGACGGTCTTGGCCACGCCGGCGGCATCGGCGATGTCGAGTGAGTACGCGTCGAGTTTATGGCCGTCAGCACCGGCTTTGGTGACGGTGTCCTTCAGCGCGTCGGCACGACGACCGATGATCGACACGCTCCAGCCCTTCTTGACCAGAGCGAGGGCGATGGCTTGGCCGACGCCGCTGCCGGCTCCGGTGATGATGGCGTGATTGGGCATGGGGACCTCAACGAAGATAAGGGGAAGGGATCGAACAGGAGCACCAGAGCACCAGAGCTGAAGCGTGCTCGCTTCAGAATGACCACGCGGGTCAAACCAGGCGAGAGGGTTTTGCACTCTGGGCCTCTGGTGCTCCTGTTCTATCTCAAGGAAGTTGAGTTCAGACCGTCGGGTAATTCACGTCGACCCAGCGGCGTTCCGCCGTGGAGACCAACGCCGCATCCATCACCGCTTGCGCGTGGCAGCCGTGTTCAAACGAAGGCATGCACGTGCGGCCTTCGCGGATGGCGCGGATGAACTCGATGTTCTGGTCGTAGCGGAACACAATGCCTGGGTCGCCCTGAGTGGGATCGCGGGGCGAGCCTGGGAAGACCAGGAATTCCTTGGGAACTTGTTCGGCCTTGAGGCCCTTGTCGTCCTTCGACGCGCGCAGGATCTGGTTGGGGTTGGCGAGTTGGTAGACCACGGTGCCTTCACTGCCGTTCACTTCGCAACGGTCGGGGCTGTCCTTGCCTTCGCCGCAGCCGGTGGCGAGTTTGCTGCTCTCCATCACGCCGGTGGCGCCTTGTTTGAAGTCGGCGAGGACGGCAACCCAGTCTTCGACGTCGGCGGGTTTGCCGCCGCGTTCCTTGACCAGCAACTTGGTCTGCGCGACCAGGCGGGCGATCGGACCGACCAGCAGGTGGCCGTAGTCGATGCGGTGGCTGAGCATGTCGCCCATCTCACCGGTGGCGGCGAACTGCTTCTGCTGGCGCCAGCCGAGATTGCGCACGCCCCAGTCCTGGAAGCGGTGCACGCGGAAATGGTAGGGCGTGCCGACCGCGCCCTGCTTGACCAGGTGCGCCATGTAGCGCATCGCCGGCACGAAGCGGTAGGTGAACGCCGTCATGTGGCGGACCTTCTGGCTCTCGGCGGTCTTCCACATTTCGTGGGCTTCCGCGGTGCTCATCGAGATCGGCTTCTCGCACAGGATGTGTTTGCCGAGTTTGGCGGCGGCGATTGAGATCGGGCCGTGGACGTGGTTCGGCGTGCAGATGATCACTGCGTGCACGTCGTCGCGCTTGATGATCTCTTTCCAATCGGTCGAGCCGACGCTGACGCCGGTCACGGCCTTGGCGCGCTCCAACGTCCCAGGGTCATTGTCGCACACCGCCGTGACCTTGACGTCGGGGCAGAGGGCGAGCCCTGGAAGATGGTTGGCGAGGGCGATGCCGCCCGAACCGATGATCGCGACGCCGAGAGTGGACATGAACTGGCTCCAAAGATGGGAACAGCGGTGAATCCGTGGGAAGCGGAGGGTTAAGGCGCGGGGGGTGGCTGGCAAGGCGGGGGGTTGGGGTTGGGGCAATTCCAGACAGCGGTGCGTGGGTGGGCGATTGCCGTGTAACCGCGGGCGGTGGGGACGGTCAGCACGGGTGGAGATCACCGTTATGCCCCCCGAATCCTGCACCATGCCTGAACACGGACGCCCCGATGCGCCCCACGCTTGCTGCCGTCCGGCGGCGGTTGCTCCCACCGTAAAGATGGACGTCCAATCCGCCCCGGCTGGCGGGTTCTGGAGCCATCGCCCGACCTGGTGGCGGGCCTCAAGCAACACCGCGCACTGCCTGCTCGGTTGCGCCATCGGCGACATCGCCGCGATGACGCTGGTGCCGTTGGCATGGCCCGGTGTGCCACTGTGGCTGCTGATGAGCATCGCCATTGTCAGCGGCATCGTTAGTTCACTGACCCTCGAGACTGTCGTCCTGCGTCTGTGCGAGGGCTTTGCCTGGGGGCGCGCGCTGTCCGTCGCTTGGGGCATGAGTCTGATCTCGATGGTGGCGATGGAGGTGGTGATGAACCTCACCGACTTTGTCGCGATGGGTGGCCAGCGCATGTCGCCGGATCATCTTGAGTATTGGTTGGCGTGGGTCCCCGCACTCATCGCCGGCTTCCTCGCACCACTCCCGTACAACTACTACAAACTGCGTCGCCATGGCATTTCCTGCCACTGAATCCATTCCGTTGCCGGTCGGCACCAGTACGGTCCCGACCATGACGGAGCGCATCGATCGTCTGCTGGCGAATCTCGACGCCTTCACGGCCTTTGTCCGTCGGCGTGTCGGCGACGCCGAGGTCGCGGCCGACGTGGTGCAGGACGCGTTGCGCAAGGCCATCACCCATATCGATCAGGTGGTGGACGACACGCGGCTGGAGGCGTGGTTCTACCGCATCCTGCGCACCACCAGCGCCGACGTGCTCGCCCGGCGCGCGATCGCGCGCGCGGTTGAACCGTTGCCAGAAGAGTTCGCCAGCCTGCCAGCGGAGGAGCAGCGCGTGGTGTGCGCTTGTCTGCAGGGGGCGATCGAAGAACTGCCAGCATCCTACGCCGAGGTCCTGCGTGCGATCGATCTGGGCGGCGGCGATGCCACTGCGGTATCCGAGCAGTTGGGTATCAGCACGACCAATCTGAAAGTCCGCCGCCTACGGGCGCGCGACGCCTTGCGCGAGGTACTGGAACGCACCTGCCGGGTCTGTGCCACGCATGGGTGCATGGATTGCCACTGCGCGCCACGTCGCTGACGGTCAGTACTGATGCAGGGGTGTCGATTCCACAGACAGGTACCGCCGACTTGTCAGGGAGGATGGACGGTACACGGTGATCGGCCATGAACGACCAGGCAGAAATAGAAGGAGGCAAGCAGTCCGGCGGGGATGCGCAACGTGTCCTGGTGGTGGTTGCCCTCGTGCTGCTGGTCATCGACCTCTACCTGTTGGTCGGAGTGGTGCCGAAGTTCAAAATCATGTTCGATGCGTTGAAAGGTGAACTGCCTGGCGTGACCCAGTGGGTCCTGCGCTGCTCGTGGCTCGCGCAGACCGGGTTGCTTCCTGTGCTGCTGGTGCTCCCTATTGGCGGTTGGATGGCGTACCGCCATGCCGTTCGCATCCCCGTGATCGTACCGGTCGGTCTGGTGCTCATGCTGATCGGACTGATGGTGCTCGTGCCGCTGGCCATCTTCTATCCGATCATGCAATTACAGTCCGCGATCCGGGCCGAACAGCCGGCGGATCATCCGGTCGAACCGCGCTGACCCACCCGACCGGCGTCGATCGGTGGTTTCCGTCGCCTAGTTCCCCCATCATGCTTCGGTCCGGAGTACCCCGTCCCGTGCGTCGCGACCGCCTCGGTTACCTCTTCATCAGTCCCTGGCTGATCGGCTTCGCGCTGTTCACGGTGGTTCCGTTCTTGGCCAGCGTGTTTCTGTCGTTCACCCACTACACCGTTGCGTCGTCGCCGACGTGGGTCGGATTCGCGAACTATCAGACGCTGCTATTCGATGATCCGTCGTTCTGGACGGCGATCATCAACACCCTGGTCTATGCCCTGGTAGCGGTGCCGCTGGGCGTCGCGGCGGCATTCGTATTGGCGTTGCTGTTGAATGTCGAGGTGCGTGGCATTGGCATCTACCGCACGATCTTTTTCCTGCCCCATATCGTACCGGTGGTGGCGTCGTCGGTGGTGTTTATGTGGGTGCTCAATCCGCAAATCGGCTTGGCCAACAGCATCCTGCGGTTGGTCGGCATCGACGGGCCGGCGTGGTTGCAGGATCCCTCGTGGTCGATGACGACGCTGATTCTGTTGTCGCTGTGGGGCATCGGCGGGAGCGTGGTGATCTACCTCGCGGGTTTGAAGGACGTGCCGGTGTCGCTCTATGAGGCGGCGCGCATCGACGGTGCCAACGTCGTGCAGCGCGCCATCCACATCACCATGCCGATGATGACGCCGGTGATCTTCTTCAATCTGGTGATGGGCATCATCCACGCGTTCCAGTACTTCACCCAGGCGTACATCCTGACCGGCGGCGGACCGCAGGAGAGCACGCTGTTCTTGGCCTTGTACCTGTTTTTCCGTGCGTGGCGGTACCTCGACCTGGGTTATGCCAGTGCGCTGGCGTGGATCATGTTCGTGCTGGTGGCCGGCATTACCTACGGCTTGTTCAAGACGCACAAACGTTGGGTCCACTATGACTGAGGATCCGTTCTACGACGAACGCTCCAGCCGCGACAGCCACACCGTACGGTTGGCATACGTGCGGCATGAAGCGGAGCGTCGTACGTTGCCGTTCGTGCCATGGTTGCTGCGCGGTCTGGCGGCGTTGGCATTGGTCGCGGCGATTGCGTGGTTCGCTCTGCCAGCGCCGATGCAGCGGCAATATCCAGAGCGCGTCCTGGTGCGTTTGTGGCATCAATGGACCGGCGAACGTCAGCCGCTGATCGACGCGATTGTGGCCGAATATAATCGTACGCAGCAGCGGTATGAAGTGATTGCGCTGGCGATCCCTGGGGGAGTCTCGGACCAGAAGTTGATGCTGGCCATCGCGGGTGGGGAACCGCCGGATCTAATCACACAATGGGGGCCAACGGCCGGAACTTGGGCCGCGGACGGATTGTTGCTGCCGTTGGATGATCGACTGAGCGCAGAGGATCATCGCGTACTGCGCCAGGACGCGTACCCCGTCGCACTCAAGGCGGCGTATTGCCATGGCCACCTGTATGGCATCCCGTTTGGACTGAACACCTTTGCCTGTTATTACCGGCCCGATCTGGTGCGTGCCGCTGGTCTTGATCCCGATCGATTTCCGGATTCGTTGGAGGGTGTGGTCGAATGGGGCCGGAAGCTCGATCGCATCAATGCGCAGGGTCAACTGGAACGCATCGGGTTTCTGCCCAGTCGCCTCGGAGTGTTCGCGCCGTTGTTTCGCGGAGGATTTAACCAACGAGCGGATGGCGGCATTACCATCGAGACGGAGGGCAATCGCCAGGCCTTGGCGTTTATCGGTGATACCTACCGCCACTATGGCTATGAACGCGTGGTGCAGTTCCGTGCTTCGCTCAACTCCGGATCATTGGCCGTTGAATGGCCGTTCGTCAGCGGTCAGTTCCCGATCACGGTCGATGGGCAGTGGCGCGTCGAGCAACTCGCTACGTATGCCCCCGACATTGAGTACCGCACCGCACCGGTACCGCCGCCCGCAGGGGGGCGAGCGCGTGCCGGTTTCGCCACCGTCAATCTGGCGTTCATTCCGGTGGGCGCACGTGAACCAGATGGCGCAATCGCCTTCATGCGCTTCTGGTCCGGACTGCAGGATCCCGCCGTGCCTGGGGCATTTAATGCTTCCGGTGGTTGGCTGCCGATCTTGCGCACCACCGTGCAGTCGCCGGATTTTCAGGCCTTCCTCACGCGCAATCCGCAGTTCCGTACTTTTGTCGCGGCGATCGATGGCCCCGATGTCGAGCTGGTGCCACCGGTGGAGTACCAGGTTTTTTTCAACAGCCGCATGTGGCAGGCAGAAGATCGCGTCGTTCGTGGCGATAAGTCCGCTGAGCAGGCCTTGCGTGACCTAGAAGCAGAAACCGAGCGCGAGCGCGGACGCCGGAGCCGACTGGCGCGCCAACCGGCGACCACTGGCGGGGCGCCATGAAAGGGACTGGGACGAGCACTGGCCAACGCCTGCTGACGCACGCGATTCTGATCGTGCTCGCCATCCCGTTCTTGCTGCCGTTGGTGTGGATGGTCTCGACCTCACTCAAGGAAGACACGCAGATCTTCCCACGTGAGGGCCAATCGGCCTCACCCTTTGCGGTCGACAATCTGATTCCCAGCCCGGTGGCATGGCACAACTACAGCGATGCGCTGGTGGAGGTCCCGTTCCTCACCTACCTGGGCAACACCGTGGTGCTGTGTGTGCTCAACGTGGTGTGCGCGGTGTTGTCGAGCGCGGTGGTCGCCTATGGCTTCGCTCGCTTGCGCTTCCGCTTCCGTGAGCCGCTTTTCGTCCTGCTCTTGATGACCATGGCCCTGCCGGCGCAGGTGACGATGATTCCGCAGTTCGTGATGTTCCGCGATCTTGGCTGGTATGGCACATTTTTGCCGCTGATCGTCCCGCCCTGTTTCGGCGTGCCGTTGTTCATCTTCCTGATGCGGCAGTTTTTTCTCACCATCCCCGAGGAGATGATCGAGTCCGCTCGCCTGGAGGGCGCCAGCGAATGGCAGATCTTCCGCCAGTTGGTGCTGCCGCTGTCGGTTCCGGTGTTGGCGACCTGCGCCTTGTTTCAGTTCCTTGGCACCTGGAACGATTTTGTCGGCCCGCTGATCTACCTCAACGATCCGAACCGCTACACCTTGGCCTATGGGCTACAGCAGTTCCTCTCGGAATACGGCGGACGCTGGTCGCACCTGATGGCGGCGTCGGCGATGTTCATCGCGCCGGTGCTGGTGCTGTTTTTCCTGACGCAGCGGACCTTCATCCAGGGTATCGCGACGACGGGGTCGAAGGGCTGAGGGTTGGTCAGTATACCCGCCGTTTGGGGCGATCGGTGCGCGAAAAAATCAAACGTGCTCCACCAAACGCTCTGACCGCGAAGCGTCTCACGCTCTCAGGCGGTTCCCTGTCAAACCACCGGGAAATCACTCATCGAAATGGGGGTGATGCCCGTACACTCCGTTGTGGACCGACGTGAACCACCCGTGAGAGGCCTCTGGCGCGGCATGCTGCCGCTGGCTGTCGTGGCAGTGTCGCTGGTCATGGCGGTCTTGGTTTCGTCCGGTGGATCCACCGGGGTGGTGGCGCCGAGCCCGACGGTGGTCGTGGCCACCGCGCCAGGAGCGAACGCCACCGCTGCTTCCACTTCCACGGTCACTGTCCGTCCTGCGGTTGCGGCCCCTGCGGTCCGTCCGGCGGCATCTGTTTCTGCGCTGGCCCCCGTGGCCCGTCCGCTCGTGCGCGCGAGCGGCCATGAACTGCGCATCGACCTGGAATGGGACCACCCGGGCACTGTTACCCCGATCGACTACCACAGCGGCTACCACGTCTACCGTGCTCAGCAGGCCGATGGAGCCTTCCAGCGTCTGACCACGACTCCGGTGGCGTTGCCCGTGTTCAGTGATTTCCTTGATGCCAACGATGTGCGCCGTTGGTACCGCGTGGCTGCGGTCGGTCGGGATGGCAAGGAATCCGCCATCCCTGGAACGGTCGACGCCGTCAGTCGGGTGCAGGACGACCAGGAGTTCATGACCTCGGTCCAGCGCGCGACCTTCCGCTACTTCTGGGACTTCGCCCATCCGGATTCGGGCCTGGTGCGTGAACGCAGCGGTGGCAACCCCAACATCTGTGCCACCGGTGGCACCGGCTTCGGTCTGTTCGCCATCATGATCGGCGTTGAACGTGGCTTCATCACCCGTGCGGCGGCGGCCGAACGCATCAACCGCATCTTGCACTTCTACGACACCAAGGCTGAACGCTACCACGGCGCCTTCGCCCACTGGCTCGACGGGCGCACCGGCAAGACCGTGCCGTTCTCGACCTTCGATGACGGCGGCGACATCGTTGAGACCTCATTCCTGGTCCAGGGCATGTTGGCGGTGCGGCAGTACTTCAACCGCAACGATCCGCAGGAAATCGCCTTGCGCGTGACCGCCACCAAACTGTGGGAGAGCGTCGAGTGGTCGTGGTACCTGCGTTCGCCGGAGAGCCACAGCCTCTACTGGCACTGGTCGCCAAATTACGGCTGGGCGATGGATCTGAAAGTCGGCGGTGGTTTCAACGAAACCATGATCACCTACTTGCTCGCGATGTCCTCGCCGACCTTCCCGATTCCTGAGAGCAGTTACCATAAAGGCTGGGTCGGTGAAGGAACGACCTACGTCAACGGTTCCGACTACTACGGCTACACCCAATGGGTCGGCCAGACCCACGGCGGTCCGTTGTTCTTTACCCATTACTCTTTCATCGGTCTGGATCCGCGCGGACTGAAGGATCAGTACTGCGACTACTTCGAGAACAACCGCAACATCAGCCTGATCAACCGCAGCTACTGCATCGAAAACCCAGGCCGCTTCCCCGGCTACGGCGAATTGGTGTGGGGCCTGACCGCCAGCGACGGCCCCGACGGTTACCTCGCGCACGCTCCAGGTGTGGATAACGGCACCATCGCGCCGACTGCCTCGATCAGCGCGATGCCGTACATTCCGGCGGAATCACTGGCGACCATGCGGCATCTCTACCGCACCTACGGTGCAAAGCTGTGGGGCCCGATGGGATTCAAGGACGCCTTCAATCCCGGCCGCGACTGGTTCGCCAGCGACCACCTTGCCATCGATCAGGGTCCGATCATCTGCATGATCGAGAACCACCGCACCGGCCTGTGCTGGGAACAGTTCATGAAGAACCCGGAGATCCACCGGGTAATCGCTAAAATTGCAGCGGTTCCGGAAGTGGATGCGGGGAAAGTGGTCGAGAGCGCGACGGCTCCCTGACCTCAGTTCAGTGACGATCTCAAAAGGCAGGCTTTGACACGGAGCACCGGAGCACCGGAGAAGCTAGAATCGTTTCTGCCTTCTCCGGTGCTCCGGTGCTCCATGTCAAACCCGGTTGGGCAGACGTACCCTCAACCCAACGCGCCGCGCACCGTCGAGAGATGTTTCTCCATCGCGCGCACCGCCGCATCCGGATCCTTCGCTTCGATCGCATCGATGATCGCTGCGTGTTGGATGGCGATGTCAGCCGGCGAAAGAGTCTCCATCGCCGTGCGTTGTGCTTCGGTCATCGCATGACGTAGAGCCGCGAGCATGGTTTCGAACAACGGATTGCCGGTGGCGCGAGCAAGGGCGCGATGGAAATCCGAGTCGATCGGCGCCAGCGCATTGTGGTCATTGCCAGCATCGATATAGGCGCGGTGCAGCTTCTTGAGTTCCGCACGCTGCGTCGCAGTCGCGCGCACCGCCGCACGGCGGACGATGGCGCCTTCCAGCAGTTCGCGCACTTCATGCACCTGCACATGGGCGTCGCGTTTGCCGCCAAGCGCACGACCGAAGGCATCGCCGAGGGGACGATGTTCTTCACCGACCACGACCGTGCCAATGCCGTGGCGTGGTTGGACCATGCCGCGTTCAGCGAGCGTGCGGATCGCTTCACGCAGTGCCGGACGGCTGAGGCCGAGTTTTACCGCGAGTTCGCGTTCCGCCGGCAGGCACGCGCCCTTGGGGAATTCGCCCGAACGGATCGCTGCTTCGATGGCGGCGGCGGCTTGTTGCGCGCGTGCGGCGACGGGGAGGCGGGCGAGGGTCATAGGATCGGACCGTACGAAGTACGGGGTACGGAGTACGGGGGGTGTTGCGACGAGGTCGAACGTGTGGCGCTGGGGCAGACGGCGACTGTTGGAGTCCACCTCCGTACCCCGTACCGCGCACTCCGCACCGTGGCAATCCTCATATTGGCATCACCGCGAGGGCACACACGCCATGCGCGCCGATGACCAACGTCTGTTCGATGTCCGCTGTTTTGCTAGGTCCGCTCATCCACGTCGCATGGTGCAGCGCTTCGCCGCCGGCCAAGCGTTGAGCGAGTTCGGCCTGCGCCGCCATGAAACCACCGATCAGGCGATTGCGTGGTACCAGCACCAAGATGCGTTGCGCGAGGAAGGCCAACGCACGTTCGGGCAGCGAGCTGGAAGTCACCAACAACGCGGCGTTTTCCGCACAGGCCGACTCGGCGCGGATGATGGCGAGGTCGACGTCTTCCCATTCTTGCGGCGTGGTGGTGGCGCGTGCGGTTTCCCAGCCGGAGACGCCGGTCAGGAGCGGTGCGGCGGAGGCGCTCGCGACCACACGTCCAGGTGCGCGGCCCATGTCGATAATGGCCTGGATCGCCTGGGCCTGCGATGGTTGGGCGTTCATGAGGATACCGCCGACACTCTTGAGCGAGGTGGCGAAGACCTCCCATGACGCCGGTAATTCTGGACCAACGTAAACGCCAGGATGCGCCTTCAGCACGCTGCCGACCGGACGTTGGAAGCGCATGCTGAATGCGGCCAGAGCTGCGCCATCAACCATGGTCCTGGTCCTTCTTGTTGGTGGTGTTGCCCAGGTTCTGTCCATCGCTCTTCCACCAGCCGCGGAAGCTTTGTTTGGGTGCGGGTGGCAGGTCGCGGTGTTTGGTCCAACCGGCATGCGGACCAGGAATGCCTTTGCGCGCTAAGCCCCAGAAGGTGCGTGCGATCTTGCCGCCAAGCGCGAACAGCCACGGATAGCTCAGCGCCTGCGCGCCGATCTTCATCGCGAAACGTTTGCTGAATGGCACGTGGCCTTCGCGCGCGAGGCGGCGCCGCCACGACAGTAATTGATCATGTAGATCGATTTTCACCGGGCAGACGTTGGTGCACGAACCGCACAGCGTGCTGGCGAACGGCAGCTCTTTCGCCTTGGCGGTGCCGATCATTGCTGGCGCGAGCACGGCGCCGATGGGCCCAGGCACGGTGGTGCCGTAGGCGTGGCCGCTCGCGCGACGGTAGACCGGACAGGTGTTGAGGCACGCGCCGCAACGGATGCACGACAAGGCGCGGCGATGTTCATCGTCAGCAAACAAGCGATGACGTCCGGCGTCGACGATCACCAGATGCGCCTGATGGCCGGGGCGCGTGGGATCGGGTCCACGGATGTGGGTCGAATAGGTGGTGATCGGCTGCCCCGTCGCGCTGCGTGCAAGCAGGCGCAGGAACACCCCAGCATCGGCCGCCGTCGGAATGAGTTTCTCCACGCCCATGCAGGCGATGTGGATTGGCTGCAGCGCCGTGCCGAGGTCAGCGTTGCCTTCGTTGGTGCAGACCATGATCGCACCGCTATCGGCGATGGCCCAATTGACCCCGGTGAGTCCGGCCTGCGCGCCGATGAAGCGTTTTCGTAAGTCAGCACGTGCCGCACGCGTCAGGCGAAGGGGATCGTCCTCGCCCTTCGCGGTTCCCAGGTGCTCATGGAACAACTCGCCAATCTCACCGCGCTTAAGATGGATCGCCGGCACCACGATATGCGAGGGGGGCTCGTGCCGAAGCTGCACGATGCGTTCACCGAGATCGGTATCGACCACTTCGATGCCGTTGGCTTCCAGGTGGTGGTTGAGACCACATTCCTCGGTGAGCATCGACTTGCTCTTTACCGCTTTGGTCACGCCGTTTTTCTTCAGCACGTCGAGCACGATGCGTTTGAGATCGTCAGCTTCCGGCGCCAAGTGTACGATCCAGCCGGCAGCCTCAGCGTTTTTGATGAACTGCGAGAGCAGTTCCGGAATGTGGTCGATGACGTGGGCCTTGATCGCGGCCGCTTGGTCACGCAGCTTTTCCCAGTCAGGTACCAACTGCGACGCGAGGTCGCGTTTGTAACGCAAGTGCCACAGCGCCCCGTCGTGCCAGCCGACGCGCTCTTTGTCGGCGAGGAATTTTTCCGAGTCGATGTGAAATTGCGGGGTGCGGGGAGCGCTCACTGACATGCCAGGATCTCCGCCAAATGAATCGCCTTCGGTCCTTTGCCCCGGCGTTTGCGGATGCCGTCCAGGTGCATCAGGCAGCTCTGGTCGTTGCCGGTCATGTATTCGGCATCGCCCTGTGACAACTGATCGCAGCGATCGTGGCCCATTCGCGCGGAGAGATCCGCCTCCGCCACGGCGAACGTTCCGCCGAAGCCGCAGCATTCATCGCGGCGCTCTGGCACTACCAGCGTCAGGCCGTCGACGTTCGCGAGCAAGGTTTCTGCCGGGCCGAGTTTGGGCGGATCGCGCCGTTCGCTCATCACGCCCAGTCCGAGTTCGCGCAGGCCGTGGCAGCTCTGATGCAGCGACACTTTATGCGGGAAGCGCGCCTTCAGATCGGTCACACCGAGCACGTTCACCAAGAAGTCCGACAGCTCGAACGTGCGGTGCATGGTTTTCTCGTCCGTTGCGCTCAGGCGCATGCCAAGGTCATGGTAATGATGGCTGACCATGCTGGTGCACGAGCCCGACGGGCACACCGTGGTCTTGCCGGCAAACAGGTCGAGGTGCCGCCGCGCCAGCACCGCCGCGTCATCGGCGCAACCGGTGTTGGCCATCGGCTGGCCGCAGCAGGTCTGCTGGTCACTGTAGTGCACCGTGCACCCAGCACGCCGCAGCACGGTGACGGTCGCCATGGCCACTTCGGGGTGGACTTGGTCGAGGTAACAGGGCACGAAAAGGTGGACATCCATAGGTGTGGTCACTGGTCAGACCTCTTACCAATTACCAGTTGGGTCGGCAAGGGGCGTTCCGCTGTCGTAGCACGGACCTCCACGTCAGCGTGGCCGGTGCCTTCATGCGACCTTCGCGATCCGATAGATCGTGTCTCCACACACGCTTGCGCCCCAGTGTGGGGCCAAGACCATCCCGCCCCTCACACCCCACGGATCCCACCATGGCCCTCTCCGACCTCCTCGATGTCCTTGTCCAGCAAGTACGCAAACACAGCAAAGTGAAGCCGCAGGTCGCCATCCTGCTCGGCACCGGCCTGGGTGGCGTGGCCAAGAAGATCAAGGCCGATGCGCGCATCCCGTTCCACGAACTGAAGGGCATGCCGAGTACCACCGCCGAGAGTCACAAGGGTGAACTCGTGCTCGGCACGCTCGCTGGTGTGCCGGTAGTCGCCTTCAGCGGTCGTCTGCACTGCTACGAAGGTCACAGCCCCGCCGATGTGGTGGTGCCGGTGCGCCTGGCCAAGGCGCTCGGCGCCAAGGTCCTGATCATGGGTTCCGCCGTCGGCGGCTTGAACCCCGCCTACAACGTCGGCGACCTCGCGGTGCTTGACGACCACATCAATTTGATGGGCATCAATCCGCTGGTTGGTCCGAACGACGACAAGATCGGCCCGCGCTGGCCCGACATGCACGAGACCTACGACCGCAAACTCATCGCCCTCGCTGACGACATCGCGCTGAGCAAGAAGATCCACCTGCACAAGGCGGTTTACGCCGCGGTGCTCGGTCCCAACCTCGAAACCAAAGCTGAGTACCGCATGCTGCGCAACCTCGGCGGCGACGTCGTGGGTATGAGCACGGTGCCCGAGGCCATCGCCGCCGTGCACTGCGGCCTGCGTACCTTGGCCTTCGCCATCATCACCGACCGCTGCATCGCGGACGCGCTGGAGCCAGCCGACGTGAAGAAGATCATCGCTGCGGCGAATGCGGCTGAGCCGGTGTTGACCGGGCTGATCACGGCGATTCTGCCGAAGATTTGACAACCACTGTCCGGGGTCCGGAAGTCCGGAAGT
>JANPLC010000097.1:0-7010 GCA_031426335.1 Planctomycetota bacterium
CGAAGGCATCACCGCCCAGATCGCACGCATGCTCGCCGATCCCAAGGCTGAGATCCTCGCCCGGCAGTTCATGGGCCAGTGGCTTGGCACCGATGAACTGGCCACCGGACTTGGTCCAGATCCCAAATTGGTGAAGGGCTACAGCACCTCGCTGCGCTCGGCGATGATCACCGAACCGGTAGCGTTCCTGCAAGGCCTGCTCAAAGACAACGGTAGCTTGACCGATCTGATCGACTGCAATTACGTCTACGTGAATGGCGAACTGGCGGACCATTACGGCTTATCTGGCGTGCGCGGTGAGGCCTTCACCAAAGTCGCGGTCACGGACGGTCGGCGTGGTGGTTTGGTGACCATGGCTGGGGTCCTCGCGATCACCTCGCGCCCCAGCCGCACGAGTCCCGTAATCCGCGGTAAATGGATTTTGAAGGAACTGCTGTCGTATCCGCCGCCACCGCCGCCGCCCAATGTTCCGGCCCTGCCAGAAGTCGAAAACGGCAAACCCAACGTCGGCACGCTGCGTCAACGCTTGGAGCGCCATCGTGCTGACCCCACCTGCAATAGCTGCCATCAACGCATCGATCCGCTTGGCTTCGGCCTGGAAAACTTTGATGCCATCGGTCGCTGGCGCACCCGCGGTGATCAGGGCGAAGGACTCGACACCATCGGGACCTTGCCGAGCGGCGAGATGTTCAACGGCCCTCAAGAACTGAAAAAGCTGCTGAAGAACCGCCAAGAACGCATCATGACCACGGTGGTCGAACGCATGCTGTCGTATGCCTTGGGACGAGGCATTGAGCGCCACGACCGCACCACCGTACGCCAGATCGTCAAAAATTTGGCCGCTGATCAGTACCACGCGCAGACCCTGATTCGCGAAATCGCCCTCAGCCTGCCGTTCCGTTTCAAACGCAATCCAACGATCGCACCCGCGACGGTTGCCAAAGACGCGCCGCCGCCCGCCAAATGAGCCGAGGAATATTCCGATGAACAGTCCCTCCTGGCAAATTTCACGTCGCACCATGTTGCGCGGGCTCGGCGTTGCCGTGGCCCTGCCGATGTTGGAGGTGATGGGACCGACCCGGCTGTTCGCCGACGAGCCCGAAGCCGGCGGCCCACGTTTCAAACCACCGCGTACGCCGGTGCGCATGATGATGATGAATCTACCGTGCGGTACTTACCGCAAGGAATGGGGCGTCGATCAAGCGGGCCCAATTGGTCAGTTCAATCCGCTGCTCAAGCCGCTTCAGCCACATGCCGCTGATGTGCTGCTGTTGTCGAACCTGATGAACAAGTCGGCCACTGCCGACGGCATCGCGCACTACGCCAACGAACAGCTGTGGACCAGCACCATCGTCAAGAAAACCGAAGGCGCCGACCTGAATGCCGGTGGCGTTTCGATGGACCAGGTGGCCGCACGGTGCACCGCTTCGGTCACACGCTTTCCCTCATTGAATCTCGGCATGATGGAACCCTACGGCGGCACCGACAGCGGTTGGGCGCGGAAATACAACAGTCACCTCTCTTGGAGCACCCCCACCACGCCGGTGCAGAACGAGACCGATCCCAAACGCGCCTTCGATCGTTTGTTCCGCACTCCAGGAACGAAATCAGCTGGACCCGGCGTAACCATGGCCTTGTCGGAAGAAGACAAACGAAGCGTCCTTGATTACGTGATGAACGATGCCTCCGCGCTGCGACGCAAAGCCAGCGTCACCGACCAACGCAAGCTCGATGAATACCTGACCTCGGTGCGCGATGTGGAAAAACAGATCGAACGCGAGATCAAGGAACTCGCCAAAGAGCGTCGCGTCGATCCGGTCGCCACGCGCGCCGTCGGCAAACTCGGCGGCATGATTGTCGCCTTTGATGGCAAGGATCACACCAACCGCCTGCGCCTGATGCTCGACATGGCGGTGCTGGCATTCTGGACCGACTCGACCCGCGTGGCGACCTTCATGTTCGGACACGAACGTAATGACCTGAACTACTCCTTCGTTGACGGCGTTAAAGTCGGCCACCACGAGTCCTCGCACCACACCGAAAGCGCGGAAAAACTTGAGCAATACCGCCGCATCAACATTTGGCATGCGGAACAGGTTGCCTATCTCCTGGATCGCATGAAGGCGATCAAAGAGAACAACGGCGGCAGTCTGTTGGACAACAGCATGGTCTTCTGGGGCGGCTGCCTCAATGACGGCAATGGCCACGGTCGCGAAGACCTGCCCGTGCTGCTTGCCGGCAAAGGCGGCGGCGTGCTCAAGCCAGGCCGACGGATCAACCTGCCGAACAAGACCCCACTCGCGAATCTCTACCTGTCGATGTTCCAATGCATGGGGGTGATGGCCGAGTCGTTCGCCGATTCCACCGGCGTGATTGCCGAACTGGCGAAGTGAGCGCGAATCAGGGCGCCAGGTTGCGCCGCAGCTGGTCGAGCTGGTGCGCCGCATCTTTGAGGTACAGGAGCGCCTGCACTGCGACCTGCGGCGTCAGCTTGGCGTTGGGGTCGATATAGCGTTTGTCGCGGGCCTGCGCGACCGCCGCTACCGCCAGATTCAGGCTGCGCAGCACGTCCAGCAGTTGCTGATCAACCGACGCGTCCTGGATCTTGCTGTTGAGCACCCGATTGCTGACCGGCGTCTTGTCGCGGATCACGCGACTGCCCATGGGCGTACGATCTTTGCCGTCGGTGAGAGCACGAGAATTGAGCGGCGTACGCGACATCGGCATGGGTTCCTGGGCGATCGGTGATGATGCCCACCCAGGGGATGACTGGCAAGTAGTGCCTCAGTAACCGTAGCCCGGTTCGCTCGACGCTTTGATTGAGGTAATCACGCCCCAGATCAGTAACGGAGAAACCACTACCAGCGTGGCCAGGGCCGTTGCGGTCACACGTTTCCATGCCGGCCAAGTGCGGACCACTCCGAGATTGGAGACCAGCGGCGCAAGCCCGGCCAGCGCCAGCAACGGCACCGCCCACAACGGCAGGTCGGCGTAACGTTGGCCGAGCAGCCACAACGTCGGCAACACCAGCGCCGTCACGGTCACTGGACCAGCCGCTGCGTACCATGCAGGCCGCCACCAAGTCAGCACCAGGGCGGCAGTCAGTGCCGCCGTCAGAATTCCTGCGTATTGCGCGTGGGTCATACAATTGAACAGCAGCAGACTCGCCGCACTGAATCCAGCGAGCGCGGTCAATGCGGTGACCGATACACCTGACGACGTGGCAGCATGCGCACGTTCCCAAACCAGGATGAGTGCCGTCCACGCAACGGCCGAACCACCGATCCAGGCGATGACCTCGCCGCTGCTCTGGAGCAAAGGCCGCAGCAACAACCACGTCGCGATACCGGTGATGGCAAGGCGCACAGAGACACGCCACAGCAACGGTCCCTGCCCGCAGGCGGAGCACAGCGTGATGAGTCCACCCGCAAACGCGATCCACGCCGGCCAGTTCTGCACATCGCTTCCCGGCAACACCCAGCCGCGGAAACCGAGCTGCGACAAACCGAACACCAGCGCGAGCAGTGCGCCGGTGGAAAGAAAACGCCGAGTGATCGGCAGATACGCCGTGGCGGCCATCCCGATGGCCATCAACACGGGTGGCGCGAGCACGCCCCAGAGGATCTCACGTTGGTCGATCATGGCGGACTCCTGCACAGATGCCCCGCATCACCGTACGATGATGCGGGGCCGATTTCTATCGCTGCGTGTGGGAATTATCCCACGCGCGTCTCGTTTACTTTTTGATGCCTTCGGTGGCGAAGGTCACCGTTACCTCATCGCCGACCGCTTCCATCATCTTGGTCATGCCGAAATCACTGCGCTTGATGGTGAAGGTGCTCTCGAAACCGATGCGGTAGCCACCCCACGGATCCTTGCCCTCGCCGATCTTCACCGTCTTGATGGTGATCGGCTTGGTCACGCCGTGCATGGTGAAGTCGCCGGCGACGTCGAAGGTGCTGTCGTCGACTTTCTTGAACGCGGTGCTGACGAACTTCAGCAGCGGGAACTGCTTCGCGTCGAAGAAATCCGGATTGGCCAGGTGGGCGTCGCGTTTCTCGCTGTGCGTATCGACGCTGCCGGCTTGGATGGTGATGTCGACTTTGGACGCCGCGGGATTCGCCGCGTCGAAGGTGATGGTGCCGCTGACGTCGTTGAAGCGGCCATAGGTATAACTGACGCCGACGTGTTTGACCTTGAACAAGGCCGCAGTGTGCACCGGGTCGACGCTGTAAGTGTCGGCGGTGTACGCCGAGGCCGGGGCCAGGGCGAAGCCCACGGACAAGGCGATGGTGGGGATGAGGTAGTGAAGACGCATGATTGAGTTCCTTGGTGATAGAGCGGCAGTGGTGGCGATGACCACCCGCCGCCGGTGGGCATCGTGTGATGAAACGTGAAGATTCAGCTACGGAGGTCTTCCAGCAGGTCGATAAGCGTGGCGAGGCGTTCCTCGCCCAGGCGCCCGAGGCGACGGCGCTGGACCTCGGCGATCGGCTCATCGAGGTCGCTCAGGAGTGTCAGGCCCTTGTCGGTGATGCGTGAACGCACCACGCGACGGTCGGCGACATCGCGCTCACGGATGATCAGCCCCTGACGTTCGAGTTTGTCGAGCAGCCGGGTGACGTCCGGTTCGAACGTCACCAGTCGCGACGCGATGTCGCCGCAGGTGCGTGCGTGGTTCTGCGGATCGCTTTCGCGCAGCGCGCCGCGCAGGATGCGCAGGACGTTGTACTGGGATTGAGTGAGGTCATGCGGCTTGAACAGCTCGATTGCCTCACGCCGCAGCAGCTCGGTGGTGCGGATCAGGTTGAGGTAGGCCTCGTCCTCCCGCGAGCGAAAGGGCTTGGTCTGCTTGAGTTCGATGAGGAGACGTCCGGCCATGGCGGAAATCATATGTTCGAACAAATATCGTCAAGACGTATTATATTCTGGGCTCTCAGTCGGCCTCCTGATTTAGTCCTAAGTTACTTTTCAACAAAGCCTTAGGAACCGATGGGCGGTCAAGGCATCAATTCACGGGACCGGGGCAGGGCGCAATCGTTGCTGCTGAACACCCCACTGCGCCATAGCCACGCGGACCAGGATGTCGTTGCTGCGCACGCGCTGGGCTTCGTCGAGGCGGGTGGGATCGATCCCCAGTAGCAGCGCACGCGCGTCATCCGCTCGCCCAGTGGCGAGCAACGCGTCACTCAGCGCGATGCGATCGGCCGCGGCCAACGGCGCGTCGCTCAGGCGGCTGGCGATGGCAAAGCCCTCGATGGCCTCCAACGGGCGTCCGGCCTCGACCAATGCCTGCGCACGGGCGGCATGCAAGCGCCCCTGGTGATCTGGACGGCTGGCGAGCTCGATAGCGAAGGTCGACGAATCCAAGAGGCGCGCGCTCGCCGGCAAGGGCGGCAACGGTGGATTGGCCAACAGTGCTTCACGTTGCCGGATGTCGGCCATCAGGCCTTGGACATGACGCGTGAGCACCATCAGCAACGCCGCCATGACCACGATCATCAGGACGGTGCCGATGACCAACACCCGGCCGAGCGGGCGAGGCCTGGGCAGGTGCATGAACACCGGCACGAGCCCCGACGGGGCCGTGGCTTCTTCCGAGATGGCGCGCACGAGCTCCTCCATCGACGGCGGTTGGGATGGTGCTGCGGTGTTCATGGCTACGACGCCCCCTTCTGCAGGTGTGGGAACCTGCCTCGCCGCTGGCGAGGGATGCTACACGGCACCACATCACCAGCTGTCAGCAGCAGAACATGGCACATCACGGGCCAATGAGCTGAATGGAACAGTGCGAAGTGCGAAGTGCGGAAATGCGGAAATGCGAGGTTGGTCAGATCCAGCGCTGCTGGACATCCGGGCCACCGTCCGCCGGCGGCGTGAGGCCGAGGTGCTGGTAGGCCTTCACCGTCACCACCCGACCGGAGGGAGTCTTGATCAGGTAGCCGCTCTGGATCAGGAACGGTTCGTAGATGTCCTCGATGGTGGCTTCGTCCTCACCCACCGTGACGGCGATGGTCTTGAGGCCGACCGGCCGTCGATGCGTCGCCAGACAACCGAGGATGCGCCGGTCGAGTTCGGTCAGCCCGGCGTCATCGATGCCAAGCATGCGCAGGCCTTCAGCGGCTACCGCTTCATCGATGCGATTGCCGTGGTGTACCTGCGCCAGATCGCGAATGCGCCGCAGGTGGTTGTTGGCATAGCGCGCCGTGCCACGGCTGCGGCGGGCGATCATGCCCAGCCCGGCGGCGTCGGCGCCGACGTTCAGCAGCTGGGCGGAGCGCACGAGGATACGTTGCAGTTCGTCATCACTGTACAGGTCGAGCCGCTCGCGGATGCCGAAACGTGATCGGAACGGCGCGGTGAGCTGACCTTCGCGGGTGGTGGCGCCGACCAGGGTGAAGGGTGGCAACGTCAACGTCAGCGTCTGCGTCGCGGCCCCCTCACCGAGCTGAATGGTGATGCGGAAGTCCTCCATCGCCGAGTAGAGGTATTCCTCGACCACGCGTTTGAGGCTGTGGATTTCATCGATGAACAACACCGAGCCGGCTTTGAGCGTCGACAGCAGTCCGGCGAGATCCCCAGGTTTGTCGAGCAGCGGACCAGAGGTCTCGCGGATCTCCGCACCCATCTCCGCCGCCATGATATGCGCCAAGGTGGTCTTGCCGAGACCGGGCGGACCGGACAACAGCACGTGGTCGAGTTGTTCCTTGCGCTGGATCGCCGCAGCGATGGCCAGGCTAAGATTGCGCGTCACCGCGGTCTGACCGGTGAAATCCGCCAGACGCTTCGGCCGCAGAGCGCGGTCGTTCTGGTCATCACGCTGTTCGAATCCTGGCGGCTGCGGCATGGCGCTCATGTCATGCGCTCACGGGCGACGACGCAAGCCGGTGCATTGAGGAGTGGTTTCAAAATCAACTGCGTAGCGAGCCCGGCCATCGTCGAGCGAGGCAAGGAAGACGGACCGTTTGGCGCGGAGGCATGGCCGTAGGCCATGTTGAGCACCAAACGGT